>NZ_JBITZP010000018.1:0-172443 GCF_044546945.1 Kitasatospora sp. NPDC053057 | reverse complement strand
TGGACCGCATGCGCCGCTTCGACGCCAAGGGCCGCACCAGCTGACACCCGGCCCACGAGCCCGACGCCCACGAACCTCCCCAGGACACCTCATGTTCCGCACCGCACTGCGCAACGTAATGGCCCACAAGGGCCGACTGCTGATGACGATGCTGGCCGTCATGCTCGGCACCGCGTTCGTCGCCGGCACACTCGTCTTCACCGACACCATGGGCCAAGCGCTCAGGACCCAGAACTCCAAGAGCTACGCCGACATCGCCGTCACGGTCAGCGACAGTTCGGCCGTCGGCCGCGGCTACGACCACGGCGCCGACAGCACCACCGGCCCGGCCCTCACCGAGGACACCCGTAAGAAGATCGCCGCCCTGCCCGGCGCCGCCGAGGCACGCGGCGTGGTCAGCGGCTTCGCCGGCATCGCCGACAAGAAGGGCGCGCTGATCGGCAACGGCTTCTCCACCACCGGCACCAACTACGTGCCGGGCGCCGACGGCACCGACCCGCGCTACCCGCTGGTCGAGGGCCGCGGCCCCAAGGACGCCGCCGAGATCGCGCTGGACACCAGGACCGCCGAGAAGGGCGGGTTCAAGGTCGGCGACACCGTCCGGGTCGCGGTCAACGGCCCGGTGATGCGGCTCAAGCTCACCGGCACCCTGCACACCAACGACCCGCGCGTGATGGCCGGCGGCTCGCTGGCCGCCTTCGACGGCGCCACCGCCCAGGACCTCTACCTGAGCCCCGGCCGCTTCGCCGAGCTGGACGTCAAGGCCAAGCCGGGCACCGATGACGCCGCGCTGCTCACCGCCGTGAAGCAGGCGCTGCCCCAGGGCGACAACATCGAGGCCAGGACCGGCCGCGAGCTGGCCGCCGAGCAGGACCGGATGATCGCCCAGGGCACCAAGATCCTGAGCACCTTCCTGATGGGCTTCGCGGCCATCGCCCTGTTCGTCGGGATCTTCATCATCGCCAACACCTTCACCATGCTGGTCGCCCAGCGCACCAGGGAACTGGCCCTGCTGCGCGCCGTCGGCGCCACCCGCCGGCAGATCACCCGCTCGGTGAAGGTCGAGGCCGTACTGGTCGGTCTGACCGCCTCGGTCGGCGGCCTGCTGGCCGGCGTCGGGATCGCCGTCGGGCTCAAGGCGCTGCTCAACGGCCCGCTGGACGCCAACCTGCCGGACGGCCCGCTGGTGATCGCCCCCACCACCGTCCTGACCGCGCTCGCGGTCGGCGTGCTCGTGACGCTGGTGGCCGCCTGGCTGCCCGCCCGCCGGGCCTCCCGGATCGCCCCGGTGGCGGCGATGAGCGCCACCGAGCAGCCCGCCACCCAGAAGAGCCTGGTGGTCCGCAACACCGTCGGACTGCTGTTCTCGGTGGCCGGGCTGGGCGTGCTGGCCGCCGGTGCGAGCGGCAAGGAGGTCAAGCTGGTCGGCCTCGGCGCGGCCGCGCTGCTGCTCGGCGTGTTCGTGCTGACCCCGCTGCTGTCCCGGCCGCTGATCGCCCTGCTGGCCCCGCTGCTGCGCGCCGTGTACGGCACCCCGGGCAAGCTGGCCCGGGAGAACGCCGTCCGCAACCCGCGCCGCACCGCCGCCACCGCCTCGGCGCTGACCATCGGCGTCACCCTGATCACCTCGCTGACCGTGATCGGCGCCTCGGTCAACAAGGCCGTGGACGACTCCTCGTCGAGCGAGCTCAAGGCCGACTACACGGTGGCCATGCAGAACGGCTCGATGCTCTCCCCCGAGGTCGCCGCCCAGATCGCCAAGACCCCCGGCGTCAGCGCGGTGAGCGCCGACCGCGGCGTCCCGGTCACGCTCGGCGGGAACGAGGGCGACACCGAGTGGGTGACCGCGGTGGACGCGGCGACCATCGACCAGCTCACCACCATCAGGATCAAGGAGGGCTCGGCGGACGCCCTCAAGCAGGGCAAGCTGCTGGTGAGTTCCAGCCGCAGCGAGCACGCCGGCTACAAGCTCGGTGACGTCCTCGCCGTCACCTACCCGGACGGCGCCAAGGGCACGCTCACCGTCGGCGGCATCCTGGAGCCCGACACCGCGCTGGCCACCGTGATGGCCCCGGAGTCCGTGGTCGGCCCGCACGCGCTGCCCGGCTCCGGCCTGAACAAGGTCCTGGTCAAGGGCGCGAACGGCGCCACCCCGGAGCTCAAGCAGGCACTGCGCGACGCCACCGGCGGCAACCCGCTGATCGCGGTCAAGGGCGACAAGGACATCAAGGCGGAGAGCCGCCAGGCCATCACCGACATCCTGAACCTGATGTACGGGTTGCTCGGCATGTCCGTGGTGATCGCGGTGCTCGGTGTGGTCAACACCATGGCGATGTCGGTGTTCGAGCGCCGCCGGGAGATCGGCATGCTGCGGGCGATCGGCCTGGACCGGCTCGGCATCCGCCGGATGGTCCGGCTGGAGTCGCTGCTGATCGCGCTGTTCGGCGGGCTGGTCGGGGTCGGCCTGGGCATCCTGACGGCCTGGGCGACGATCCGTACGCTGGCGGGCGACCTCAAGGGCCTCGGCACCGTGGTGCCGCCGGTGCAGATCGTCTGCTTCCTGCTCGCGGCCGCCGTGATCGGCCTGCTGGCCGCGCTCTGGCCGGCCCACCGGGCGGCGAAGCTGGACATCCTGGACGCGATCAAGAGCCAGTAGTCCGGGCGTAAGACGGGAGCCCCCCGGGGGGCGGTTCGATGGAACCGCCCCCCGGGGGGCTCCCGCGCCTCACGACTTGGGGAAGACCACGCCCTGGTTGGAGGGCTGCAGGCTGCCGGTGGTCAGGCCCTGGGCGGAGACCAGGAGTTGGGTGACCGGCTGGCCGTCGAGACCGATCACCTGGGTGGTCACCGGCTTGGTCTCGTCCGGCGGGGTGAGCTGCAGACCGGTGATCACGTGGCAGCTCGGGTCGGCCTTGTCGCAGGAGTTCCACTTGAGGCCGGCGAAGGCGGTGGTGTTCGGCTTCAGGGTGATCGCCGTGGGCGCCCCGGGGTACGGCTCCCGCTTGGCCGTCAGCGGGTCCACGCTGTTGTCGGCGCGCAGTCCGCCGTACCCCGGGTAGCCGAACAGGGTGCACGTGCGACCATCCTTGGCGGTGAGCAGCACCATGGCCGATCCGGCGTCCTGGAGCTGAACGGTGACGGCGAGTTCGTCGGCCTTACACCGCGTGCCGACCGGCTGGGTGGCCATCGGACCGGTGGGCGCGGCCCCCGGGACGGTCGCCTTGCCGGTTGCCGTCCTGCCGGCTCCGGTCGGCTGGGCAGGCGCCGCACCGGTGACGGTCACCGTCGGTGCCGGCTGCGCCCCGGTCCCGGCGTCGTCGTTGCACGCTGTCAGCAACAGCGCGGCGGCGAGCGCGGTCACACCGGTGGCGACGAGCTTGGCTGGCCTGCGGACGGTCATGGTCCCCCCATGGGTACGTGTTCGGTACGGAACTTCCACCGGGGAGTACGAGACCCACGACCGACCCGGTTGCGGCTGTGACGTACTCATGACGAAACCGCCCCGCCGACGGGCGGGGCGGCTCCACGGGGTCGGCCGGCCGGTCAGGCGGCCGGCTTCGCGGTGACGGGCTTCGCCCTGCTGGAGCCCCGGACGGTTCGCACCGTCCCGGGGCTCCGTCGCGTCAGGCGAGGATGCGCGTCACGATCCAGGGCGGAACACCACGCCCTGGCTGACGGGTTGCAGCGAGCCGGTGGTCAGCCCCGCTGCGGACACGGTGAGTTGGGTGACCGGCTTGCCGTCCAGGCCGAGCACCTTGGCCGTCAGTTGCTTGGTCTCGTCCGGCGGGGTGAGCTGCAGCCCGGAGATCACGTGGCAGCTCCGGTCCGACTTCTGGCAGGCGGACCACTTGAGACCGGCGAAGGCGGCCGTCCCCGGCTTGAGGGTGACCTTCTCCGGCGGACCGGGGTGCGGCGCGCGCTTGACGGCCAGCGCCTCCGGACGGTTGTCGGCGCGCAGGCCACGGTAGCCCGGGTAACCGAACAGGGTGCAGGTGTGGCCGCCCTTGTTCTCCAGGATCACCATCGCGGAGCCGGCGGCCTGGAGCTGCACGGTGGCCCTGAGCTCGCCGGTCGTGCAGCGGGCGACGGTCGACCGGGCAGCCGTCGCCACGGTGGCGGTGCCCTTGGCGACCGCCGTCGACGTCGACGTCTGCGTCTGCGCTCCCGCACTGCCGCACACGGTGAGCAGGAGGGTGGCGGTGAGCGTGCCGGTGCCGAACGCGAGCAGTCGGGAGGGTCTGTGGACGTTCATGTTCTCTCCATGGGTACGCAGAGTGAGCGAGGTACGCAGGTCGAGCGGAGGCGTCCACCTCCCAGCATGACCACGGGAGTCCGGAGGTGCCACTCCACCCGGGGACCCCGGGAGGTGCGTACGAACACTGGTGCTCACGGACGGTCACCTCGCACCGGGACGGAGCCCCGGACGGTTCGCACCGTCCGGGGCTCCGTCGCATCACGGGCCGCTGAACACCACGCCCCGGTTGGAGGGTTGTGGCGAGCCGGTGGTCAGTCCGGCGGCGCAGACCAGGAGTTGGACGACCGGCTTGGTTCCACGGGCGGTGGGGAATTGATTCAGTGATACGTGCAAGGATCACTGCGAACGGAAGCTACGTCTCAAGGGGGGTGGGCCGTGATCACGAGCCGGTTCACGGGCACGGACGCGCACGGGTACCAGCACACGGCGATGATCGTGTCGCGCGGGGACAACGAGCGCTATGTGGAGTGCGGCAGCTGCGACTACCAGCGGCGGGTGTCCTGGGGCGCGCGCGAAACAGCCGAATCGCACCTGTGGAGTGAACACAACGCCTCCGGGATACACCGGCAGCTCGCGCTCGGCCCGTTCATCGCGGCCGGCTTCGGGCTGCTGCTCATCCTCTTCTTCATGTCCAAGGCCCACGCTCTCTAGGGTCGTTCACACGACACCGCCCCGCCCGGCGGGTGCCGGGCGGGGCGGTGGGGTGCGGTCGAACCGCCGGGTCAGGCGGCCGGCTTGGCGGTGACGGGCTTCGCCTTTCCACCGAACAGGTTGAAGAAGACGGCCAGGGTGGGCAGCAGGTAGGCCAGCCAGACCACCAGCTGCAGCACGGTCGGGTCCGGCTGGAAGTTGAACACGCCCTTCAGCAGGGTTCCGTACCAGCTGTCCTTGGGGATGGTGCTGGAGATGTCGAAGGCCAGCGAGTGCAGGCCGGGCAGCCAGCCAGCCTCCTGGAGGTCGTGCACGCCGTAGGCGAGCACGCCGGCCGCGACCACGACCAGCATCGCGCCGGTCCAGGTGAAGAACTTCGCCAGGTTGATCTTCAGCGCGCCCCGGTAGAACAGCCAGCCGAGCACCACCGAGGTGAGCAGGCCGAGCGCGGCGCCGACGAGCGGGTTCCAGCCGTCATCGGTGGCCTGCACCGCCGACCAGATGAACAGCGCGGTCTCCAGGCCCTCGCGGCCGACCGCCAGGAAGGAGGTGACCACCAGGGCCGTCGTGCCCATCGCGATCGCCGCGTCCAGCTTGCCGTGCAGTTCGGTCTTCAGGTGCCGGGCGGTGCGCCGCATCCAGAACACCATCCAGGTCACCAGCCCGACCGAGATGATCGACAGCGAGCCGCCGAGCGCCTCCTGCGCCTCGAAGGTGAGCTGCGAGGAGCCGAACTGCAGCACCGCGCCGAAGACCATGGAGAGCACCACGGCCGCGGTGACGCCGAGCCACACCGGCGGCAGCTTGTCCCGGCGGCCGGTCTTGACCAGGTAGGCGATCAGGATGCAGACGACCAGGCTGGCTTCGAGGCCTTCGCGCAGGCCGATCAGGTAGTTGCCGAACACGGCTGACTCCTCGGGGTGGTGGGGGCGGGTGGACGGGCTCAGCCGAAGAGGGCCTGGCCCCACCACTCCCCCGGCTTGCGCACGCCCGCCGGGCAGGCGAAGTGGGCGGAGCCGACGTGCTGGATGTACTCGTTGAGCTTGTCGGAGGCCGCGAGCCGCTGCTGCAGCGGTACGAAGGCCTTGCGGGTGTCGCGCTGGTAGGCGAGGAAGAACAGTCCGGCGTCGAGGCGGCCGAGGCCGTCGGTGCCGTCGGTGAAGGAGAAGCCGCGGCGCAGGATCATCAGGCCGTTGTTGGCGTCGGGGTGGGCCAGGGCGACGTGCGAGGTCGCGGGCATCGCCTTGAGGTCGGGGGCGTCGTGCTCCTTGGCCCTGCCGTACGGGGCGCCCTCGCCCTTGGTGCGGCCGAAGGTGTCCTCCTGGTCCTTGAGCGAGGCGCGGTCCCAGGTCTCGATGTGCATCCGGATCCGCCGGGCGACCAGGTAGGAGCCGCCGGTCATCCACTCCGGGCCGTCGCCGGGGGCGGCCCAGACGTGCTCGGACAGGTTGGCGGTGTCGGTGCCCGCGATGTTGTGGGTGCCGTCCTTGAAGCCCATCAGGTTGCGCGGGGTCTGCTCGTCCGGGGTGGTCGAGGAGGTCTTGCCGAAACCGAGCTGGGACCAGCGGATGTTGACGGTGCCCATGCCGATCCGGGCCAGGTTGCGGATCGCGTGCACGGCGACCTGCGGGTCGTCGGCGCAGGCCTGGACGCACAGGTCGCCGCCGCTGCGCAGCGGGTCGAGCTTGTCGCCCTTGAAGTTCGGCAGCTCGATCAGGGCGTCGGGGCGCTGGGCCTTGAGGCCGAAGCGGTCGACGCCGTCCTTTTCGAACAGGCTGGGCCCGAAGCCGATGGTGAGGGTGAGCCGGGAGGCCGGCAGGCCGAGCGCCTCGCCGGTGTCGTCCGGCGGCGCCTCGGCGGAAGCGGGGACGGCGCCGGTGCCGACCTCGCGGCCGCCGGTCATCGCGGCGGCCGCCTTGGTCCACTCCTTGAGGAGCTTGACCAGGGATTCCCGGGTGGCCTTCTCGGAGATGTCGAAGGCCGCGAAGTGCAGCCGGTCCTGGACCGGGGTGGAGATGCCCGCCTGGTGCTCGCCGTAGAAGGGCACCTCCCCACCGGCCACGGCGTTCGCCGCCGGGACCGGGTCGTCGTCCTGCCGGACGGCCGCGGCGACCGAGCCGACGGCGGCGGCGCCGAGCGCGACGCCCGCACCGGCCCAGCCGATGACGGCGCGGCGGCTGACCGCGGACCGGTTGGTGGTGGTGGCGGTGGCAGCGGCCGGGGTGCCGTTCTGCTGCTCGTTCTCGGCGTCCATCGGCGGGCGGGCCCTTCTCACTCTTGCGGAACTACTGAACTGCGGCCGGTGACCGGCTACTTGACGACATGGCGGACGGCCGGGCGGAGGACCGGGCGGACGATCTACTTGACGACCACGGCGGCGGCCAGCTTCGACAGCGGCTCGCCCAGCGAGTTCACCGCGTCGGAGAAGGTCTTGCGCTCGGCCTCGGTGACCTTGCCGTAGGGGGTGAAGGTGCCGTCGGCCTGCTGGTACTTGGCGAGCAGGGTGTTGATGGCGGCGAACTCGGAGTCGAGCGTCCTGGCGAGCTCCGGGTCCTTCTCGGCGGCGACCGGCTTCAGCAGCTCGTAGGCCTTCTGGGCGCCCTCGACGTTGGCCTGGAAGTCCGCGAGGTCGGTGTGGCTGTAGCGGTCCTCCTCGCCGGTGATCTTGTTGGTGGCGACCTCGTCCAGCAGTTCCTTGGCGCCGTTGGCCATGCTGGTCGCGGTGATCTCCGCCTCGGGGATCTTCTTCTGCCAGTCCTTGAGGTCGTTGACCAGCTGGTCGGCGAGCTTCTTCTCGTCCTCGCCGATCTTCGCGTCGGCCCAGAGCGCCTTCTCCAGCCGGTGCCAGCCGGTCCACTGCTGGCCTTGCTCCAGCTTGTCCTCGCGGGTGTCGGTCTTGGGGTCGACGTCCCCGAAGCTCTCGGCGACCGGCTCGGTGCGCTCCCAGCCGGTGCGCGAGGGCGCGTACAGCGACTTGGCCTTCACCAGGTCGCCGCCGTTGATCGCGGCGGCGAAGGCCTCGACGGCCGGGATGGTGGCGTCGGCCTGCTCCTGGGCGTACTTCCGGTAGGCGTCGACGGCGGCGGCCAGGCGCGGGTCGGCCGGGGCGGTGCTGCCGCCCTCGCCGGTCACGGTGATCTTCTGCCGGATGCCGTCGCCGACCATGCCGGGCTTGCAGGCGATCTCGTAGGAGCCGGCCTTGATCTCGGCGTTGATGCCGGCCTTGGTGCCGGGGCCGATGTTCTCCCGCTCGGTGACGATCTTGTCGCCGGCGGCGTAGACGTAGACCTCGGTGGTCTTGGAGCCCTTGTTGCTGATGTCCAGCACCACGTGGCCGGCCGGGAAGCTGGTCGTGGAGACCTCGCAGGCCGTGTCGGTGGCGTTGACCTTGACCGCGTCCGCGCCGCCCGCCTTGTCGTCCTTCTTCGAGGCGCAGCCGGCCAGGGCGGCGGTCGCCACGGCGAGGCTGAGCAGCGCGGCTGCGGTGGAACGGCGGCGGGCGGGCATGGGGGCTCCAACGGAAAAGGGCATGGGGGTGCCAAGGTCGGGTAAAGCACCGACCAGGCCGGTGCCTCCTTTTTAGCTAAGGCATACCTTACGTAAGAACTCTTTACCGTCGATACCCGCCCCCCCGGCCCCGCCCCGAACCCCTACCCCCGGAGCCGCTGCGTCCTCGGGGTGCGACCAGCGGCCGCGCGAGCCGTCCAGCGGCCCTCGTGGCGGCTGATCCGGATCGGGTGGCCGAAGGTCTCGCTGATCAGCTCGGTGGTCATCACCTCGTCCACCGGACCGGCCGCCACGCACTCGCCCCCGCGCAGCAGCAGGGCGTGGGTGGTGCTCTCCGGCAGCTCCTCCAGGTGGTGGGTGACCAGCACGCTGGCCAGCTCCGGGTGCTGGTGGCGCAGCAGGTCCAGGCTGTCCAGCAGCAGCTCGCGGGCGGTCAGGTCCAGCCCGGTGGCGGGTTCGTCGAGCAGCAGCAGCCGGGGGCTGGGCATCAGCGCGCGGGCGATCAGCGCCCGGCCGCGCTCGCCCTGGGAGAGGGTGGTCCACGCGGCCTCGGCCATCGCGCCCATGCCGAGCGTCTCGATCAGCTGCTCGGCGCGCTCCACCGCCTCGGGGGCGGGCTTGCGGTGCCACTCGGGCTCGATGGTGTTGGTGAACCCGGTGAGCACCACCTCGCGCACGGTCAGCGGCGAGCGCAACGGGTGGCGCGGGTTGACGTGCCCGAGGTGGGCGCGCAGCTCGCGGATGTCCACCCGGCCGAGCCGGCGGCCGAGCACGTCCACCGTGCCCCGGGTGGGGTGGGAGACCGCGCCGAGCAGGGCGAGCAGGGTGGACTTGCCCGCCCCGTTGGGGCCGAGCAGCGCCCAGTGCTCGCCGGGCTGGATCTCCAGGGTGATGCCGCGCAGCAGGTGCCGGCCGTCGCGCACGACGTCCACGTCCTGGGTGCGCAGCAGCGGGCCGTCGTAGGACGGGCTCATGGGGGACTCCGAATTCATGGCGCCGGGCAGGGTGCGGGCGGGGCGCCGCACCGGACGGGCCGGCGCCGATCGTCCGTGTGCACCGTACAACCGTCGGCCGGAGCGGAGTCCGGTCGTCCGATGGGTGGACGAGGGCGGACTCAGCAGAACCCTGTTGCGCGAGGGGAGTTGGGAGGAACATTGTGCCTTTCCGCAGGGGGACGAGGGGGAGGCGTGATGGTTGCGGACGAGGAGCGGCCGGAGACCCTGCACGGGCTGGTCGAGCGGCAGGCCCGCCGGGCCCCGCAGGCGGTGGCGGTGCGCTGCGGCGGGGCGGAGCTGACGTACGGGGAGTTGGACGCGCGGGCCGGCCGGCTGGCCGCCGTACTGGCGCGGCGCGGGCTGGCCCCGGGCGGCCGGGCGGCGGTCGCGCTGGGCCGGGGCACCGAGGTGTACGTCGCGTTACTGGCGGTGCTCAAGGCGGGCGCCGCGTTCGTGCCGGTCGAGCCGACCGCGCCCGACGCGCTGCTGCGGCACGTGCTGTCCGACGCGGCGCCTGACCTGGTGCTGACCGAGCAGCGCCACCGGGCGCGACTGGCGGACGCGGGCGGGTCGCGGGCGGTCTGCATCGACCAGGCCGACGAGGTGGACGAACCGGCCTCGCCGGACCGGGAGTTCGAGCACCCCGAGGTCGAACCCGGCGACCTGGCCTGCGTGTTCTACACCTCCGGCTCCACCGGCCTGCCCACCGGCGCCCTGGTCGAGCACCGCAACCTGCTGGCGGCGTACGCGGGTTGGCGCGAGGTGTACGGGCTGACGGCCGAGGACCGGATCCTGCAGACCGCGAGCCTGGAGTTCGACGTCTTCACCGCCGACTGGGTCCGGGCGCTCTGTACCGGCGCCACCCTGGTGGTCACCCCGTTCAACCTCACCCTGGACCGCACCGCCGACCTCGCCGCCCTGCCCGCCCTGGTGACGGAGGAGCGGATCACGGTCATGGAGCTGAACGTCCGCACCGCGCGCCGCCTCACCGGCCTGCTGGAGGCGAGCGGCGCCGGGCTGCCCGGGGTGCGGCTGCTCACCGTCGGCGCCGAGAAGTGGTACCTGGACGAGCAGGTGAGCCTGCAGCGGCTGCTCGGCGACTTCACCCGGGTGCTGAACGTCTACGGCCTGGCCGAGGCCACCGTCGACAGCACCTACTTCGACGTGCGCGGCACGGCCGTCGCCGAGGGGGCGGAGCGGGTCTCGCTGATCGGCCGGCCCTTCCCCGGCACCCGGGTGTACGTGCTCGGCCCCGACGCCGCCCCGGTGGCGCCCGGGCGGGTCGGCGAGATCGCGATCGCGGGAGGCGGCCTGACCCGCGGCTACCTCAACCGGCCGGCGGACACCTCCCGGCGCTTCCTCCGGGCGGACTTCGACCCGGACGGGCGGGTGCTGCTCACCGGCGACCTCGGGCTGCTGCGGGCGGACGGCGTGCTGGAGTTCGTCGGCCGGGCCGCGACCGTGGTCGGTCCGCTCGGCCCGGACCGGGCGACCACGGTGAGCACCCGGGTCAAGGCCGCGGCCCGGGCGGAGGGCGCGCTGCGCGCCCACCCCGCGGTGCGGGAGGCTGCCGTGGTCGAGGTGGAGCCGGCCCCGGGGCAGCGGGTGCTGGTCGGCTACGCGGTGCCTGCCCAGGGGACGCCGGAGGCGACGGACGGCTGGTCACTCACCCAGTACCTGGCGGAGCAGCTCAAGGGCTGCTCCGCACCCGCCGCCGTCATCCCCGTCCCGGAGCTGCCGCGCACCCGGGCCGGGAAGCTGGACCGCTCCGCGCTGCCGCTGCCGGCCCCGCCGGCCCACACCGGGCCGCGCTCCGCCAAGGCGGGTGGCAGCAGGAAGGGCGGCGGCAAGGCCGGGGGCGGGATACCCGACAAGGACGTGACGGGCTGCTTCGCGCTCTTCATCACGGTGGCCGCCACCCTCGTCTCCCGGGCCACCACCGACCACTTCTTCCCCGGCTCGACGGACCTCTCGGGGGTGCCCTCCGGCTACCACTTCTGGTTCGGGCTGCTCTACTGGGGCGAGTGCGCCGCCTTCGGCGCCGGGCTGGCCTTCTTCTTCACCGGCCTCCCGGCGCTGCTGCGGCAGGGCCGCTCGCTCCGGCTGTCCCTGCTGACCCACCTCTCGGTGTTCTGGCTGCTCGCCTCCTGGTGGCCGCAGGACAACCTGTACCGGCTGACCTCCGCCACCGACTGGCCGCGCGAGACCGCGATGATCTACGTCTTCAACATCCCACTGATGCTGGCCGCGGTGGTGGTCGTGGTCTTCCTGCTCCGGAAGCCGAAACCGAAGGCGAAGAAGTAGGTCTCAGCGCAGCGCCTCGAACATCCCGGTCAGCGCGTGGTTGGCCGCCTCCACCACCGCCTGCGCGGCGTCCAGCGCCTCGGCGTCCGGCCCGGCGAGGGCGAGGCCGACGGCGGGCTCCGGATCGTGGCCCGCCGTCGGGATCAGCGGCAGCAGGGTCACGCCGAGCCGGGCGCAGCGCGGGCGCAGCCGGTCGAGGTGGTCGTGCAGCGCCTCGGGGGCGAGCCGGGCGCCGAGCGGCATCGCGTCCAGGGTGCGGACCAGGTGGCCCGGGCCGCGCACCCGGTCGAGGCGTTCGCGCAGCACGAAGGCGATGGCGGGGCCGGTGAGCCGCAGGTTGATCTCGGTGGGGGCGAGCCGGCGCTGCCGGTCGGTGACGAAGTCGACGTCGTACCAGCCCCGGTAGCCGTCCGCGGCGAGCCGCTGCCCCACCGCGAGGGCGAACCGTCGGGCCGTCTCGGCGGCGGCCCGGGGCACGGCGCCTGGGCCGACGGTGACGCCCTGGTAGCGGGTGCCGGCGACGTCCATGGCGCCCGCCCCGACCGGGTGCACGGTGCCGTCCGGGCCGACCACGGCGTCGTAGGTGAGGTCGCGCAGCCGGGCGGCCGGGCCCGGGTCCACGTACTCCTCCAGCAGCAACTCGCCCTGCGGCGGCAGGACTTCGGAGCGGACCAGGCCGCGCAGCAGGGCGCCCCCGCCGCCCGCGGCGAACAGCTCGGCTGGCTCCACCACGACGGTGCCGTAGCCTCCGACGCCGTGCGGGCTCTTCAGTACGGTGGTCAGCCCCCGGGCGGCGCGGGTGGTCAGCCTCCTCGCCGCACGGCGGCGGCTGTCCAGATGCTCCTGCGCGGGGACGACGATGCCGGGGTGCTCGGCCGCCAGGGCGGCGAACAGTCCGTGCGCGGCGGTCTTGGACTCGTAGCGGCGGACGGCGGCCAGCTCCGGCGCCTCGCCCTGCGCGGCCGTGCGGCCCCAACTGACCACCGGGTGACCGGAGTCGGCGATCCGCGCGGAGAGGGCAGGCCGGGCGGCGAGCGCCTCGGCGAGCGTCTGACCGGCCGCCAGCCCGCTGTGCACCTCGACCGGTCCCCACTCCAACTCCCGGGCCAGCCAGTCGGTCCACTCCCGGTCGACCTCGGCGGGGAGCACCAGCACGGCCGGTTCCGGGCTGTACCCGACGGCGAGGCAGGCGTAGTGGTGCGCCTGCCGCAGCCGCCGCGCCCGCTGCTCCGCGTCCATGCCGGGGGCGAAGAACTGCGCGTTGAAGTCCGCGACATTGCCGATGTGCACCGCCGCCCGCCCGCCGGTCCAGGCCCCCACCCATCCGTCCATGGGCCGAGAGCCTAGACCTCGGACCGGAGCCCCAACAGCCCCGCGCCGCGCCACCGGTAGTCGATCGTCACGATGGCAGCGTAGACGGGGTACCGCGCGCTGACCGTCTACATGACCTCCACCACCAACTACAAGGGCGCCCGCGCCGCCTCCCTCAACGCCGCCCGCGACCTGTACGGCGCCGGCAGCACCGAGTACAACGCGGTCGCCGCGGCCTGGAGCGCGGTCATCGTCAACTAGCCTTCCACAGCTAGCGGTTGAACCCGATGTGGACGTGGTCGTGGTGGGTGTCGTCGGTGAAGAACTGGTTGCCGACACCCGCGATCGCCACCGGCCCGCCCACGTTGTACGAGCCGGCCGCCGCCGCGTCCCGCATGAAGGACTCGATCAGCTGCCGGGGCGTGGCCGGGTCCACCACCGCACGGCCGTCGATCCGCCAGACGTCGAAGGCCCGGCCCAGCGGATGGTCGCTGGGCCGGTTCGTCCCGAAGACGTCCAACGGGTGGCCGCTGCGCACCACGCTCACCGACAGCGTGTACGGGCCGGCCAGCCGCAGCATCGCCGTCGGCACGGTGTCGTGGACGTTGCCGCTGAGCAGGTCGGCCGCCGCCTCGGGCGGCAGCTCGATCCTCGGCTCGGCCAGCACCTTGGCCACCGCCGGGGAGGGCGAGGCGGCGGGCGGGCCCGGATCGCCCGGGTGCAGGTCGGTGACGTTCCAGCGCGGCTCGGCCCGGCTCAGCCGGACGTCCACGGTGATCCCGCCCGGGGCCACCGAGCCGTCCGGCTGCCGGGTCCACTGGCGGCAGACCACCAGCACGCTCGCCGAGTCGGCCAGGATCCCGCCGTACTGGGCGTCGATCACCTCCAGGCTCGCCTCGGCCGCCGCCGGGGCGAGCCGCCCGGCCTGGTCCGCCAGGCCCGGCGGCAGGCCGAGCGCGGCCACCCGGGCCCTGGCCGCCTCCCCGCCCTGCCCGCCGGGCGGCCAGGCCCCGAGCGCGGCGACCAGCTCGACGGCGCGGCGCTTGACGTCGGGCTGGATCTCGCCGGGGCCGGGCTGCCAGAGCGGCGGGTTGGGCAGCGGGGTCGGGGTCGGGGTCGGCGTGGGCGTCGCGGTCGGGGTTACGGTCGGTGAAGCGGCGGAACTCGTGGCCGATGTCACGGACTTGCCCCCACTCGAACACCCCACCGCCCCCAGCAGCACCGCCGCCGCCCCCGCCCGCAGCACCCCGCGTCGGCCCGTCCCCCGGTACCCGTAGCCGTCTCCGCTCGCCATGCGGTCAGTATGCGACCGGGAGCCGGAGCACGGGGCCCGTGTCAGCCCAGACGGCGGATCGGCTCACCCTTGAGGAAGGCCGCGATGTCCTCCACCGCCTCGCCGAAGTACCGACGGTAGTTGTCCCGCGAGACGTAGCCCAGGTGCGGGGTGGCCAGCAGCCGGGGCGCGCTGCGCAGCGGGTGGTCGGCGGGCAGCGGCTCGACGTCGAAGACGTCCAGGGCGGCGCCCGCGATCCGGCCGTCGGTGAGCGCGGCGAGCAGCGCGTCCTGGTCGACGATCGCCGCCCGGGAGGTGTTGACCAGGTAGGCGTCGGGCTTCATCAGGGCGAGCTCGGCGGCGCCGATCAGCCCCCGGGTGCCCGCGTTCGAGGCGAGGTGGACCGAGACGAAGTCGCTCTCCCGCAGCAGTTCCTCCTTGGAGCCCGCCCGGCGCACGCCCGCCTCGGCCGCCCGCTCGTCCGTCAGGCTCCGGCTCCAGGCGAGCACGTCCATCCCGAAGGCGAGCCCCACCCGGGCCACGAGCGCGCCGATTCGCCCGAGGCCGAGCAGTCCGAGCGTCCGCCCGCGCAGGTCGGCTCCGACGGTGCTCTGCCACGGTCCTCCCTCGCGCAGCGCGGTGTTCTCCTGGACGATGCCGCGGGCCAGGCCGAGCAGCAGGGCCCACGTCAGCTCGACGGGCGGGGTGCCGGAGCTGGCGGTGCCGCAGACCGTGACGCCGTGCGCCGCGGCGGCCGTGTGGTCGATGACGGAGTTGCGCATGCCGGAGGCGATCAGCAGCTTGAGCCTCGGCAGCCGGTCGAACAGCGTGGCGGGGAACGGCACCCGCTCGCGCAGGGTGACCACGATGTCGAACCCGGCGAGCGCGGCGGCCAGTTCCTCCTCCGAGCCGTGGTGCTCGCGGAAGGAGGTCACCTGGACCCGGTCGGCTATCGGCAACCAGTCGGCAGAGCTGGTGGCGACGCCCTGGAAGTCGTCCAGGACGGCGCAGCGAAGCATCGGAAGCGTCATGACGTCAGCTTCCCAGACGACGATGGGCCCGGGGGCCGCAGGCCGTAGCGGTCCCCGACCCGGACGATCCACCGCGGCTCGCCGAGCTTCATCCGCAGGACGGCCATCGGGTACCGCAGCTCCCGGGGGTCGAGGCAGACGCCCCAGCCGCGCATCAGGATGTCCAGCGGATCGTGCACCCCTTCGCCCAGCTCGATCAGGGTGCGCAGGCCCCGGACGTCCTGGTAGGTGAGCCGGACCTCCCGGCCGTCCACGGTGGCGGTCCGGGCGTCGGGGTCGAGGACGAGGCGTCCGTCGAAGGCGGTCAACGGGCCCTGTGGCTGCTGCTCGACGGGTTCCATGCCTCGCAGCCTAACGGGCGTCAGCCCTCGGGGATCAGCAGTGCCTCCGCCGTGGCCGTCCGGGCGTACAGCACCCAGCGCCCCGCCCGGTGGGCGCTCACCAGGCGGGCGTCGCGCAGCGCCGTCAGGTACTGGGAGACGGCCGAGGGCGACAGCCCGGTGCGGCGGGCGAGTTCGGTGGTCGAGGCGGGGGCGGCGAGTTCGGCGAGCAGCAGGGCGCGGGAGCGGCCGAGCACCGCCGCGAGAGCCGCCGTACCGGGCGTGGGCGCCTTCGCCGCCCACAGGCCGCCGATCCCCCGGGCCGGGTAGGCGAGTTGGGGCGGGTCCGGCGGGGCGAACAGGGTGTACAGGCCGGGGCCGGTGAAGGCGGACGGGATCAGCAGCAGGCCCGGCCCGGCCGTCCGGCGGGACATCGGGCGGGAGCGGCGGCTCAGCCTCAGGGTGTCCTCCGCCCACCGCAGCTCGGCGTGCAGGTCGTTCAGCACCCGCGCGGCGCCGTGCTCGGCGGCCTGCCGGGCCCGGTGCAGCACGTCCGCGTCGAGCACCGCGCGGATCCTCGCCCAGTACGGCGCGAGCGCCAGCTCCCAGTACGCCTCGATCGCCTCGGCGAGGCGCCCCAGCCCGGCTGCCGGATCGGCGTGCAGGGCGCGCAGCCGGGGCCCGAGCGCGCCGTGTTCCGCCGCGAGCCGGTCGAGGTCGCGCCGGACCTGCCCGGCGGGGGTGGAGCGGATCGAGGCGAGTTCCTCGTCGAGGGTCGGCGCCGGGCCGGCCGGGGCCGGGTTGATGAAGTCCGGCACGTAGCCGGTGGGCGGCACGAGTTCGGCGAGCAGTCCGAAGGCCGGGCCGAGCGCCGTCAGCCGGGGCCGCACCTGCTCCGCCCAGGGCCCGTGGACGGCGTGCGGGAGCCCCGAGCGCAACAGGCGCAGGCTCGGTCCGACCTCCCACATCGGTGCGACCGCGAACCGCATCCGTGCCAGGTCGCCCGCCGTGAACCGCAGCTCCGCCAACACCCGCCCCCCGAACATGCCCAATGGATTCGCACATTCGCGAATCAGTGGCGGTCAGGCTAGTCCAGAACCGATCATGACCGGCATGACTTCCGACACCACCGTGACCGCCGCCGCCTCCGGCACCTGGAACCTCGGCGACCGCGCCGTCCACCGGATCGGCTTCGGCACAATGCGCCTGCCGCAGACCGGCCCGGCCCTGATGCCCGACGCCGTGCCGCGCGACCGCGAGCAGGCCCTGCGGGTGCTGCGCCGCGCCGTCGAACTGGGCGTCAACCACATCGACACCGCCGCGTTCTACTTCTCCCCGCTGCGCTCCGCCAACGAGCTGATCAACCGGGCTCTCGCCCCGTACGCCGACGACCTGGTGATCGCCACCAAGGTCGGTCCCGCCCGCGGCCCCGACGGCGAGTGGAGCGAGCACGCCCGCACCCCCGCCGGGCTGCGCGCCCAGGTCGAGGAGAACCTGCGCCAACTCGGCCGCGACCACCTCGACCTGGTCAACCTGCGCATCCTCGGCACCGACTCGATCGCCGAACGCTTCGGCGCACTCGCCGAGTTGCGGCAGGCCGGCCTGATCCGCCGGCTCGGCCTGTCCAACATCCACCCCCACCAGCTCGCCGAGGCGCGGACCATCGCCCCGGTCACCTGCGTGCAGAACCCGTACGGCATCGGCGCCTCCCCCGCCCAGGACGAGCTGCTGCGGCTGTGCGGCGAGCAGGGCATCGCCTTCGTCCCCTTCTACGCCATCGCGGGCGCCGGTCGGCAGGACGGCGCCGGCGAGGCCGAACCCGCCCAGGTACGGGCGGTGGCCGAGGCCCGCGGGATCAGCACGGCCCGGGTCCGGCTCGCCTGGACGCTGCACCGCGGCCCGCACGTCCTCGCCATCCCGGGCACCGGCGACGTGGCGCACCTGGAGGACAACATCGCCGCGGGCGCGGTACGGCTGACGGCGGAGGAACTCGCGCTGCTGGACCAGGCCCACACCGGCTGACCCGGAACCGGCGGCGGCTCCGCGGGCGTCGCTGAGGGACACCATCGTTCCCCAGCGAAGCCCCGGAGCCTGCCCGTGCCCGACACCGCCACCCGCTACCTCTACCTCGCCCGCCACGGCGAGGCCGCCCCCCGGGGCCCGGAGCTGGCCCGCCGGGCCGTCGAACGGTTCACCGGGCCGGTCCCGGGCGGCGAGGAGCGGCACGAACTGGTCGTCACCCACGCGTTCCTGGTCGGCTGGCTGGTCCGCCACACCCTGGACGCCCCCAGGTGGCGCTGGCTCGGCCTCAACGCCGCCAACGCGGCCCTCACCGTGCTGCGCTTCACCCCCGGACGCCCCTCGTCCGTCCTGCTCCTGAACGACCAGAGCCACCTGCCCGAAGAGCTGCGCTGGACGGGCTTCCCGCCCGAACTGCGCTGCTGACCCGCCGCGCGTCCGCCGGCCGCCCGAGCCGGTTACGACCAGGGCCGGGCCCTTGCCGGGCACCTCACCGAGTTCTGGCGCTGACGTGCACGGCCACCGGCGCCCCCGGCTCATGCCCGGAGCCGCCGGTCAGTGCCCGCGGCCGAAGACCAGCTCGGTCCAGCTGACGTCCTCCCGGCCGTGCAGGTCGGGGCGGGCGCTGCGGTGGAGCAGTCGGAGGCCGCGGGCCTGCGCCAGGGTGATGGTGTGCTCGGGTGGGAGGTCGAACATCCGGCGGCCGGGTGGGACGGGGCCGTGGCGGATGGTGAGGGCGAGGCGGGCGCCGGGGGCGAGCATGCGGGCCAGGGCGTCCATGGCGGACGGGCCTTCGGCGGGGGTGAGGTGCATCCACACCGCGGTGAGCAGGATGAGGTCGAAGCGCTCACCCTCGGCGCTCAGTCGGGGCAGCGCGGGCAGCTCGTCCGCGACCCACCGGATGCCCGCGTCCGGGTGCAGGCGTTCGCCCACGGCCCGCAGTTCGGGCGTCGGTTCGGCCGCCACCACCCGGTGGCCGAGGGCGGCGAGGGCGGCGGCGTCGCGCCCGGTGCCCGCGCCGATGTCCAGGACGGCGGCGGGCGCGGCCGGGTAGAGGTGCAGGCGCGACCGGTGGACCTCGGTGAAGGACACGCTCTCGTACTGGACGGCGAGTTGCTCCGCCGCCTCGCCGTAACCGGCCGTGCTCGCGGTGCCCTCGGTGCCCGCAGTCCTCCCCGCGCCCGCCGTGCTGACCGCCCCCGCCGTGCTCCCGGCGCCCGCCCTGCTCCCACTGCTCACTGGGCCGCTCCCTCCGACTCCCGTACGACCACAGCATCCCCGGCGGCGGCCGCGCCCGCGAAGAAGTCCCGTAGCTCGCGCAGGTCGTTGACGACGCGGGCGGCCCAGGTCTCGGACCAGGGTGGCACGGAGTCCAGCTGGGCGACCCGTCGGGCGAGCACGGTGCCCTGCTGGCGGACGAGTTCGCCGAGCGCCGAGTCGCGCAGGAAGGTGAAGGCGGCGGCGACCTGTTCGGGGCGCAGCACCAGCATCTCGGCCCCGGCTGCCGGGCGGGCGCCGCCGTAGACGGGCAGCCGGGCGGCCGGGTCGGGATGCAGTCCGTTCTCGGTGAGCGCGACTTCCATCAGGGCTGCGGTCTGCCGCACCCCGAGGGCGAGTCCGTCGGCGACCAGCCGGTCGTACCGGAGGTCGCGGCTCCGGGGCACCAGCTCGCCGAGCTCCTCGGGCGAACAGGTGTCCACGGCCTGACCCGGCAGGCGACGCCAGAAGTGATCCACGCTCACCCGGAAAGCGTAGCGAACGGTAGCTCGGCGATCAGTGGATCAGGCTTCACCGGGGTGCCAGGCCGGCCATTCCCAGGGGCGGTCGGCCCAGTGCACCTTGGCCGGGTCGCGCGGGTCGAGGTCGGGGAAGAGCTGGTGGATCCGTGGCTCGAACTCCTCGGGGGCGAGCGGTTCCCAGCCGTGGCCCTCGAAGTGGACGAGGCGGTAGCGGCTGTCGGTCCGGAACTCGGCCACCTCGACCAGGTGTGCGGTCGTGCTGTTGGTCTCCATGACCCCCAGCATGTGGCGCGGCGGCAATCCACGCCCGTTCAGACCCCTCTTCCGGGTCATGTCCCGGCGTCCGCGCACTCGTTGAGCACCGGAAAGGTACGGCGGGGGGCGCGCTGGAAGGACGAGCAGATGACTGGGCAGCCCACCGGAGGACAGTGGCAGTGGCCGCCGAACGCCTGGCAGCCGCCGCCGGTCCCCATTCCGCCCCAGGCGGGCCCGACCCGCGTCGGTCCGCCGGTGGCCCCCGTCCCGGAGCCGCCGCGCCGTTCGCGGAAGGCGTGGGCGGTGGCGGCGGGCGGGACGCTGGCGGTGCTGGCGGCGGTGCTGGTGATGTGCGGTCCGGGCTCGGGTGACGACGTCCGGGTGGTGACCATGCCCGACGCCTCGCCCTCCGCCACCCCGTCGGACTCCCTGACGGACGGCACGCCCACGCCCTCCCCGCTGCCCTCCCCCGCCCCGGGGAGCACCTCGGAGGCCGCCCGGGCGAGCGGCGACGACCCGGCCACCCCGGCGGCCGCCCAGGCCGGGCCGGACCGCACCGACGGCCGGCACCCGACCACCCCCAGTGCCCACCCCAAGTCCGGCCGCACCCCGCACCCGAGCCCCGGCACCCGCCCGGCCCCGAACGGCGGAGCCCCGGCGATCCCCTCCCTGGGCCCGGGCACCATCTGCGACCAGGCCGAACGCATCGGCCGCTGGCCGGCCGGCTCGGAGCAGGCCCGCCTCTGCCGGGGGTTCTACGGCTGAGCCGAGCCCGACGGCGGCCTGTCTCACGGTCGGGCCTTCGCCGACCCGGGAACGCCGGTCGTTCCCGGGGATCGGGGCCTCATGGGCGGGCGCGCCCGAGCGCCTTTCCCTCATCCGCCAGGACTGATCACGGCGCGCCCAGCAGCCCTTGTCCAGCCGGGGCGCCAGCACCTGGCACGGCCAGGGTGGCCAGCGGGCCGGCGCCGCCGGCGGTGGCGGTGGCGGTGGCGGTGGCGGCGGTGGCGGCGGCGGTGGCGGCGGCGGCGGCGGGCAGGATGCGTCGGGCGCGGCGGGCGGCGAAGTCCCACGGGCCGGGCGGCCGGCCGGTGAGCAGGCCGGTGATCAGGAAGCCGGAGATGACGAAACGATCAACGAATCGACCCCGGCGCGGCCCCGATCCGACCGCCCTCAGGCCTCCTTCAGCTCCTTGGTCAGCAGCTCGAACCGGAGGTCCGGCCGGCGCGGGATGCCGAAGCGCTCGTCGCCGTACGGGAAGGGGCTGTAGACGCCGGTGCGGCGGAACCCGCGCCGCTCGTACCAGGAGATCAGGTCGCCGCGCTGCTCGACCACCTTCATCTCCAGCAGTCCGACGCCCCACTCCTCCCGGGCCACCCGCTCCGCCTCGGCCAGCACCACCCGGCCGATCCCGCCGCCCTGCAGCGTCGGGCGCACCGAGAACATGCCGAAGTAGGCGCGGTCCGGGCGCCGTTCCAGCTGGCAGCAGGCGACCAGTTCGCCGTCGCGCTCGACCAGCAGCACCACCCCGTCCTGGTCCTCGACAGCCTCGGCGACGCTCGTCGCGTCGGTGCGCTGTCCGTCCAGCAGGTCCGCCTCGGTGGTCCAGCCGGCCTTGCTGGCCTCGCCCCGGTAGGCGGACTCGACCAGCTCGACCAGCGCCGGTACGTCGGCGAGGGTCGCGATACGGAAGGCGGGCGCCCCGCCGGGCCCCGTGGCGGTGTCGGACATGGCTGATCCTCTCCTCGAAAATGTCGGCTTCCGGGGCATGGTGCCACAGCCTGCGAGCTGCGAATCAGGCGTCGGGACGCGGGCCATGGCGGCCGGCGCCATGTGACACGGCTTCACGGTGTGGCCGCCAGCTCTTGAGGTCGGCGAGGCTGTGCTCCCCTATCGTCGGTGAGCGGCGCCGATGCTCGCAGGCGGCCGTGTCGGCGCGGTCGTGTTCGGTGGCGAGTTGCTCGGCACGCTCCGGGCCGAGTTGACAGTCCGGCTCGGCTGACGGTCCGCCTCCCGTTCGGCCGGGAAGACGGACGAGGATCAGCCTGCTGCCCTCCCGGGCCCGGCTCGCGTTGTCCTCGCCCTCGACCAGGTCGGTGAGATCAATGAGCAACTTCTTGATTATTCACATCTGTGGCCGGCGCGCAGCGGCGCTCGCTAGGCTGGCGGCATGGCACTGCGCAACGCGATCATGTCGGCCCTGTTGGAGGGCGAGGCGTCGGGGTACGACCTGGCGAAGGCGTTCGACGCGTCGGTGGCGAACTTCTGGATGGCCACACCGCAGCAGCTCTACCGGGAGCTGGACCGGATGGAGGCCGAGGGGCTGATCAGCGCTCGGGTCGTCGAGCAGGAGCGGCGGCCGAACAAGCGGCTGTTCTCGCTCACCGAGGCGGGCCGCGCCGCGCTGCGGTCGTTCACGGCCGCGCCGCCACGCCCGTCCGCGATCCGGGACGAGCTGCTCGTCCAGGTGCAGGCCGTGGACGCGGGCGACCCGGACGCCGTGCGCGCGGCGCTGCTCGAACGTCTGACGTGGGCGCAGGCCAAGATCGCCCGCTACGAGCGTCTGCGGGCGCGGCTGCTGGACGGGCGTTTCGAGGACGACTACCTCGCCACGGCCGAACGGATCGGGCCGTATCTGACGCTGATGCGCGGACTGTCGTTCGAGCGCGAGAACCAGCGCTGGTGTGAGCAGGCACTCGCGGTCCTGGAGCGGCGCGCCGCCGCGCCGGCCCCCGTGCGGGGGCCGGCCTGACGGTCGCCGGGGCCGACCGCTCAGTGGAGCGGGCGGGGAGCCTTGAGGGGGCGCAGTTCCGGGCGCTTCGCGACCCGCCCGTCGCCGGAGGAGCGGCCGCGCAGGCGGCGCATCAGCCATGGTCCGAGGAAGGTGCCGATCCAGGCGGCCTCCTGGGCGGCCCGCTGCCGGAGCCCCGCCGCCGGGAGCGGCGGCAGCGGCTCTGCCCACCCGCTGTCGCTGCCGGGCAACGCGAGCGCGTCGGCCGCCGCCGCGGCGATCCCGGCGTGGCCGAGCGGGCTGGCGTGCAGCCGGTCCGCGCTCCACATGCGCGGATCGGTCGTCACCTGGTGCGGGAAGAAGTCGACGACCACGACGCCGTGGTGGTCGGCCGTGGCGCGGATGCGTGCGTTGAGGTCCAGGACCCGAGGTCGCAGGCCGCCGGCCAACGGCGCGATCCGGCCGATGTCGGGGAAGGTGAAGGTGAGCACCCGCGCCCCGGTGGCCGTGAAGGCGGCGAACATCGTGTCCAGCTCCGCCACGACCGCGCCCGCGTCGAAGCCCGGCCGCATCAGGTCGTTCATCCCAGCGACCACGGTGACCAGGTCCGGCCGCAGCGCGAGGGCGGGGGAGAGCTGCTCGGCCCGCACCTGGCCGGCGAGCCGGCCGCGGACGGCGAGGTTGGCGTAGAGCAGGTCGGGTTCCTGCTCGGAGATCGTCTCGGCCAGTCGGTCCGCCCAGCCGCGCCAGCCGGTCGTCTCGTCGCCGTCGCCCAGGCCCTCGGTCTGGCTGTCGCCGACCGCGACGTAGCGGCGGAAGCCCGTCGTCGCGCTCACGCCTCGGATGCGCCCAGCGCCTCGGCGGTGATCCGCTCGAACTGCGCGCCCATCGCGGTGGCAAGTGCCTGCGCGCCCGAGAGGGGACGGACCATCACCGTGAACTCGTCGATCAGGCCGTCCTCGTCGAAATGGAGGAAGTCGCAGCCGTGCACCTCGCGGCCGTCGACGGTGGCCTTGAAGACGAAGGCGCGGTCGCGGCCGTCGGCGCCGTTGATCTCGCGGACGTAGTGGAAGTCCTCGAAGACCCGTCCGGCACCGCGCAGGATCGCGGCGGTCATGGCCTTGCCCGGGTAGGGCTTGAAGACGACGGGGCTGGTGAAGACGACGTCCTCGGCCAGGAGGGCCTCGATGCCGTCGTGGTCGCCGGCCTCGACGGCTGTGCGGAAGGGGTGCACGGCGGGCTCCATAGTCAACAAATTGAATAGCTGCTGCGCGCGAGCTTAGTCCCGTGGTTCAGACGCTGTCGAGGGTGTGCCGAGCCCCGGCGGTCGCGAGGGTGCCAGGGGGGTTCCGGGCGGGACCCGGGCCGCAGGCGGACGATTCCGCCGCCGAGCCCGGCACCCCCGCCCCCTGACTCTCTGCCACCTCCGCCCGAACCGAGCGGCCCGAACCGATCTGGAGCCACGAACATGCCCCTCTTCCCCGGCGCCGCGAGCGCCTACCGCACCTTCCGGCCCGGCCTGCCCGAGGCCGCCGTCATCGCGGGTACGCCGACGGCCCGGCTCACGCACCGCGATGTGAACCGGGCCGGTCAGGTGGCCGCTTGGCAGCCCATCAGCCGCCGGGCATCCGGCCGACGGGCGGTACTCGCCCGGACCCATCGGTTCGAACAGGCCGATCAGGTCCGATCAGGCCGTACCGATCGGGAGAGGTCCGATCAGTACGCGCTGTGCACCTGCCAGAACGCCCAGGCGGCGTTCGGGCTGCCGTAGACGGTGTTCATGTACTGCAGGGCCCACTTGAGCTGGGTGGCGGGGTTGTTCTGCCAGTCGGAACCGGCCGAGGCCATCTTGTTGCCGGGCAGCGCCTGCGGCAGGCCGTAGGCACCCGAGCTCGGGTTGGTGGCGTGGATGTTCCAGCCGCTCTCGTGGCTGATGATCTGGTCGAACGAGGCCAGCTGGTTCGCCGGGACGATCGAGGCGGCGAGCGCCTGCAGCGCGGCCGGGGTGTTGGCGACAGGGGTGGCGGCCAGCGGGCTGGTGGCGGCCGGCTTGGCCGGAGCCGGGGCGGCCCCGCCCAGGGTCAGGTGCTGGCCCGGGTAGATCTTGCCCGGGCCTTTGGTCAGCACGGACTTGTTGAGGTCGTAGAGCTTCTGCCAGCCGCCCTGCACGTTGTGCGTGGTAGCGATCTTGGTGAGGGAGTCACCGCTCTGGACGGTGTAGACAGCGGGCGCCTGCGGGGCGGCCGGGGCCGAGTGCGCCGGGGCGGGCTTGACGGGGGCGGCGTTCGCGGCGGTGGCGGCGACCACCGGGATGCCGGCGCCGACGCCGACGACCACGGCGGCCGCGACGATGCGCTTGACGGAACCGACAGCGAACAGGCTGGGGCGAGCGTTGACGGGCAGCATGAAGTGCGATTCCTCTCACACGCCTACGAGGTGAGCTGTCGGGTTCGGGCTGGAGTTGCCCGGCCGCGCAGAGACGCGGCTTCACCCCTAGCCCCGCCGGAACCAGTCCGGATGAGGCGACTTACCTGTGGGTCCCCCGCCCCTGCCGCGGTGCTTCATGGATGCACGTGCCCGCCCGATCCAGCGGCAGGATTCGGCGTTCCGGAGAGCGGGGTTCGTTTCGTACGGAGACGAACGAGAAGGACCGTAAACGGCACAGAGCCAATAGCACAAGCCATCGTGAGCTGGATCACGGCCCGGCCGGATTGCCCGAATGATCCACAATAGTGCTTGATAACGATGCGATAACGTCCCTATGAGTGCGTATCAGTGCGGGCCGCCGGGCCCAGTTCGGCGGCCACCGCCCGATGGCGCGCCGTACGGGTCGCGGGTTCGGGCCCGGCGCGCCCGCCCCGGGGCACGCCGACCTGAGCGATAGTCAGCCCGCCTGCCAGCCCTGCGTATCGACGCCGCCCGACACCTCGACTGCCGGTCGTACGGGGTGCGGGTGCGGAGGAAGTCGGCCTGGTCCAGGTGGCCGACCGTGCCGTCGGCCCGGTGCACCACGCGCAACGGCTCGCCCGCGCAGTAGCCGTCCAGCCCGGTCCAGGTCCCGCCCGGCTCGGGCTGGAACCGTGAGGTGCGGGCCGCGCCGCCCAGCGCTGTGAGCTCCAGCACACGGCCGGCTCGCAGGTGCGGCGCGACCACGCTGGCGCCCCAGCACCAGGGGCCGGTCAGCGGTAGCAGCTCCGGGTCGGTATCGTCCAGCGACCGCCGGAAGCGCGGGAGGCGGTACGGCGACGCGATATCGTCTCTCCGGCTCCGCCCAGGCCAACTGGTTCGTCGACCACGGCAGCGGCTGGTCCGCCGACGGCGCGACGCTGCCGCGGACGGTTGACCGGGAACAGGCGAACCCCGGGCCTCAGCGGATGATCGGCAGCACCGGCTCCGAACTGCGCCCCGCCGCCGCCTCGATGAAGGCCACCGGGTCCGTGGCCTCGGCCAGCAGTCCGCGGGTGAAGTGCAGCGCCCCCTCGGCGGGCGCCGGTCCGCCCACGGCGGCGATCAGGTCGAGCAGGTGGACGGTGGCCTCCATCAGCGCCACCTCGCCGAGCGCCCCCACCGTCACCTTCCCGAGCAGCTGGTGCTCCACCACCGTGTCGGGCGAGAGGTCCGCGATCCCGGCCAGGGCGGCCGGGCCCTCGGTGCCGAACCGGGCGATCAGCGCGGCCGGTTCGGTCGCCTTGGCGGCCTCCTTGGCCATGTCGGCGATCTGCCCGGCGGCGGTGTGGGCGAGCCCGCCCGGCTGGTTGAACGTCCGCAGGATCTCCGCCCCGCCGGTCATCCCGGCCGGGCCGTCGACCACGGCCTCGCGTAGCCCGGCGAACTGCTCCGGCACCGGCGCCACGTGCGCGTAGAGGTCCCGGACGGTCCACTCGGACAGCCGGGTGGGCCGGTCCCAGTCCTCCGCGCTCAGGGCCGCGCCGCGCTCCGCCCAGGACGCCCACGCCTCGGCCAACAGCTCAGCCACGCGGTTGTTCTGACTGCTCATCGGTACCTCCTCGAACCAATGTCCACCGGAGCGCCCCACGCTACCCGCCCGCACGGACAAAACCACTTGCGGCCCCTTGCCGCGGCCGCCACCATCGGCCCATGACCGACACCCCCGCCCGCCCGCTGCCCGTGACCGCCGCCGCCCGCCCGGCCGCCGTCCAGCAGCAGCCCGGCCGCGCCCGGAGGCCCGACCGCGCACGCGCGTGAGGGCCGCGCTGGTCGCCGGCCTGCTCGCCGGGTACGGCGTCGCCGTACCGGTCGGGGCCGTCGGCGCCTACCTGGTGGCACTCACCGCGCGGACCTCACTGCGCACCGGGGCCTGCGCCGCCCTCGGCGTGGCCACCGCGGACGGGCTGTACGCGCTGCTCGCGGTCCTCGGCGGCACCGGCCTCGCGCCGCTGCTGGAACCGCTCGCCCGCCCGCTGCGCATCGGCTCGGCGCTGGTGCTGCTCGCCCTGGCCGTCCGCACCGCCGCCACCGCCCTGCGCGGCCGCCGCTCCACCACCGCACCGGCCCCCGGGGCTCCGCCCGGCCCCGCCCGGGCCTTCCTCACCCTGCTCGGGATCACCCTGCTCAACCCGCTCACCGTGCTCTACTTCGCCGCCCTGATCCTGGGCAGCCGCGGCCAGGGCGGCAGCACTTCGGGCATTCTCTCCCCGGCCGTGTTCACCGCCGCCGCCTTCGCCGCCTCCGTCTTCGCCGCCTCCGCCAGCTGGCAACTGCTGCTCGCCTCCGGCGGCGCCCTGCTCGGCCGGGCCCTGACCGGCGCGCGCGGCCGGCTGCTGACCGCCCTCGGCTCGGCCGCCCTGGTGGGCTGGCTCGCCGTCCGGCTGCTGCTCGGCTGAACCGGACCGCCACTCCCCCGCCACCGACGACGACCCACCACCGACTACGACCCGTGACCAATCCGGGCGTCTCCCAGGCCTGTTTTCCACCTATTCGTACCTTGTATCCTGGTTCTGTATCCGCTGCGTAACCTGCCCCACCGGCCCGGCTCCGGCACGGCCCGGCTGACGGCCCCGGCACCGACTCGGAGGAGTACGGCCATGGTTGAGCGGGACGGCCCCGAGAAGCGGGGACGCCTGAGCCGCCCACTGGTGCTCGACGCCGCCGTGGCACTGGTGGACCGCGAGGGGCTCGGCGCGCTCACCATGCGCAGGCTGGCCGCGGAGCTCGGCGTCGAGTCGATGGCGCTGTACCGCTACACCCCCGGCAAGGAAGCCCTGCTGGACGGCCTGACCGAGGCCTACTTCACCGAGATCAACGCCCGGCTGCGCACCAGCGCCGCCGGTGGCGGCCCGCGCGAGCCCGAGTGGCGGATGGAACTGCGCCGGATCGCCCAGGCCTTCGCCGCCGTGGCGCACTCCCACCCCGAGATCCTGCCGCTCGTCGCGACCCGCCCGCTGGCCGTCCCGGTGTCCCGGCGGCCGGCCCCGGCGCTCGAACTCACCGAGCACATCCTCTCGGTGCTCGGGCGGGCCGGCTTCGACGACGCCACCACGCTGACGATCTACCGCACCTTCGTCGCCTGGAACCTCGGCTGCCTGCTGGTGGACAAGCGCCAGGTGGTCGACAATCCGGAGGAGCCGGATCCGGCACTGCGGCTGGGCCTGCACCGGCTGTCCGCCACCGAGTACCCGCGGTTGCGCGCGCTGGTCCCCCGCTTCGCCGACTTCGACGATCAGGCCGAGATGCTGGCCGGCCTCGACAGCCTGCTGAACGGGATGCCGGAGCCACCCCTTGACGCCTTCTACGGCGGCGGCGGATCCTGAGGATACGAGGTACACGTCGGACATATCCGTACTCATCAGCAAGAGGTCGTCATGTCCGCCGTCCCATCCGCACCACCCACCCGGCCCGACATCCTCAAGCTCCGCGTCACCGCCAAGGACGCGGACACCCTGCGCGCCCTGCTGCGCGATTCCCGTCCCGACACCGGCGGACGCCCGCAGGTGGAGCCGGACGGCCGCGTCAGCATCGACGTCTACGCCCCGGACGACCAGGCGGCGGCCCTCGAACGCGAGGGCGTCACGGTCACCGTGATCGGTAACGCCAGCGAGGCCGGACGGGCCGCCCAGGCCGAGGTCGGCACCGGCGACCGGTTCGCCGCCGGCGCCGTCCCGCGCGGCCTGGCCGCCAAGCTCGCCGGCTGAGCCGGGAGGCCCGTCATGCCGTACCTGAACATCACCGAGGTCGAATCCGCCGTGGCCGGCCTGGCCGCCGCCTACCCCGGTACCACCCAGCTCATCACCCTGCCCGAGCCCTCGATCGAGGGCCGCACCGCCCACGCTCTGCAAATCGGCGCACCCGCCCCGGTCCCCAAGGACTGCGTGATGCTGATCGGCGGCGTGCACGCCCGCGAGTGGGGCAGCTGCGAGATCCTCGTCCACTTCGCCGCCGATCTGCTGGAGGCCTACCAGTCCGGTACCGGCCTCGGCTACGGCGGCACCAGCTTCACCGCCGGCCAGGTCAAGGCGCTGCTCCAGCGACTGAACCTGGTGGTCTTCCCGCTGGTCAACCCGGACGGCCGGCTGTACAGCCAGACCGTCGACCCGATGTGGCGCAAGAACCGCAACCCGGCCAACTCCGGCGGCAGTTCGAACCCCGACTGCATCGGCGTCGACATCAACCGCAACTACGACTTCCTCTTCGACTTCACCACCGCGTTCGCCCCGACCGCCACCCCCCAGGTCTCGACCAACCCGTGCGACCAGCAGGTCTACGAGGGCCCGAGGGCCTTCTCCGAGCCCGAGACCCGCAACGTCCGCTGGCTGCTGGACCAGCACCCGCGGACCAGGTGGCTCGTCGACGTGCACAGCTACTCCCAGGACATGCTCTACAACTGGGGCGACGACGACAACCAGTCGATCGACCCGTCGATGAACTTCCGCAACGCCCGGTACGACGGCAAGCGCGGACTCCCGGGCGACGCCGCGTACGCCGAGTACATCCCCAAGGACGACGCCGACAGCGCCCTCGAACTCGCCACGGCATTCTGCCAGGGCGTCCAGGGCGTGCGCGGCACGGCCTACAAACCGCTGACCGGCTTCCACCTCTACCCGACCAGCGGGACCAGCGACGACTACGTCTTCTCCCGTCACTTCGTCGACCCCGCACAGGGCAAGGTGCTCGGCTTCACCGTCGAGTGGGGCAAGAAGTTCCACCCGCTGTGGGCGGAGATGGAGCAGATCGTCCTCGACGTGGACGCCGGGCTGGTGCAGTTCTGCGTGGCCACCGCCGGT
This sequence comes from Kitasatospora sp. NPDC053057, assembly GCF_044546945.1. Lineage (NCBI taxonomy): Bacteria > Bacillati > Actinomycetota > Actinomycetes > Kitasatosporales > Streptomycetaceae > Kitasatospora > Kitasatospora sp. NPDC053057. The sequence continues at coordinate 142,811 of NZ_JBITZP010000018.1, read as the reverse complement.
CCCGCGCAGCCGCCCGCACCCCCTCAGCCATAGTGCCCGACAGCGGGGCGCCCGCCACGACCGGTCGTGGCGGGCGCCTCAACGACTGTGCTCAGGCAGCCCGGTGGCTCAGGCAGCCCGGTGGAGGAAGAACGGGTCGATGGACGGGTTCACCGGGGACACCCCGTCCGTGTCGAGCAGTTGGTGGGTGGTGAAGTTGGAGTTGCGCCGGTACGTCACGCCGACCGGGAAGTTGGCGTTGTCGGGGGTGTTGTTGCCCGCGAAGATCCCGTAGAAGTCCTGGCCGACGGCGATCAGCCGGATGTAGTCGCCCAGGTACGGCCGGACCGGGCTCGATCGTTGCGGGGTGGTTCCTTGCCGGGAAGGCATCGCTTGCGCCTCCCCTCTCCCTCCGCCCGGGCCGCGCCCGACGCGCCACGCACACGACCGGTCCGCCGGCCGGCCCGGGTCGGGGTCTGCTCCCGGCGGCGCCGCCGGTCGGGGCGCGGTCGCCGCGGAAGGTGTTGCTGGGATGCGCGGTGACGGAAGTCGCGCCGGGGTCCGTCCGACCGGACCGGGAACGCGCCGGAAGTCGGCGCTGTACGCCTACGAGGCACACGTACTTCGTATACGAGTCTGCCCGCGCCCCCGGGGCTGGTCAAGGGTGTGGCGAAGGGCCCGGACGTCAGACCCGGGCGCCGAGCATCCGCAGCACCAACTCGCCGTAGCGGCGGCCGAGTTCCTCCGGCGTCTCGGAGGACCGCTCGGTGTACCAGCGGGAGACGTCGATGCCCAGCGAGGTGACCGCGCGGGCCGCCGTGCGCACCTCCGCGACCTCGAACTCGCCGGCCGCCACGCCCGCCGCGATCAGCGTGCTGACCTCGCGCTCGATGTCCAGGCGCAGCGCCGCGACGACGGCGTAGGCGTCCTCGGGCAGCGCGTGCAGCTCGTAGTTGACCACCCGGCCGACGGTCCGGGCCCGGGCGTGCCAGGCGGTGAACTGCTCGACCAGTCGCCGCATCCGCTCCGCCGATCCGCCGTCCCCGGCCGCCGCCTGCCGCACCAGCGCGAGGGTGGCGGTGTGCCCGGCCTGGCTGATCTCGGCAAGCAGGGCGGCCTTGGACTGGTAGTGGATGTACAGCGCGGCGGGGCTCATCCCGGCGGCGGTGGCGATGTCCCGGGTGGTGGTGGCGTGGAAGCCGCGCTCCGCGAACGACTCCACGGCCGCCTGGAGCAGCCGGTACGCCGCCTCGGGGCGGGTGTCGGCGCCGGGCAGGGTCGGCCAGAGGTCGGCGATCGGCGTGCTGGTCATGGCGCCATCCTCCCAGAGGATTCGTACGGGCTTTCCCGTCGGCCGTTCGGTGCGGTCCGGCGGACTGTTGACAGGCTGCCGCACCGACACCATGCTGAGCAAGCGCTTAGTCAGCTCAGTCGACTCGGTCAGCTCAGCCGACTCGGTCGGCAATCTCGAACTCAGACCCTCGCGGGAAAGGCAGGACCCTCCGTGGCGCACTCCTTCAAGGGCCGGGTGGCCGTCGTGACCGGATCGAGCCGCGGCATCGGCCTCGGCATCGCGCGCGAACTGGTCGAGCGCGGCGCCAAGGTCTGTCTCACCGCCCGCAACCCCGAGCCGCTCGCCGAGGCCGTCCGCGACCTCGGCGGCCCGGAGAACGCGATCGCCGTCGCGGGCAAGGCCGATGACCCGGCCCACCAGGAGGAGGCCGTCGCCCGCACCCTGGAGGCCTTCGGCCGGCTCGACCACCTGGTCAACAACACCGGCATCAACCCGGTGTACGGGCCGGTCCTGGAGACCGACGAGGCCGCCGCCGCCAAGATCATGGCCGTCAACGTGCTCGGCCCGCTGGCCTGGACTCGCCGGGCGCACGCCGCCTGGATGGGCGAGCACGGCGGCTCGGTCGTCAACGTCGCCTCGATCGCCGGCATCCGCGCCTCGCTCGGGATCGGCATGTACGGCGTCAGCAAGGCCGCGCTGATCCGGCTCACCACCGAACTCGGCGCCGAGCTGGGTCCGCAGGGCATCCGGGTCAACGCCGTCGCCCCCGCCGTGGTGAAGACCAGGTTCGCCGAGGCGTTGTACGAGGGCCGCGAGGAGGAGGTCGCCAAGGCCTACCCGCTGGGCCGCCTCGGCGTCCCCGAGGACGTCGCCGGCGCCGTCGCCTTCCTGCTCTCCCCGGACGCCGGCTGGATCACCGGCCAGACCCTCGTGGTGGACGGCGGAGTCACCCTCGGCGGTGGGCTGTGACGACCTTGGAGGGCCAGGGCGTGGTGGTAACCGGCGCCGGCCGCGGCATCGGTGCCGCGCTGGCCCGGGCCTTCGCCGCGGCCGGCGCCCGGGTGGTGGTCAACGACCTGGATGCCGAGGCCGCCCACGCGGTCGCCGAAGACTGTGGTGGCGCCGCCCTGCCCGGGGACGCCGCCTCCGCCGCCGGTCTGGCCACCCTGGTCGGCCGGGCCCGCGCGGAGCTCGGCGAGATCGACGTGTGGTGCGCCAACGCGGGCGTCGCCCCGGTCGGCGGCGCCGACGCGCCCGCCGCGGCCTGGGCGAGCGCCTGGGAGGTCAACGTGCTGGCCCACGTGCGGGCCGCCGAATTGCTGCTCCCCCGCTGGCTGGAGCGCGGCCAGGGCCGCTTCCTGGCCACCGTCTCCGCCGCGGGGCTGCTCACCATGCTCGGCTCCGCGCCGTACGCCGTCAGCAAGCACGGCGCGCTCGCCTTCGCCGAGTGGCTCTCCGCCACCTACCGCCACCGGGGCGTCAAGGTGCACGCGCTCTGCCCGCAGGGTGTGCGCACCGACATGCTGGCCTCCACCGGCCCGGTCGGCGAGGCGCTGCTCGCGCCGACCGCCCTGGATCCGGGGGACGTCGCCCAGGCGGCGCTGGACGGGCTGCGCGAGGAGCGCTTCCTGATCCTGCCGCACCCCGAGACCGCCGAGTACTACCGCGTCCGGGCCACCGACCCGGACCGCTGGATCGCCGGGATGAACCGGCTCCAGCAGGAACTGGAGAAGGGCGGGGCGCTGTGAGGGCCTGGCAGGTGCACGAGCTCGGCGAGCCGGCCGCGGTGATGCGGCTGGCCGAGGACGCGGCGCGGCCGGTGCCCGGCCCGGGGCAGCTGCTGGTCCGGGTCCGGGCGGCGGCGGTGAACTTCCCGGACGCGCTGATGGTGCGCGGGCAGTACCAGGTCCGTCCGCCGCTGCCGTTCACCCCCGGCGTGGAGCTGTGCGGCGAGGTCGCGGACGGCGCCCGGCGGGGCGAGCGGCTGATCGGCAACCCGGTGCTGCCGCACGGCGCCTTCGCCGAGTACGCGCTGCTGGACGCCGCGGCCGCTTTCCCGGCGCCCGAGGCGCTGGACGACGCCGAGGCGGCGGCGCTGCACATCGGCTACCAGACCGCCTGGTTCGCCCTGCACCGCCGGGCCCGGCTGCGGGCCGACGAGACCCTGCTGGTGCACGCGGCGGCCGGCGGGGTCGGCAGCGCGGCCGTCCAGCTCGGCCGGGCCGCCGGGGCCCGGGTGGTCGCCGTGGTCGGCGGCCCGGCCAAGGCGGAGGCGGCCCGCGCGCTCGGCGCCGACCTGGTGGTCGACCGGACGGCCGGGGACTTCGTCGCCGCCGTCAAGGAGTTCACCGGCGGGCGCGGCGCGGACGTGGTCTTCGACCCGGTCGGCGGCGAGGCCTACACCGGCTCCACCAAGTGCGTGGCCTTCGAGGGCCGGATCGTGGTGGTGGGCTTCGCCGCCGGGCAGATCCCGGCGCCGGCGCTCAACCACGCCCTGGTGAAGAACTACGCGATCCTCGGCCTGCACTGGGGCCTCTACAACACCCACGACCCGCGCGCCGTCCGGGCCGCCCACGACGAGCTGACCAAGCTCGCCGAGCAGGGCGTGGTCCGGCCGCTGGTCAGCGCCCGGGTGCCGCTGGCCGGGGCGGCGGAGGCCGTCCAGCTGGTGGCCGACGGGCGCAGCACCGGCCGGATCGCCGTTCTGGGGGACTGACGGTCAGGCGTTGCGGCGGGCGGACTCGTTCTCCTGGGCCAGCCGCCGCAGCGCGAGCAGGGCCGGTTCCAGCAGGACGGTCCGCAACAGGGCACGCTCGGCCTGCTCCAGCGGGTCGGCGTCCGGGTCGAGCTGGTCGAGGTCCAGGACGGCGGTCCGCTCGGCCAGCTCGGCGTAGCCCAGCAGTGCGGGGCGGTCGAGCTCCGCGCCGAGCGAGCGCAGGGTCTCCAGGGTCTCGCCGAGCACGGCTCGGGCGGGGGCGTGCTCGGATACCTCCCAGCCGAGTTCGCCGATCAGCGCGTCCACCTCGGCGGCGCCGGGGGCGGGCGCCGGTTCCTCCTCCTCGTCCACCGGGCGCGCCCCGAGCACCAGCCCGAGCACCTGGTGCCGCTCCCCCGCGTGCGCGGCCACCGCGCCGAGCACCTCCCGGGTGGCGCTCACGCTCAGGCCCCGCACCCCGATCAGCGCGCGCACCAGGCGCAGCCGGCGCAGGTGACTCTCGTCGTACTCGGCCTGGGTGGCGGCGACGGCCCGACCGGGCGGGAGCAGACCCTCGCGCAGGTAGTACTTGATGGTCGCGGTCGGGACCCCGCTGCGGCGGCTCAGTTCGGAGATGCGCACACCCGTTCTCGCTTTCGTCTGGCCTTTGGATACCAGCACTGTCTAACATAGATAGTGCCACTACCCAGTGTCGCATCCTCCGTCCTCCGCCTCTGCCCGACGAGGAGTGTCAGCCATGCCCACGCTGCCCTGGACCACGCCGAATCCCGCCGCCCCCGGCACCCGGGCGGTCGTCATGGCCTCCCGGTTCGAGGTGCGGTCGCTCGCCAACGTCCCGCGCTTCTTCGCCCGGTCGCTGACCGTCTGGCGCCAACTGCGCACCGCACCCGGCGCCCTGGGCGGCTCGCTGATCGCCCGGCCCCTCAATCGGACCTTCTACACACTCTCAGCCTGGGAGAGCCGCGAGGCCCTGAACGCCTTCGCGACCGCCGAGCCCCACCGCAGCGTCATGCGGGGCCTGCGCCCCACCATGCGGGAGTCCACCTTCACCTTCTGGGACGCTCCGGTCGAACAGCTCCCGATCCCCTGGCCGGATGCCCACGCCCGGATCGACGCCCAGCGCGCTACGACTGACGCCCGGCGATGACCTCCAGGGCCGGGCGCGGCGGGCGACCGAGCAGGGCCGCCAGGTCGCCCGGCCCACCCGGCCCGGCCAGGAAGCCGTGGGCGATCGCCGAGTAGGTACCCACCACCATCGGCACCTGGAAGTCGAACGCGTCCGAGGCCGCCACCGCCGTCCGGGCCTCGGTCAGCCGGCCCGGGCGGTACTCGGCGCCGAGCACCTCGGCCACCTCCGCACCGCCCACCGCCCGCTCCCCCACCAGCTCGTACGTCCGGCCCGCGTGCCCGGCGGGCGCCAGGGCGACGTTCACCGCCACCTCGGCGAGATCGGCCCGGGCCACCGCCGCCAGCCGCCCGGCGCCCAGCGGCGCCGTGATCACCCCGTCCAGGCCGGGCGCGGCGATCGCGGCCAGCAGCTCCGCGTAGAGGCCGTTGCACAGCACCGTCCAGCGCAGGGTGCCGGACTCGCGCAGCCGTCGCTCGGTCCAGCGGTGCGCCAGCGCGTAGGGCAGGTGGTCGCCGTCGCCGGACAGGCTGGTGTAGACGACGTGCTCGACGCCCGCCTTCTCGGCCGCCTCGATCGCCACGCCGTGCCGGGCGGTCACCACGTCGTCCTCGGCGGCGCCAGCCGAGATCAGCAGCAGCGTCCGGACGCCCTCGAAGGCCTCGGCCAGGGTCTCGGGCCGGTCGAAGTCTACCAGCCGGACGGGCTGTTCACCCTGAACCTTCTCGGGCGTCCGGCTCCCGGCGACGACATCCGCACGGCCCGCGAGGCGCTCCAGGACGAGGGCGCCGAGACCTCCGTTGACACCGGTGACGAGCAGCATGTTTCTCCTCCAGATGGCTGGTCGTTGAAGACGTGACCATCCTCGGTAGCCTGGGCGTCCGGAGTAAGGAGGCACTTCCATGTCAGTAGGGCACACCGCGGTAACCACTCCCCGTCCGGTGGTCTGGTGCGACGAGGGCGTCGACTGCGGCATCCGCGACCTGCTGAACCGGCTGGGCGACCGCTGGTCGGTCCTGGCCGTGGTCGAACTCGCCCAGGGCGTAAGGCGGTTCCGCGAACTGCAGCGCGCCCTGCCGGGGATCTCCCAGCGGATGCTGACCCTGACGGTGCGCCGCCTGGAGCGCGACGGCCTGGTCTCCCGGACCGTCCACCCGACCGTCCCGCCACAGGTCGAGTACGAGCTGACCCCGCTCGGGCACAGCCTCACCCACCTGGTGCGGGCGATGGTCGACTGGTCCTACACCCACCACGACGCGATCCTCACCTCCCGGCAGGAGTGGGACGACGCCAACCCCGGCGCGGAGATCCGCTAGCGGAGCACTACCAGCGGGGAACGACGCGGCCGGCCGCGGTCGAGGTGGTCACGAACCCTGCGCGAACGCGGTGGCGTGGTCGGCGGCCCACTGACGAAACGTTCGCGGGGCCGTGCCGAGGATGTCGGCCACCGCAGTGGTGACGTGTGCGGGCGGTCCGACCGCCGCCGCCCAGGCGGCGAGCAGCATGTCGACGGCCGGGCTGAGCGCCGCATCCTCCGACAGGCTTCGGAACTCGTCCGGCGTCATCTCCTCGAACGCGATCCGGCGCCCCAGGACGTCACCGATGACGGCCACCTGTGCGGTCTGGGTCAGCGGTTCGGGGCCCGTGAGGACGTAGTCACCTCCGGCGTACCCGTCCTGGCAGAGCGTCCGTGCCGCGACGGCTGCTACGTCGCGGTCGTCGACCGGTGCCGTCTCCGCGGCACCGTAAGGCCATCGGACGACCTCGCCGAGCCGGATCGCGGGCGCCCACCAGGCCAGCGAGTTCGACGCGAGCATCCCCGGCCGGATGATCGACGACTCGAGTCCGGTGGCCGCGATGAGCCGCTCGATTTCGGCGTGCAGCGCCGCCATGGGATTGGGCTGCTGGAAGAAGGGGTGCGGCGTCTGATGCGGGGAGGAGAGGAAGACGACCCGCCGCACGTTGGCCGCCAGCCGCTGGATGACCGCCGCGGCGGTCCGAGGCGGGGCGGTCCAGACCAGGAAGACCGCACCGGCGCCCTTCAGTGCCGGGTCGAGCGACTCGGGCACGGTCAGGTCGCCGGTGAAGACCTCGACCTGCGCCGGCAGCGTCGCCGCCGCCTCGGAACGATGGGTCAGGGCGCGGACCGGCACGCCCGCTTCGAGGAGTCGGTCGACGACGATGCGGCCGATCCGGCCCGTCGCCCCGGTGACGAGCACGGGAGGAGTGACTGTGAGATTCATGCCATCCATAAAATCCTTACTTGGTTAAAAACGCAACTTGGTTAGGCTCTCCGGACTCGAGCCGACCGGCACGCGCTGCCGGCGATCACCGAGCTGGTCGGGACCGGCCTGCCGAAGGTCCACGTCGACGCCGTCTTCCCGCTGGCAGAGGCCGCCAGGGCGCACGAGCTCGGCGAGGCCGGGCGCGCCGTCGGCAGGCTGGTGCTCACCGTCGACTGACGGCAGGGCGGTTTCGGCCAGAGCGTCCCGCGGGTGGCTCGCAAGGCATCCTTGTCGGGTACGGGCACGTACCGCTTCGATGGCCGCATGGGCCGACGAGATCTCGTTCTTCTGACCGATCACAGCTCGACCGAGGGCACCCGGGCGGCGATGGCCACCGCCGCCCGGCGGCTGACCGGCCGCGAGCCCGTCCTGATGGACGCGCGGCACTTCATGACGGACGGCACCGGCGGCGTCAACGGCACCGGCCGGATCGAGGCCGAGGGCGGGGGAACCGTCCGCCTGGAGGCCGAGGGACGCGTCGTGACCACGGACGCGGTGGTCGTCTACGAGATCCCGCCACACCGGCGCCCCGCCTTCGCGCACTGCCAGCGGCTGCTGCGCGCGTCCGGCGTCCGCTCGCTCGGCACCGACGTCGAGGCCTGGCGCGCGGCGACCGAGAAGGACCGCACGGTCGAGCGCTTCACCCGCGACGGCGTGCCGCAGATGCCGACGATCACGCTTTCCCGGCCGAGCCCGGAGGCCGCCGCCGAGGCCTTCGAGCGGCTCGGCGGCGACGTCTGGGCCCGGCCGTGCGTCGGCATGGGCGGCGACGACGTCTTCCACATCACCACTCGCACCCAACTCGCCGCCGCCGCACGGCACTACGCGGATCTCGGCACCGACTGGCTGATCGCCCAGGACGCCCGGAACTTCATCGCCGACGGGCGCCGCCACCAGTACCGGGTGGTCGTCCTCGGCGGCCGGGTCGTCCGCGCGACGGAGCACGTCCAGGCAGACCCGGACGCGCCGTGCAACGAGTGCCAGGGCGCCGTCTCCATCCTCCTGGAGACCGACGAACTCCCGCCGGGTCTCGCGGAGTTGGCGATCCTGGCGACCAAGTCCCTGGGGCTCCCGCTGGCCGGCGTCGACCTCGCTGCCGAGAGCGGCGGCGTGGTCTTCGAGGTGAACGTCCACCCGGCCTTCGGCCGCACCCGAGGGATCGACCAGATCGCCGTCCCGTACGTCGCGGCGCACCTGCACTCCTGAGCCGACGGGACCGGGCCACCGTCCGCCGACGGTGGCCCGGAGCCGTATCGGCCTGCCCGCCCTACCGCTCGTACGTCATCTCCGGGAAGCGCGCCGAGGGCCCGTCCAGCAGGTGGTCGTCGTGGCCGCGCAGCCAGCGGTCGAAGAAGGACGCCACGTAGGAGCGGGTGGCGAGTTCGGCGCGGTCGGGGCGGATGGTGCCGACCTCCTCGGCCAGCTCGTCCGGGGTGATCGCGCCCTGGCGGGCGAGCTGGGGCAGCAGGGACTCCGCGTCGGTGTAGGAGCCGTGCCGGGAGCCGTCCAGGGTGAGGTCGGCGCGCCAGCCGGTGCTGTGCTGCCAGAGGGCGTCCCAGCCGGGCTGCCCGTGGTAGCTGCCGGAGTCCTCGCTCCGGGTGCCCATCAGCAGGAACGGGCGGTCCAGGCCGTCCTGGGCGACGCTCGGCAGGAAGACGCCGGTCTGCCCGTCCGGGCCGGGGAAGTGCATCTGGCCGTCCATGTTGATCCCGGCCGCGATCCGCGGGTCGTCGTGCATGGTCTGCAGGGCGGTGAAGCCGCCCGCAGAGTGGCCGACCATGCCGATCCGGTCGAGGTCCAGCGAGGCGGCGAGGCCGGTCGGCAGGCCGGGGACGCGGCGCAGCCCGGCGAGTTCGTCCAGCACGAAGCGGGTGTCGTCGACCCGGGTGCTCAGCGACTTGCGCAGCACGGCGCCGATGTCCAGGCCGGGTTGCCCCAGCATGGCGGGGAACACCGAGGTGGCCAGGTCGCCTCCGGGGAAGGCGACTTCGGAGGCCTCGTAGGTGTGGTCGATGGTGACGACGACGTAGCCGCGCGAGGCGAGGTCCTCGACCAGGGCCGTGCCCCAGCTGCGCGGGTCGCCGAGCCCGGGCGAGTACAGCACCACCGGGCGCGGTCCGCCGGGGCGGGCCGGGGCGTCCTGCCGAGCGTGGGTGAGGATGCCCGACCAGTCCGTACTGCCGGGCTGGACACCGTAGTTGAGCTTCCCCACGCCGGTGTCGCCGCCGAAGTGCTCCCCGGCGGCGGGCACCATGTAGCGGGCCCGCTGCTCCCCGGCGGCCGGGCGGGCGGTCGGGTACCAGAAGCTGATCATCAGCTCGCGCTTGCGCCCGGGCTGCCAGGGGTCCTCCCGCCCGGCGTCGGTCAGGTGCAGCGAGGTGGTCCCGATCGGGTACGGCCCGGTCGGCTGCGGCAGCCACGCCGTGGTTTGGTGTCCACCGCCGCCGTCCGCCGGCACCGCCACCGCCCCGGGCGCGCCCGCCACCCCCAGCGCCGCCGACGCCGCCAGCAGTACCGCCGCCACCGCCCGTCCCCGCCTGCCCATTGCCGCCTCCTCGTCGTGCTCCGTTGACGAGGGAGACGCTACGGGCGGGGCAAACCGAAGCCGTCATACCGAGGAGCCAAGTCCCTCTGAGTACTTCGGTATGACACCGTTCCTAATCAGTGAGCAGGAGTGAGTCTTGGACCCAGTCCTGGTCATCTGGCGCATTCCGAACGGTTTTGGATGCGCTGGTTGCCCGCGTTCGCTCCGCGTCCGGCTGCACGGATCGTGTCCGTGGTCCGGGTACGCGGGGGCGGGTTCCCTCACGTCCACGGTCAAGCGGTCTGGCCTGGGCGGTCCGATGCCCGCCGGCATCACTCTGGTGCTGGCGGGGCGGTGCCGTCCGTCGCCGGATCGCGTGCCCGAGGGCGCGCCTACCGATCGCCACCGAGGCGGCGGCGTGTCGGGAAGTCTGTCGTCTTTTGCCGGCCAGGGGTTTCTGCCAGTGTTCCGCGCCCCACATCGAGGTGTAGGCGGGATCGACGGCGATCACGCCGACACCGGCCTCGGCGCACATCGACAGCAGGCGTGCGCGGAGTTTGCCGGTGGGGATGCCGGAGATGAGCTGCCGGAACTTCTTCTTCCGGCCATGCTTCTCGCGGGTCTTGGAGTCGGTGAAGTCCAGGTCTTCGATCGCGATGGCCTGCACGCCAGTCGCTTTGGCCCAGTGCAGGAGGCCGGTGAGGGCGTGGCGCAGCTGCGCATCGCGGTGGGTGGCGGTGCCGGACAGGTGGTAGTCGAAACGGCGGGGTGCGCCGGTCGGGTTGCCGGGCTCGTCCAGCAACCACGCGGCCAGGTGGTCGGCGTTGGTGTCCACGCCGATCACGCCACCGGCCCGCAGGGTGTCCAGGGGGACGACGGGCAGGTCTTTGCGGGTCCAGGACGCATCCAGGTACCAGCGGCTGGAGGTGGCGTTGAAGTGGATGCGGTAGGCCACGGCCCGGTTCGCGGTGACGCGGTCGTGCCACTCTGCGCCCCGGTGCGGGAACGATACCTTCGCGGTGAGCACGTAGCGGCCGTGCTTGGCGTTGGCCAGATCTGCGAGCGGGGCGGGCAGCTTGATGCTGACCCCGCCGTCCGGGGTGATGCGGATCGTCTCGTTGCCGAAGCGCTTGCCGGACTCGCCGTCAGCAGTCAGGAACCATCGGGCAGCTTGCCACTCCGTACGCCACTGCGGCTCGCTCTTCTGCGCCGCCTCCAGGTTGTGGCGCTGCTTGAGCAGTCGCCTACCGCCCCGCACCGCCGAGACCCGCCCGGCCTCCCGCTCGGCGGCCACGCGCTCGTACTCGTCCTCCAGGATCGCCAGGCGGCGCGTCTTGACGAACCACTCATGCTTGGAGCGGTAGCCGCCGGGCTTGCCCCGGCTTCCCTTCTCCCCGACCGGCAGCGACAAGCGGTGCCGCACCGTGCGCACAGCGCTGTCCAGCGATTGCAGATGAGCATGCTGCGCGCGGCGGGACAGGCCCCACTGGTCGTGGGTGCTGGAGGTGACCGAACCGGCCCAGCGGGATGACGACTGCGCCGTCAGTTCCCTCTTACGGGCCGCCCACGTGTCCGTGGAGTGGTCCAGGCCGTCACGGCACCTGCGGGCCAGGTCGCGGGAAGACAACTGGCCCATGTGCTCGCCGACCAGGCGCAAGACCTTCTCGTCCTCGCCGGTCAGGCCCTTGAGACGATCGCGGATGCTCACGCCGCACGGCCCGTCGACAACGAACGGCCGGGCGATCTGCCGCAGCGGCTTCCTGGTCGGCTCAGCCATGCTCAGCCGCCTCCAGAGCCTTGCGAGCACGGTTCTTCGCCGACCGGCGCCCGTAGCGGCGGGCACAGAACGAGGTCAGCACCTCCACCATGTCCCGCACCAGATCGTCTTCGACTTCGCCGTCATCCAGCACGACCAGCCGACGGCCCGATGCGGCAAGGGCGGCCTCGATCAGCTCCACGTTCATCCGGCCAAGCCGGTCCCTGTGCTCTACCACCACCGCGGTCACGGCAGGGTCTGAGAGCAGTCGCTTCGCCTTCGGCCGGGCACCGTTCATACCCGACGCGATCTCGGATTCAACCCGGACCACCGGGCGTCCCGTGGTCGCGGCCCAGCGAGGCAGCCGGGCCACCCTCCGCTCAAGATCGGACTTCTGGTCATGCGAGGAGACGCGGGCATACAGTCCCAGACCGCCGTCCGCTTCCGGCATGGTATTCGCCTCGATGTTCACCAGGATCGTGCGCGGCCCGACCCGCTGAGCAGGCACCGGCAACGTCCCCTCACGGAACCACCGATAGGCGGTATGCGGGTGCACACCGTTCGCCATCGCCCATTCCTTGAGATTCACACATTGAACATAACACCAACTCAAAGACCTTAATGCCCAATAGAGTTGACCAAATCCCGAGCAGCTCCCCACCCCTACGGGCCTCATCGCCCGAGGTGGTCGGCCAGGGCCTCGACGGTGCGGCGCCGCATCGTGTACATCGAGACCGCCGAGCCGTCCGCGAAGCGCAGCCGGAACCTCGCCATGGCCTGAAGGCGCGGGCGCCGTTCCACCCGCCGGATCGCGTTGCGCGGAACGTGCCACAGCAGTCGGCCGGTCTTGCGGATGTCCGGCCCGACCGTGACGAACGCGGTCCGGCGGTCGGTGACCACCAGCAGCTTGGCCGCCACCCCGCCCTCCACGTGCGGGAAGCTGCGCGCGAGGCTGCCCGACTCCCCGGTCACCGCGCCGATCCGGCCCAGCGCGTTGCCGATCGCCGCCCCGGCCCCGTCCCCGATCCCCTCCGCGCCGGCCACCGGGATCACCTTCGCCACGTCCACCAGCTGTTCGCCCGGCTCCAGCAGCGGTTGGACGGCCTGGCGATAGCGGTTCATCAGGGTCTCGGTCATCTCGTCAGACTAGATGATTGATACCGGGGGTCGGCCTGCCCGGGCCGGTACCGGTCCGGGCTCAGGAGATGGGCGTCAGGAAGATCCAGATGTGACCGAACGGGTCACGGAGCATCGACTGCCGGGCACCGTAGAACATGTCGGTCGGCGGTGAGAGCAGTTCGGCGCCGGCGGCCACGGCCTGGGTGGTCAGGCCGTCGACGTCCGGAACGTAGACGTGCAGAGCAACGGACGGACCACCGGCACCCGGCGGCGAGAACGGCGCATCGGCGTCACCGAGCATGAGGGTGGAGCCGTGAACACTGATCTCGGCATGCATGATTCGCCCGTCATCGCCGTCGAGCCGGACGAGCTCGGAGGCTCCAAATGCGGCCGCGTAGAACTTGATCGCCTCAGCGGCTCCATCGATCATCACGTGCGGGATGACGGCGTACTTGTACTGCTCGGGAATCTCCATGCGCATCAACGTACGGCCGTGCCGATCAGTCAGACATCGGCCCAGGGTCCCGCCCCCGTCTCCTACGAAGGATGCAGGACCTGCTCAGCGGCACGCACGACATGACGCGAGGAGTCCGGAGATCGGCCGTGACACCAGACCCGGACTCCCTCGCCACCACCGTCGGCTCAGTCCTGGGATCAATTCCTGCTCTACCGGTACCGCTTGAGCTCCCGTCGGGCCAGCGAGCGCTTGTGCACCTCGTCCGGCCCGTCCGCGAGGCGCAGGGTGCGGTTGCCCGCCCACAGCTGGGCCAGCGGGGTGTCCTGACTGACCCCGGCGGCGCCGTGCGCCTGGACGGCCTTGTCGAGGATCCACTCGACGGTGCGCGGGGTGGCGATCTTGATGGCCTGGATCTCGGTGTGGGCACCACGGTTGCCGACGGTGTCCATCAGCCAGGCGGTCTTGAGAACGAGCAGCCGCAACTGCTCGATCCGCACCCGGGATTCGGCGATCCAGTCCTGCACCACGCCCTGCTCGGCCAGCGGACGGCCGAAGGCCACGCGCTCGCTCGCGCGGCGGCACATCAGCTCCAGGGCGCGTTCGGCGATGCCGATGGCCCGCATGCAGTGGTGGATCCGGCCGGGCCCGAGCCGGGCCTGCGCGATGGCGAAGCCGGTGCCCTCCTCGCCGATCAGGTTCTCCAGCGGGACGCGGACGTCGTCGAACAGCACCTCGGCGTGGCCACCGTGGTCGGCGTCGTCGTAGCCGAAGACCGTCATGCCGCGCTTGACGGTGACGCCCGGGGTGTCGCGCGGGACGATCACCATGCTCTGCTGGCGGTGCGGTTCGGCGGTCGGGTCGGTCTTGCCCATCACGATGAACAGCTTGCAGTCCGGGTTCATCGCGCCGGTGATGTACCACTTGCGGCCGTTGATGACGTACTCGTCGCCGTCGCGCTCGATCCGGGTGGCGATGTTGGTGGCGTCCGAGGAGGCGACCTCGGGCTCGGTCATCGCGAACGCGGAGCGGATCTCGGCATCCAGCAGGGGGCGCAGCCAGCGCTCCTTCTGCTCGGCGCTGCCGAACTGGGCGAGCAGCTCCATGTTGCCGGTGTCGGGGGCCGCGCAGTTGAGCGCGGGCGGGGCCAGCTGGATGCTGCGGCCGGTGATCTCGGCGAGCGGCGCGTACTGGAGGTTGGTGAGGCCGGCGCCGTGCTCGCCCGGGATGAAGAGGTTCCACAGGCCCTGCTTGCGGGCCTCCGCCTGGAGGTCGGCGACCACGGGCGGGACGGCCCAGGGCTCGCGGGCGGGGTCGGCGAGCTGGGAGGCCAGGACGGGCTCGGCGGGGTGGACGTGCTGGTCCATGAACGCGAGCAGCTGCTCGCGGAGCTCGTTCGTCCGGGCGTCGTAGGCGAAGTCCATTCAGCTCTCCTTGAGGGTGCTCAGCCCGTGCCGGGCGAGGATCGGGGCCATCTCACCCGCGCGCTCGAAACCGGCGCCCAGGGTGCGGCCCTGCTGGAAGCGGTAGTGGATGCCCTCGGCAACGGCGGCCAGTTTGAAGGAGGCGAAGGCCACGTACCAGTCCAGATCGGCGGCCTGGCGGCCGGTCAACTCTGCGTAGTACGAGACGATTTCGTCGGCCTTCGGGAAGCCGGAGGCGGTCATCGCGGAGGGGATGATGCCGCCGCCGACGCCGGCCAGCTCGGTGTACATCACCAGGAGGCCGATGTCGGTGAGCGGGTCGCCGAGGGTGGACATCTCCCAGTCGAGGACGGCGGTGATCGTGTCGGAGTCGTCGACCAGGACGTTGTCGAGGCGGTAGTCGCCGTGCACGAGGGCGGGCGCGGGCGAGGTGGGGAGCCGCTCGGAGAGGAGGGCGTGCAGCCGGTCGAGGTCGGGGAGGTCACGGCTGCGGGAGGCGGCGAGCTGCTTGGACCAGCGGCTCAGCTGGCGTTCCAGGTATCCGTCGGGGCGGCCGAAGTCGGCGAGGCCGACGGCGGCCGGGTCGATCCTGTGGAGGGCGGCGAGGGTTTCGACCAGGCTGCGGCCGAGGGCCGCCACACGGTGCTCGCCCAGGGCGGCCAGCGTCCCGCGGTCGCGGTGCGCGATGCCGGTGACGTGCTCCATCAGGTACCAGGGGGCGCCGAGCACGTCGGTTTCGTGGTCGATCAGCAGCATGTGCGGTACGGGGACGTCGGTGTCGCGCAGGGCGGACATGACCCGGTACTCGCGGCCCATGTCGTGGGCGGTGGCGAGGACGTGCCCGAGCGGCGGACGGCGCAGCACCCAGCGGCGGGAGTCGTCGCTGAGGACGTAGGTGAGGTTGGAGCGGCCACCCTCGATGAGCGAGGCCCGCAGCGGCCCGTGGAGGGCGTCGGGCAGCTCCCGGTCCAGGTGGGAACGGAGGCGGCCCAGATCCAGGCCGGGCGGATCGGCGGGAGTCTCGGGCATCGGGCGGCTCCTCGGGTGGCAAAGGGATGACTAAGCGCTTGCTTAGCATTCAGCCGGAGGAGGTCCCCTGTCAATGCCACGGCCCCCGGACTGGCCAGTCCGGGGGCCGTGGCGGAAGGTCGATCCCGTGGCTCAGCCGACTCGGCCGGCCCGCATGGCCTCGGGGCTCATCCGGGTGTCGAACCCGGTCTCGGGGTCGATGGTCCGGCCCTCCACCCACCAGTTCTCCGCAGCGGTTTCCAGGACGGTCATCAGAATGTCCTGGCGGCGCAGCCCCGTGGTGGCCGCGAGGCGGTCGGCGACGGCTTCGAACAGTGCCGCCTTCTGAGCTGGGGGTCGGCGGTTGAAGGTCATACGGATGATCACCGAGTCGGTGCTGCGCTCGATGCCGAAGAACATCGGTTCGTGCAGGATGTCACCCGGCTCCATGTCGTGCACGACATGGAAGTAGTCGTCCTCCGGGATCCGGAACACCTCCTGCATCGACGCGTGGACCGCGGCCGAGACGGCCTTGCGGAACTCCGGGGTCCTGCCCTTGCGCAGGTAGATCTCGACGAATGGCATGGAGGTGCTCCTCGACGGAAGTGGGATGGGTGCCGGCGCGGTTCGGCGCGGCTGACACGGACAACGCTAGGCAGAGCCCCTCCATGCGGCCAGCGAAAGTCTGGCATGGTGGGCATGCATGAACGTCATGGAGCCCTCACTGACCGGCTTGCGGGTCCTGCGCGAGATCGCCGAGCGCGGCAGCTTCACCGCGGCCGCCGCAGAACTCGGCTACACCCAGTCCGCGGTGTCACGGCAGGTCGCCGCCCTCGAACGCGCCGCCGGAGTGAAACTGTTCGACCGCCGACCCGGCGGCGTCGCCCTCACCGCGCCCGGCCTGACCCTGCTGCGGCACGCGGTCGTCGCACTGGACGCGCTCGCCGCGGCCGAGCGCGAGCTGAAGGGCCTGGCACCCGAGCGAAGTGTCGTGCGACTCGGCAGCTTCCCCAGCGCCGGAGCGCTGATCCTGCCGCGCACGCTCGCCGCACTACGCCGCACCCAACCCGGCATCCGCGTCACGACACGCGAGGCCACCACCCCGGCGCTGGTACGCGCGCTGCGGGCGCGCACGATCGACCTGGCCATCGTGGCGGTCCGACCGCCCTACCGGCCCCTGGACGACCAGACTCCGCGGCTGGACTGCGAGACCCTCCTGGAGACGAAGCTCCTGCTCGCGGTGCCGGCCGACGGCGCACTGGGCCACCGAGCCGCGGTGGACCTGGAGGAACTGGCCGAGCAGGACTGGATCGCCGGCTCCTCCAGTCCCGCCGCCGAGCCGATGATGGGTGTCTGGCCGGGTCTGCCCGGGCGACCGCGCATCGCTCATGTCGCGCGCGACTGGCTGACCAAGCTGCACCTGGTGGCGGCAGGCTGCGGCATCACCACCGTACCCGCGGGGCTCGCCGACGCGGTCCCCGCGGGCGTCCGGCTGGTCGAGGTCCACGGAGGCCCCGCCGAACACCGGCGGGTCGTCCTCGCCCGCCTTCCCGGCCCTCGCCCGCCGGCCCTCGCGCAGATCGTCCAGGCCCTGCACCGCGAGGCGACCGGGGGCCGGCCGAGCGCTTGCTGATCGGCGTACGGTCAGATGTCGCCGAACTCCCCGGAGATGGTCGCGGCGAGGAAGGACTTCCACGCCTCGGCAGGGAAGAGGAGCGCCGGGCCTTCAGGGTCCTTCGAGTCGCGAACCGGGACGACACCGGGGAAGTCGGGCGAGACTTCTACGCAGGAACCGCCGTTACCGGAGTGCGACGACTTGAACCAGGAAGCGCGGGACAGGTCTGGGCGGGTCATGGATCAAAGTTCCTCTCGGGCCTTGCGAATCAGGTCAAGGGATGCGGCTCGGGTCAGCGCTTCCACCTGCAACCGATCGTAGGCCTTTTCCCACGCCCTGACAGTCCTGTCTTCCCGCACGACAAAGCCGTGATCCGCCGTTTCCGTGTAGCCGACCACAGAACGGTCGGCAAACGTCAACAAAGTGACGAAGGAACGAAACGGGGCGTGCTCAGCCAGGCTGAACGGGGCCACCTGGAAGATCACATGAGGCCTGGTCGCCATCTCAGCCAAGTGATCAAGCTGCGCACACATGGTCGCGCTACCCCCCACCGGTCGCCGGATGGCACTCTCGTCTATCACCGCATGGACCACTGGAGGCTGGGCGCGCTTGAGGAGTCGCTGTCGCGTCGCGAGGAACCTCACTCGCTCCTCAGCCTGGTCCTGCGTGCTACTTCCTCGCTGCACCGCTCCGGCCTCGATCGCGGAAGCATACGCCTTGGTTTGGAAGAGCCCAGGAATGAGGTTGGGTTCGAAGATCCGCACTTCGGACGCACGAGCCTCCTGCGCAGCATGCTCGGGGAACCCCTCCAGAAACCCCTTCCTTCGCATCCCGACCCACATCAGCTCAAGCGTCTGGCCCGTCCCGAGTGCCTTGTCGGCCGCTCTGACGAAGTCCCGGCTGGTGGATTTGCGACCTGTTTCCACGGCCGAGATGTAACTGTCCGAGTAACCCATCGCCGCAGCCAGATCCTGCTGGGTCCAGCCCAGTGCCTCGCGCGAGCTGCGGAGCAACGCTCCGAAGGACTCGCGCGGGGATGCCGTTGGGTCAAGCTCCTTGCGGTTCACGGCTCACACCCGATTCCACTTGAAACGCAGGCAAGTTGAACGATTGCCAAGCTTAGCGGACAGTAAGCACTCCCGGTAGTCTCCCAACTACGGAGAGGAGCAGCCATGTCCTGCCCCCAGCCCCCGCACACCAGCCGAGTTGAGGTGGTGGTCTACCTCGCCAAGACCAACTCCGCCTTCCCCGAGCGCGAGTTGCGCATGTGCGAGTCCTACGCCAACACCTTCAACTGGGACATCTCCCTCATCGTCGTCGACGACGAAGCCGACACGAAGGGGCCCGAGCACCGGCCCATGCTCCGGGCCGCCCTCCAGCGCCTCATCGACCACCGAGCCGGCGCGATCCTCGTCCCCACCAGGGCGACCATCTCCCCCATCGACGGCGAGTTCAACGAGTTCGCCGAGCGCGTGGAGAAGGCCTCGGGCTTCATCCAGGTGGCGGCCCGGCGATGACCGACCGCTACGCCATCGTCCCCGCCGATTCCCCGCCCGGCACCTCCTACCAGGCCTGGGTGGTCCGCGACCGCGCCACCGGCTACCTCGTGAAGGCCCTCCCCCCGGCCGACGAGCCGCTCCGCTTCTACTCGTACGCCCAGGCCCACGCCTGGACCCGCACCAACACCCCCACCACCGGCCACTACGAGATCCGCCTGATCGACACCATGAGCCCGCACTTCCTCCAGGTCGAGAGCTGGGGCCTCTGGGACCCGACGCACCACGCCTACCTGCGCGCGCCCGGCTCCTCCTCCCGCATCAGGCGCTTCTACACCCGCGCCGCCGCCGAGGACTTCCGCCAGAGCCTCAGCAACTAGGCCCGCGCCCGCCGATTCCACAACACGACAAGCTCTTGCGAGTGGCGTGACGACGTCCGCCGAGATCGGACGGGTAGCCTACGAAGCATCAAATTCCGCCGGGCAACGAATGATTGCTCCCGCGCTGGTGCATCCTGCCCGCCGAGCTGTCATGCCCCTGCCCGGCGCATCGGCTCCGAGAGGAGATGGAAATGGCAGCAAAAAACGGTGAGGCGGCCCCCCGGCACGGGCGGCTGACGAATCCTCGCTCGCGCGCCGACATTCACTTCAAGGGCGGCTGGCCGTCCAACGGGCTGGAAGCCGGGAAGTTCTTCCCGGCGACGCAGGTGGGGCTGCCGGACCCGGACGTGCCGACGGACATCCCCAGCGGCCCCAAGGTGGTGCCGCCGGACGGGAAGATCGCCAGCGGCGGAAGCGAGCCGGCCGGCGCGGTGCTCGATGAGGTGCGGGACTGGCCGAAGGTCGATCTCCGGGCGGGCGTCGAGGTGCCCTTCCAGTGGGGCTTCTCGGCCAAGCACCGGACGCGCCGCTACAACTACTTCGTGACCAAGGAGGATTGGGACCCGAGTGCTCCGCTGAGCCGCGCCCAGTTCGAGCGTGAACCGTTCGCGACCTACAAGCCGTACGGCGACATGCCGTACGACAAGATGCCGGAAGCCCACGACGACCCGCATCTCGACAAGCCGCACCCGGTCAAGCTGCCGAACCGCTCCGGCTACCACGTGATCCTCGGTGTGTGGGAGGTGGCCGACACGGGCCACGCCTTCTACCAGGTGATCGACGTGAACTTCACCCAGTAGTGCCAAAGCGGAGGCTGCCTGCCGCGGGCGGGCAGCCTCCGCAGCGCGGGGAACTTTCTCCGCGAATCGTGCAACCTTTTCCGCCTCACAAGTCATCGATCAAATGAGTGTTCTGTTTGATCGAACTGCAGGTCGAGAGAAGGGGAATCGGTGCGGACTGCTCGCGGTGCGGCCGTCCTGTTGGCCGTGGGGGTCGTCGCGTCCCTCACGCTCACCACGGGAGACTCCTTCTCACAGGGCAGACCGAACGCCGCCGCCCCCGATCCCACAGCCCCGGAAGCGGAGCCGGAGCCGGAACCCGCCGGCGCCTCCACCCCCACTCCCACCCCGACGCCGACCTGGGACGGCCAGGTCCACGTCATCGGTGACGGCTCCACCTCCTACACCGGCCCCCAGCCCAAGCAGCCCAAGCCCGAGAAGCTCAAACCGGGCGAGAAGCCACCGCAGTTCGTCGTCTTCTCCTGGGACGGTGGCCTGGAGGGTGACGACCACCTGTTCTCCCGCTTCCGCAAGCTGGGCGCGGAGAACAACGCGCAGATGACGTACTTCCTGAGCGGCATCTACACCCTGCCCAAGTCCAAGCGCACCCTCTACCACCCGCCCCAGCACGACCCGGGCACCGCCTCGATCGACTACGCCACCGACGCCCACATCAAGGACACCCTGGAGCAGCTGCGCCTGGCCTGGTTGGACGGCAACGAGATCGGCACCCACTTCAACGGGCACTTCTGCGGGAAGAAGGGCGGTGGCGACTGGAGCACCGACGAGTGGAAGAGCGAGCTGGACCAGGCCGTCTCCTTCGTCACCAACTGGAAGACCAACACCGGCTACAAGGAGCTCCCGCCGCTCCCCTTCGACTACACCAAGGAGCTGGCCGGCGGCCGCGCCCCCTGCCTGGAGGGGCAGAAGAACCTCCTCCCGGCCGAGAAGGCGGCGGGCTTTCGCTACGACGCCAGTTCCCCCGGCGAGTTCCAGGTCTGGCCGAGCAAGAAGGAGGGCCTCTGGAACTTCCCCCTCCAGATGCTGCCCTTCCCGGCCCGGGAGAGCCAGGGCCTGTCGATGGACTTCAACTTCCTCGCCGGCCAGTCCGGGAACACCACCAAGGGCGACCCGAAGAAGTTCGACGAGTGGGAGAAGGAGGCCCGGGACAGCTACCTCGCGGGCTTCGAACGGGTCTACAACGGCAGCCGGGCCCCGCTGTTCATCGGGAACCACTTCGAGGACTGGAACGGCGGCATCTACATGCAGGCCATCGAGGACGTGGTGAAGAACGTCTGCCACCGGGACGGCGTCCGCTGCGTCTCCTTCCGCCAGGTCGCCGACTGGCTGGACGCCCAGGACCCGAAGGTCCTCGACAAGCTGCGCCAGCTCGACCCCGGCCAGCCGGCCGACTGGTCCCGCCTGGTGAAGTGACGGCGGCACGGCCCGCGGTGGCCGACCAGAAGCAGGAGGCACGGCCGGGCGGCCGAGCGCGACGGCCGTCTCGGCGGCCTGCCGCATCCTGGCCATGTCGTCGCCGGTGATCCGTACCGCGGTGCAGTGCAGTTCGCCGGCGATGGCGGTGAGTTCCCGTCGTATCGTCGCCGCCGTGAGGTCCGCTGGGTGATGTTGATGCCGAGCTCCGCGATCGCCTGGACGCTGATGGAGCCGTGACCTCGTCCAGGTGCGGGGCGATGGCGTCCAGCGCGCGGGCGAGCCGGTCGTCGTTGAGTAGGTCCGGCCCGACGCCGAAGACCTCCTCGACGGCCCAGGACAGCCGACAGGAGGTGACCGGGTGTCACCGTCGCGCACGGACAGCGTGCGGTGGACGCGCGCACTCGGCCAAACGGATGAGATGCGACCATTCTGCTAGTCAGCCAGCGCTATCAGCGCGCTACTTGGAGCAAGTACATCCGGTGGGCCGCCCATCCCTTGCCGGGGGACATGGTCGAACCATCCGGAGACATCGGTGTTCCCGGTTCGGCAGCTGCGGGCGCCCCGGTGAGGATTTCTGGTCTGCTGTCGGCTGCCGCGTCCGCGGCGGCCGACAGCGGTCGACGGCCCCGTGAACGAAGGGGAACGTCATGCCTGCGATACTCAGTTGGGGACCACTGGTGGAAGGTCCCACCGTGCCTGTGGGAGCCGGTCCCATCGGAATCGCCATCACACCGAACGGGCGACACGCGTATGTCGCCAACAACGGCGACAGCACCGTGAGCGTGATCGACACCGCGTTCTTCACCACGGTCGCTACCATCCCCGGTCTCGCCGGCCCCGTGGGTGTGGCCCTCGGTCCCAGCGGAACCAGCGCCTACGTGACCAATGCCGGCTCCGGCACCGTCAGCGTCATCGACACTGCCACCAACACGGTCACCGCCACCATCACGGTGGGAAGCAGTCCGTTCGAGGTGGCACTCACACCCGACGGGACGCTCGGCTACGTCGCCAACCACGGCTCCGGCACCGCCAGCGTCATCGACACCGCCACCAACACGGTCACCGCCACCATCACGGTCGGTGCCAACCCCATCGGGGTGGCGGTCACCCCGGACGGGAGCCACGTCTATGTGGCGAACAACGGCGACGGCACCGTGAGTGTGATCGACACGGCCACCGATACCGTGGTCGGCTCCCCCATCCCGGTGGGCACCAACCCGGCCGGCGCGGCGAGCAGCCCGGACGGCTCCCAGATCTGGGTGGTCAACTTCGGTTCGAACTCGGTGAGCGTGATCGACACGGCCACCAACACCGTGACGGACAGCCTCACTGTGGGCGCCTCCCCCTCCCGGGTGGCCATCACTCCCAACGGGCTGTCCAGTTATGTGACCGACAACGGCGCGAACGCCGTCACCGTGATCGAGAAGCTCCGTGCCATCAGCCCGAATGCCGGCCCCATCGAAGGCGGCACCGTGGTCACCATCACCGGGGTCAACCTGGCGGCCGCCACCGCCGTGAACTTCGGTCCCCGTCAGGCGTCCGTCATCGCTGACACGGCCAACCAGCTCACCGTCATCAGCCCACCTGGTTCCGGTACGGTCCCGGTCACGGTCGTGACGCCCGGGGGTACCAGCAACCAGGCGCTGTTCCAGTACGTCCCCCCTCCGACGGTGACGGGCATCGACCCGATATCCGGGCCCATCGCCGGTGGCACCAGCGTCACCATCTCCGGCATCGGCCTGCGGACCGCCCAATCGGTCACCTTCGGGGCGACCCCGGCGCGTCCCACCGTGGTCTCCGACACCCAGCTGACCGTCACCACCCCGCCGGGCACCGCCGCAGGGTCCGTCCCCGTCAGCGTCACCACCGCCGGCGGAACGGCCCGCAACCTCACCTACACCTATCTGGACGCCCCCACGGTGACGGCCCTCAGCCCCGGCTCCGGACCGGTCTCCGGCGGTACACCGATCGCCCTCACCGGTACCGGCCTCACGACAACCAACCAGGTGACCCTGGGCGGTGTGCCCGTGGCGTTCAACGTCATCTCGGACACCATCCTCACTCTCCAGTCCCCGCCTGGGACGGCAGGTCCCGCGAACCTGACCGTCATCACCTCTGCCGGCACCGCCACCGCGACCTACACCTACGTGCCCGCGCCCACCCCCTAGTGTCCTGCGGGCCTCTACCGCTGCCCGGCGGCCTTCGCCGCGTCCTTCGTCGCGTCCTTCATGTACGAGGTCCAGATCCGGCCCGGCAGTTCGGAGTCCGGGGTGTCCGGCGCGGCCCCGCCGAGGCCCTCCAGGGAGAGCAGCTTCATGTCCTTGAGGTCCGCCCGGAAGACCGTGACCGCCGTCGACAGCTGCCCGTTGTAGCCGACGGTCCAGCCGGCCGTACGGTCCGCGGTGGTGCCGGGCTTGGCCGCCAGGCCCGAGCCCGCCTCCGCCACCGCCTGCGCGCTGCCGCCGCGCACCGCCCCCTTGAGCGCCGTGTCCACGTCCGCCGCCACCGACGGGGGCAGCGCCTGTGCGGCGGTCGGCAGCCGCAGTTCGAGCTGCGTTCCGTTGCGGGTGATCCTGAGCACCGAGTACGGGTCGGTGTGGCGGCCGCCGGCCGCGAAGGCGGCGTAGGCGTCGGCGGCCCGGATCGCGCTCGGCCTGGAGTTGCCGACCCCGAAGGCGGGCACCAACTCGCCCATGCTGTCCGGCAGCAGGCCCAGGGCGGCGGCGGTCTCCTGCACCTTGTCCAGGCCGACGTCCATGCCGAGCTGCATCATCGGCCCGTTGACGGACTGCTCCACGGCGCTGCGCAGGGTCACCGGGCCCCAGTTCCGCTTGCCGTCGTTGGCGGTCTTCACGATCTTCCCGTCCCGCCCCCAGTACGGGCCCTCCGGGGTCATCACGTTCACCCCGTTGTCGCCGTCGTAGGTGGTGCCGGGCGTCACCGGGGTCCGGTTGCCGCCGCGCTGGCGCTGCACGCCCTGGCTGAGCCCGGCGGCGTACACCAGCGGGGTGAAGGCCGAACCCATCGGCACCGTCGAGGTGTTGGCGTTGTTGAAGCCCTGCTTCAGGTAGTCGGGGCCGCCGTAGAGCGCGACGATCCGTCCGTCGAGGGCCACCGACGCGGCTCCGACCTTCAGCAGCTTGTCGGCCTCCCGGCTGCCGGGGTCGATGCCCTTGGTGGCCTCCTGCACCGCCGTGGCCAGGGCGTTGACCTTCGGCTTCTCGAAGGTGGTGAAGATCTGGTGGCCGCCGAGGTCGAACTGGGCGGGCGTGATGTCGCTGTGGCTCTCCACGTAGCTCCTGGCCATGTCCACCAGGTACCCGACCTGCCCGCTCAGCCCGGCCGCCTTCGGCTGCGGCCTGGGCTCCGGGAACACCGTGTACTTGGCGCGTTCGGCGGCGGACAGCTTTCCGACGTCCACCATCCGGTCCAGGATCCAGGACCACCGCTCCTCGGCCCGCTCGTGGTTGGCCTCGCTCAGCGCCGGATCGTACTGCCCGGCCCCCTTCAACAGGGCCGCCAGGAAGGCGCCTTCGCTCGGGTTCAGCTGCGAGACGTCCTTGCCGTAGTACGCCGCCGCGGCGCGCTCGATGCCGTAACTGCCGCGCCCGAACCAGCTGGTGTTCAGGTAGCCGGCCAGGATGTCCCGCTTGCTCATCCGCTGGTCCAGCTTGATCGCGATGACCATCTCGCTGAGTTTGCGGGAGACGTCCTGACGCTGGTTCAGGTAGATGTTCTTCACGTACTGCTGGGTGATGGTCGAGCCGCCCTGGGTGTCGCCGCCCGAGAGCATCTCGTAGACCGCGCGGCTGATGCCCTTGAGGGAGATCCCCGGGTCCGTGTAGAAGGTCTCGTTCTCGGCGGACAGCACGGCCCACTGCACCGACTCCGGCACCTGGTCCAGCGGCACCTCCTGCCGGTTGGTGTCGCCGATCCGGGCCATCTCGGTGCCGTCCGCCCAGTAGTAGACGTTGTTCTGCTGGGTGGCGAAGGAGTTCAGGTCCTCCGGGACCTCGGTGGTCGCGTAGAACCAGGCTCCCAGCCCCGTCAGCACCACCACGGGGACCCCCACCACCACGAGCAGCTGCCGCCAGGACGGGAGCCAGCGGCGCACCCCGCGCCGCCCGCCGCGCGGGTAGTCGATCCGCCGCAGCACACGCCATCGTCGGCGCCCGGCCGTCCGCTCCCCGGTTTCCCCATCCTGGTGTTCACTCACAGGCCGCTCTCCGCTTCGCTCGTGGGACAGACCCCTCCACTGGGTTAGACGCCGATTGACCGGTCCGATGGACGGGCGAAACCGGTGTGATCATGCTCATAGCGGTATGAGGAACCTCTGTGGAACCCGTGCGGAACCCCTCCGCGACACCCGATCGGAGGGTCCGGACACGACCGCCACCAGCGGGGCGCCCGGCCCCGCGCCCCCTGCGGCCTACCCCCACAATGGCGTCATGAGGTTGATCCACACGCTGCTCGGCGTGCTGCTGCTCCTGCTCGTCGTGGGCAGCATCCTGCGCACCCTGGTCGTCCCGCGCGGTCTCTACTCGGCCCTGGTGCACCGGCTCTGGCGGGTGCTGCGCACGGTGCTGCGGCTGTGGGCCGCGCCGTTCGGCAACTACCGGGCGCAGGACCGCGCGCTGACCTGGCTGGCGCCGCTGGTGCTGCTCGGCATGCTCGGGGTGTGGCTCAGCGGGATGCTGCTCGCCTACACCCTGCTGCTGCACGGCACCTCCGAGCTCAGCTGGTCGGTGTCCATCCGGGAGGCCGGATCCAGCCTCTTCACCCTCGGCTACGCCAGCGGCGAGCGGCTGCAGCTGTCCGCGATCGACTTCCTGGCCGCCGCCAGCGGGCCCCTGGTGATCGCCCTGCAGATCGCCTACCTGCCCACCCTGTACGCCGCCTACCAGCGGCGCGAGACCGAGGTGACACTGCTCCAGTCCCGGGCCGGCGAGCCCGCCTGGGGCCCGGAACTGCTCGCCCGCCAGTCCCTGGTCGACACCGAGACGGCGCTCCCCCAGCTCTACCGCGACTGGGAACGCCTCGCCGCCGACATCGGCGAGAGCCACTCCAACTACCCGGTGCTGCTGTCCTTCCGCTCCCCGCAGCCCAATCGCAGCTGGGTGGTCGGCCTGATCGCGGTGATGGACGCCGCGGCCCTGCACCTCGCCCTCTGCCCGCGCTCGGCCCCGCCCGAGGCCCGGCTGGTGATCCGGGCCGGTTTCACGGCGATGCGCGACATCGGCCGTTCGCTGCGCGTCGGCTTCGACGACGACCCGGATCCGGAAACCCCGATCCGCCTCACCTACGCCGAGTACCTGGGCGCCGTCGCCATGATCACCGCCGCCGGCTTCCCGCGCGAACGCCCGGTCGAGGACGCCTGGCGGCACTTCCACGGCTGGCGCGTCAACTACGAGGCCCTGGCGTACGAACTCGCCCGCCGCAGCGACTCCGTACCCGCGCTGTGGACCGGCCCGCGCGACTTCCACGCCCCGGTCATCCCGCCGGCCCGGCCCACCGACCGCCGGCCGGAGAACTCCCGGCCCACGCTGCCGCCGGTCTGACGCCGACTAGTACGGCCGGGCGGGCCGCTCCGGGAGGGGCCAGTCGGCGGGCGGGGCGAAGTCGCGGTGGGTGCCGTCGAAGGGGAAGGCCCCCGCCTCCACCAACCGCGCCACCGCCTCGCCGCCCGCCCGGATCGCACCGGCCTCGGCGGCGCTCCAGAACGCCGGGTGTCCGGTCTTGGCGGCGAAGGACTCCTCGTCCTTCCAGCGCCAGCGGCGTTCGGCGTCCACCTCCAGGTCCAGTTCCAGGTCGTGGACGTCGATCTCCTCGCCCCGGTACTCCCGGCGCTCCAGGTTCACGTACCAGTGCGAGAAGCCGGTGCCGGGCTTGAAGATCCACCAGACCGCGTACGGCTCACCGGCCGGCTGGTGGATCAGCGCGCTGACCGCGTCCCACTCTCCGGCCACCAGCGGGTAGCCGCCGGCCGGGTGGCTCTCCGGCGGGATGTCCCGGATGTGCCGCCCGCCGGGCAGCTCGGCCTTCCACAGCGGCGACCGGGCCGCCAGACAGAGCAGTAGCCCGTCCGGGCCGCGCTCGACCACCCGCATCGGCAGGCAGCTGGTCAGCTGCCCGCCGAAGTGGAAGTTCCAGCGCAGCAGCTGCCCCGGGACGACATGGTCCAGGTCCAGGGGGTTCACAGCGCCACCGGGCCGCCGTCGGCCAGCGAGCGCTCGGCGCCCGCCAGGACCTCCACCACCCGCAGGCCGAAGTCCGCCCCGCAGGGGTGCGGCTCACCCGAGGTGACCGAGGCCAGCAGGGCGTCCACCGCCCGGTGCAGGGCGACGGTCGGGGCCTCGCCTCGCTCGGGCAGCTGCGCCACCCCGTGCTCGCCGCGCAGCTCCATCGTGACGCCGCCGCCCGCGCGCGGAGCCGTCAGGCTGAGTGCCAGCGTGCTGGACGCGCCACCGTCGTGCCGCAGCACCAGGTGCACGGTGCCCAGCGGCCCGGCCACCGCGGTGACCTGCGTCGCGTCGCCGAGCACCGGCAGCAGCACGGACAGCGCGTGCGGGCCGACGTCCCACAGCGCGCCCTTGTCCCGGCGCCACGGCGAGGACGCGTACGGGCTGGTGCTGCCCGGCGCGAACACCGAGCCGAGCCAGTCCGAGCGGCCGGTGAACCAGCCGCCGAGCTCCGTCTGCCGCTCGATCCACGGGATCTGCTCGCCGCCGAAGCGGACGGTGAAGAACACCACGGAGGCCACCTCGTGCTTGCGCACCGCCTCGGCGACCGCGTGGGCGTCCGGCACGGTGAACGCGACCGGCTTGTCCAGCAGCAGGTGGCAGCCCGCCTCGGCGGCCCGTACGGCGAGGCCCGCCTGAACGGACGGCGGAAGCGCGATGGAGACCGCGTCCACCTCGGCCAGCAGCCGGTCGAGGTCGCCGTACCCGGGCACACCGTGCGCCGCGCCCAGCGCCTCGGCCGCCTCCGGCCGGCGGCCCCAGACGCCGGTGAACTCCAGCCCGGGGTGCTCCGCCAGCACGGGCGCGTGCACCCGCTCGGCCCAGGTGCCGGTGCCCAGCAGTCCGATCCGCACGATGTCTCCGTTCCTGTGTGTGCGTTCCTGCGGTGGTTCAGCTCTGCACGCGGACCAGCGTGAACCCGTCGTAGCCCTTGCTGCCGACCGTCTGGACGGACGTCCCGGTGACCCTCGGCTCGGCGGCGATCAGCTCGTGCAGGGCGCGGGTGGCGACGATCGCCGGGTCGGTGCTGGCGGCGTCGGCGATCGCACCGCCGCGCACCACGTTGTCGACGATGATCAGCGAACCCGGCCTGGTCAGCTGGAGCGCCCGGCGGAAGTACTCGGGGTTGCTCGGCTTGTCCGCATCGATGAACACCACGTCGAAGGGCTCCGCGCCCTGCTCCACCAGCGCCGCCAGCGAGTCGGCGGCCCGGCCGACCCGCACCTCGGCGACCTCCCCCAGCCCGGCGCGGGCCAGGTTGCCACGCGCCACCTCGGCGTGCCGGGGATCGAGCTCCAGGGAGATCAGCGTGCCGTCCGCGGGCAGCGCCCGGCCCAGCCAGATCGTGCTGTAGCCGCCGAGCGTGCCGACCTCCAGGATCCGGCGCGCCCCCTGGGTCAGCGCCAGCAGGTGCAGCAGCTTGCCCTGATTGGGCGCCACCGCGATCTTCGGGAGCCCGGCGGCGTCGGCGGCCGCCGTGGCGGCCTCCAGCGCCGGGTCGTGCCCGACCAGCTGCTCGGCGAAGTACGCGTCCACGGCGTTCCACGTCTGCTGCGTCGACTGCGTCATCGGGCCCTCCAGTGGTGCAAGATCGGCAGGTTCCAGCCGATGCTACTCCGGGGGCCCGACGACGCCGGGACAGCCGTCGTCACTCTCCGTACTACTCCGCGACGGCGGCCTTCGCGGTCTCGGCGGCCTTCGCCGCCTCCTCCGCCTCGATCTTCGCGTGGGTCTTCGCGGCCCGGCGCTTCATCACCCACGCCGAGACGGCACCCACCACCACGGCCGCCGCCAGACCCGCCCAGGAGAACCGGGACAGCCACGGCTCGATGGCCTTGCCCACCTTGTAGACCAGCAGCGTCGTACCACCGGCCCAGATCACGCCGCCCAGCATGTTGGCGATCAGGAACTTCCAGTACGGCATCTTCAGCGCGCCCGCCAGCGGACCGGCGAAGATGCGCAGCAGCGCGATGAAGCGGCCGAAGAAGACCGCCCACATGCCCCACTTCTGGAAGGAGCGCTCGGCGGTGACCAGGTGCGAGGGCCCGAAGTGCTTGGGGAACTTCCGCCCCAGCTTCTCGAAGAGCGGCTTGCCCCCCTTGCGGCCGATCGAGTACCCGATCGAGTCGCCGATGATCGCGCCCGCGATGGCGCAGGCCGCGATCCCCCACGGGCTCACCACGCCCTTGACCGCCATCAGGGTCGCCGTGACCAGCGCGATCTCACCCGGGAGCGGGATGCCCAGCGATTCGATCCCGATGATCAGACCGATCAGGGCGTACACCGCAGTCGGTGGGACGCTCTCGATCCAGGCGTCGATGTGCAAGGCCAGCACCTCCGTGGCAGGTCGGAACGGCCCCGGCTCCCCGTGGAGCCGAACACCCGTCCCGGCGGTAGTCCGATGGCGGCACCCTGGCCGCTCCCCCCGGGGCGCAGCCTAACGTGCCGGGCGGCCCGTCCCCCTGGCCGATCACCCTGGTTACGACGTGCGCCCCCGCGCCAATAGTTCCAGCCTGACGAGCCTTTCTCCAAGATTAGGCAAAACTCCTTGCGGCCCCCGCCGAGCCCTGCATGATCCACCACCGGCCCGTGCTCCCTGCTCCTGCTCCTGCTCCTGCTCGCCCGTCGGCCGGTTGGAGGAAGAATCCTGTCAGCCGCCCGGTTCAGGACCCGGGGGCGGTGAGGCGCAGGGCCAGCGCCGGGCACCGGTTGACCGCGCGCTTGACGGACAGTAGCGACCAGACCGGCACGGGGCCCTCACCGACCACGGGGAAGCCGTGCCGGTCGAGGGCGATCAGCTCCGGGGCGACGTCCGCGCACAGACCGTGTCCGTCGCACAGCGCCCAGTCCACCTTCAGGCTCACCCGTCCGACCCGGGCAGCGTCCCGGTCCGGGCTCCAGGGTGCGGTCGGCAGCACGGCGCGCACCCGCCGCCCGCACCCGGCGCGCTCGGTGTGCAGGCGGACGTCCTCGGCGAACGCGCTGAGCGCGGACCGGACGAACCCGGCGGAGCCGTCGGGGTGGGAGCAGGCTCCCTGACCCACCACCGAGGCCGCGAGCCGGCGGACCTCCTCCACCGCCCGGATGCCGCCGCCGACGACCATCGTGCCGAAGGCCCGCGCCAGCTCCGGCAGTCCGCGTCGGCAGGGACCGCACTGGCCCGCGGACTCCGCGGCCAGCCACTGGACGATCCGGTGCGCCTCGCCCAGCGGACAGGTGTCCTCGGGCAGCGGGATGACGATCCCGGCGCCGAACGTTCCGCCGGACTCCCGCATCCCGGCCCGCGAGCAGGGAGCGGACGCCGCCGACGCCGCGTCCAGGAACATCCCGTGGTAGCCGCCGACCAGCACGCCCTGCCCCGGCCCGGTCCCGCAGGCGTCCAGCACCGCGCCGAGCGGGGTCCCGGCGGGGGCCTCCACCACCACGGGCCGGCGGGCGCCCGGGCGGTTGACCGTGAGCAGCACCGTTCCCGGCTCGTCCGCCGGGCCGACGGCGCAGTACGCCTCCGCTCCGAGTCGGGCGGCGACGGCCAGTTGGGCGTACGTCTCGGCGTTGGACAGCAGCGTCGGCAGCCCGTCGACGCCCCCGGCCCCGCCCTCGGAGGAGCGGACCTTGCGGCTCGGCGGCAGGGCGACCAGCCCGTTGATCCCGCGGACCAGCGCACCGGACTCGCCGGAGACGAAGCGGGCCGGCTGCTGCACGACCCGGATCGGCAGCCGGGAGCGGCGTTCCGCGACCGCCGAGGGCATCGAGGCGACACCCGGGCTGCCCTCGTCCACGCCGACGGCGACGCTCTCGGCGCGCAGCGCCTCGCCGACCAGCAGCGCGCCGTCCAGGACGAGGTGCGGGGCGCGGGCGAGCAGCATCCGGTCCTTGGCGCTGCCCGGCTCGCCTTCGGTGGCGTTGACGACGACGGCCGCGGGCAGGCGCCGGCGCCGGGCGGAGTCGATCACCGCCTGGAGCTTGCGGGCGAAGGGGAAGCCCGCGCCGCCCTTGCCGCTCAACCCGATCCGCCGGGCCAGCTCGACCAGCTCCGGCGCGCCGTACCGGGGCAGCGGGCCGTGGACGGCGAGATGGGCCTCGTAGCCCATCCGGATGTACTGGTCGAGCCCGGCGGTGAGCCGGGGCGG
Source organism: Kitasatospora sp. NPDC053057 (assembly GCF_044546945.1). Taxonomy (NCBI): domain Bacteria; kingdom Bacillati; phylum Actinomycetota; class Actinomycetes; order Kitasatosporales; family Streptomycetaceae; genus Kitasatospora; species Kitasatospora sp. NPDC053057. Next base: position 111,050 of record NZ_JBITZP010000018.1, on the reverse strand, counting down.
ACCCATCCGGATCACCTCGGGGCCTTCCGTGCCGGCGGCCGTCATCGGTCCTGCCAGGAGTCGGCGCCGGACTCGAAGGGCTGGGTCTGCACGGGTTGGTACCAGTAACCAGGGCTGGACCAGGCCGCTTCTGCGGGCGGGAACGACGTGGCGGTGTCGGGGCCCTGCGGGTACCCGGGGTAGTCGGCCAGGTAGCCGGAGTACTCGGTGAACGTCTGGGGCGGGTACGGCCGGGCATACGGCTGCGGCTGCAGGTACTCGGCCTGCTGCGGGTACCACGTCGGCTCGACGCGGTACTGCTGGCCCCCGACGCCGGGCATCGCGACGCGTTCACCGGCGTACCAGACATCCGCGGTGAACTGCGCCTGCTGCGGCGGCAGTCGCTGCTGGAACGCCGTCTGCTCGGCCAGGTGCCGCTGCTGGAAGGCCGCCTGCTCGGCAAGGTACTGCTGACGGCCGGCGTCGAGAAGGGCGTTCAGCTCGCCGGTGTCCCACGCCATGGCGGCCGGGTCCGTGAGCGGCGGGGCGAAAGCGGTGGCCACCGGCGCGGATTCCGGCGTCACCGCCGGTCGGGCGTCCGGTACCTCCACGTCCAGGGCCAGCAGGGCGGAGGACTCGCCGAAGACGGGCAGTTGGTCGCCGATCGGCGGGCGGTCCGCCTCCTCCCCCGTACCGATCAGGTCCACGGCCATCAGGCGGCGGTTGACGCCGATGCCGGTGGTGTTGCGTCCCGCTCCGTGCAGGAACTTGATGAGCAGCACCAGCGCCACGGCGGCCATGTTGATGCCGTACGACCACACCACCCAGGCCCTGGCCGGCCGCCCGGCCTCCAGCCCGTGCGCGAGGGCGAGCGGCCACGAGGCGTAGGCGACCCAGTGCAGCGGTCGCCACAGCCGGGTGAGACGGGGGTCGTCGGCGAAGCGGCCGCGCAGGGCGCCGGTCACCGCGGCCAGGACCAGGAGCTCCCCGGCCACGGTGCCGACGCCGACCACGAAGCTGGTGCCGGAGGCGAACGGCACCACCGCCGCCGCCGGAGCGGCGTGCCCCTCGGCAACCTTGTCGGCGATGTGGATCACCAGCGTCACCACCGCGGCCACCGAGACGGCGCGGTGCAGCGCCTGCACGGCGACCCGGTGGCGCGGCGTCAGCAGCCTCCGCTCGGCGGCCAGCAGTCCGAGCGTGACGCTGCCACTGAGCGCCATCAGCGTCAGCACGCCGAAGAAGAAGTCGACGAACCGGTGCACCGCCTCCGTGCCGCTGCGGTTGTGCGCGGTCGCGGGGAGCTGGAGCGCCTGCAGCACCGTGGCGACCACGGCGAGCACCACCACGACGGCGGCGGCGGCGGCCAGGATCGACCCTGGGGGCTTCGGCAGCTCCGGTGCGGTGCCGGCGGCGGCCGCGCGAAGTCTCACCGCGGTGTACCGCGGGGACCGGCGGCGTGGCCTCGTCGAATTCCTCAAGCTCTGTCCTTGTCCAAGAGAGGTGGCGGCACGGCGGTCGGCGTGGACGCGGTGCGCATGAAGGTGGGCGGTTGGCGGGCGCCGCTCTACCAGTGGCCGCCGTAGACCGGCGTGGGGGTGCCGCCCGTCGCGGTCGGCATGCCGGTGGGCGGGCGGGTCGTGCCCGGAGTCGGCATGCCGGTGGACGGATCGGTCCGGCCGGACGTCGGCATGGCGGTCGGCAGATCACCCGGCCCGGTGGTCGGCCGAGCGGTGGGCGGGCCGGGCGGCCTGGTGGGCTTTCCGCCCGACTTCGTCGTCGGCATTCCGACCGGTGTGGTGGCGGGCATTCCGGTCGGCGTGACGGCAGGCATCCCGGTCGGCGTTCCCGCGGGTTCGGAGGCCGGCATCCCGGACGGTGCGTCGCTCGGCGCTGCGGGCGGCATGTCGTTGGTCCCGGCATCCGACGGCGTCGGTGCGGCGGACGGGACGGCGGACGGAGCGGCCGTCGGGACGGTGGGAGTGCACGCCACGGCCAGCAGCGAGGTCCCGACGGCGAGGAGGAGGTACGAGATCCGTCGGCGGCCGAGCGCTCGGCCGCCTCCGCCGCGGGGGCGGAGAGAAGTGGTCCGGGATGAGAGTTCCATGCTGCGGTCCCTTCGGGATGAGCGATTCCGATGAGTGCTGTGAGTGCGGTACGAGCCGGAACCGGAGCCGGAGCCAACCGAATCCGACCAGCGGGGCGGGGCCGGTCCGGCCTCGGTGGTCATCCGGCAGCGGCCAACGGATAGGAGTTCTCGTCGCCCGTCTGCGCCTGCCCGGTTGCCTGCTGCACCGGCGGCCGGCCGGACCCGACGGCCGCGGGGCGGCCCGACGGGCCGCTCTCCAGCGACGCGGGTGCGGTCTGCTTGCCCGACGTGGCCTGGGCCGAACGAGGGGATTCGACAGCCGCGCTGGAAAGCGGCACCACCGCGGTCGCCGTGATGCCTGTGGTGCCGGGCTCGGTGAGAGAGACCGTACGGCCCGTCGGCCCGTCGGAAACACCGTCAGCGCGGAACTTTCGGTTTCCCTAAGGGAGCGCTCACGCCGGGCTCACTTCGGTGCCCCAGAGCCCCGCGCAGCACCGACGACGGTCCGCCGGATGAGCTGTTCCTTAGGCGACTTTTAGGGGATCCCGTCGCCGGAGGAATCCGCACGTCCCGCCTCGTACGATCGAACTCACCTGGGGCCTGGGCAGGTTGAGAACAGCTCTCCGCCTGCCGTCCCCGACGCGGACTTCCCCGTGGAACCCGAGTACCGGTCCACGTGCGGCTGCTCCCCACTCCCCTCATCGCGCCGTCACGGCCACCTGCCGGAGGTCTCACATGACTTCACGATCAGCTCATCACCGTTCTCGCGGCCGAAGCCGCCGGGTGACCAGGCTCGGACTCGGCCTCGCCGCCGTACTCAGCACGGGCGTCGCCCTCCTGAGCGTCTCCTTCGCCGCCACCACGCCGGCCGCCCCGCAAGCCGCGGCGCCGGTCCAGCCCAACCCGAACTGCACCATCAAGGTCCCGGCCAACCCGCTCACCGCCCAGGGCCTGGCCACGCCCTACACACTGGAGGCCGCCGATCCGGCCCAGGGCGCCTGCCACGAGTCCAACGGCAACCAGTCGGCCTTCGTCCAGGCCACCGTCCTCGACCCGGCCACGGGCGCGGTCTCCGTCTACAGCCCCCTGGTCATCGACCAGGGGACCGTCCCCGCCGTGGCGCCGGTCGTCCCCGTACTGCCCGCGAACGCCGTGGTGGGGATCTGGTTCGGCTACAACGGCAACGTCCTGACCCTGACCGGCCAGACCGCCGCCGGGAAGTGCGTCGGCGGCACGCCGGGGGGCCAGCCCTTCGGCCAGTTCGCCTACTGCAACGCCCCCGCCTTCTTCACCGCCGCCAACGCCGCCGAGGCGGCGGGCAGGCTCGCGGTCCCGCCGCTGGGCACCGCCCGCGACGGCAGGCCCTGCCCGACCACGCGCGACTTCGGCGTGGTCGACCAGGACCAGAGCGACAACGTCACCACCGAGTACCTGGCCACCGCCCAGGGCACGACCGCCCAGAAGAACGCGAAGAACCTCGCCGCCATGGGCGGCGGAGGGGCGGCGCAACCCACCGCGCTGCTCAACGGCAGCGACAACCTGCTGCTCGACAACTTCCTCGACCCCGCCCTGGGTTGCACCCCGTGGACGGCCCCCGACCTCGCCGACCCCGGCAGCAGGGTCACCTCGCTCGCGCTCAACGAACTCCAGGCCGCCAAGTTCCAGGCGGCGCCCGTCGCGATCGTTCCCCTCAGCGACCCCATGACCAACGAGAACAACCAGCAGAACCGGAACAAGACCAACCTCTACCGGGCGGGCGTCGACCAGCCCGCACTCGGCACCGCCGCCAACGGCGACCCGACCGCCTACTGCACCAACCTCACCACCCTCGGCGCCCAACGCATCGACCTGGACAAGCAGTTCACCGCCGCCGTCCCCTCACCCCAGGACGGCCAGAACCTCTTCGACTTCCTCACCCAGCGCCTCGCCGCCTCCGTCACCACCCTGGGCTGCCGGCAGCCGACACCGACCGCCACCACCCCGAGCACCCGCCCCACCGCCGGCTCCACCCCGACTGCGAGGCCCACCGCCACCGCCACCGCCACTGCGAAGCCCACCGCGACCCGGACCGCCGCGCCGAGCCCCACTCGGCCGTCCGCCACCTGCACCCCGGCGCAACTGCTCGGCAATCCCGGTTTCGAGACCGGCGACGCCTCGCCCTGGACGGCCACCCCCGCCGTGATCGACACCGGCGGGAGGCAGCCCCACTCGGGCAACTGGGAGGCCTGGCTCGGCGGCTACTTCTCCCCCGCGACCGACACTCTCTCCCAGCAGGTGACCGTCCCGGCCGGCTGCAAGGCCGTCCTCAGCTTCTGGCTGCACGTCGAGAGCAACAACCCGTCCACCGGCGCGGACACCCTGACCGTCACCGCCAACTCGACCACCCTGGCCACCTACACCAACCGGGACGCCGCCGACGGCTACGTCCACAAGACCTTCGACCTCTCCGCCTTCGCAGGCCGGAAGGTGACGATCACCTTCACCGGTGTCGAGGCCACGGGCGCCGAGCAGACCAGCTTCGTGATCGACGACACCGCCCTCAAGGTGTCCTGACCGGCCCGGCCGGGCATCCCCCCCGGTGGGCGCGGCACCCGCGGCGCCCACCGGTCCCCTACACGAGCAAGGCCGGAGCCGTCTGCCGGACCGCTGTTTAAGGAACAGCTAAGACTCGGCTAAACTTCCCCGAACTCCCGCCCCCACACCCCGTCTGACCAGCAAAAACGCATCGCATCCGGAGCCCTGGCCGGCCGGCCGCCCCGGGTGCGCCCGCCCCTGCCCGCCCACCGGTTCGAAGTCAGCTCGACCGGCTCCGCCCGTCGGCTACGGTGTGCGCCATGACGACCGTCCTCGTCGTGGAAGACGACCCCGCCATCCGCGCCTCCCTGATCGAGCTGCTGGCCGGCCATCAGCTGGTGGTGCGCAGTTCCCCCGACGGATTCGGCGCGCTGCGCGAGGTCGCCCAGTGGCAGCCGGACGCGGTGGTGCTGGACCTCGGCCTGCCGGACCTCGACGGCGCCGACGCCCTGAAGATGATCCGCGGACTGTCCCAGGTCCCGGTGCTGGTCGCGACCGCGCGGGACGACGACGCCGAGATCATCAAGCTGCTCAACGCGGGCGCGGACGACTACCTGGTCAAGCCGTTCTCCGGCGGGCAGTTGCTCGCCCGGCTGACCGCCGTCCTGCGTCGCTGCGCGGGCCCGGCCCACGCCTTCGGCTCCCGGAGCGGCGGGGCCCCCGACGCGGATCGCGGGCCGCAGGTACTGGGCGAGCTGCGGATCGACCCGCTCGCCCGTACCGTCCACCTGGCCGGCCGCGAGATAGGCCTGACCCGGCGTGAGTTCGACCTGCTGTCGTTCCTGGCGCTGAACGCCGACCGGGTCGTCTCCAAACGGCAGCTGCTCGCCGAAGTGTGGCGGCAGCCGTACGTGGACGAGCAGACCGTGGACGTCCACTTGTCCTGCCTGCGCCGGAAGTTGGGCGAGCGCGCGGCCCGCCCGCGCTTCCTTCACACGGTCCGGGGCGTCGGAGTGAAGCTGGTGTCGCCCCGGTGAGATCCGCCCTCGCCACGGTGGCGCTCGCGGTGACGGTCCTGGTCACCGTGTCGTTCCTCGTCCCGCTCGCCCTGCTGCTGCGCACCCACGTCCAGACCGAGGCGATGCTCGCCGCCGAACAGCGTGTCGACTCCGCGATTCCGCTGCTCGCACTGGGCCCCGACCAGGCCGGTCTCGCCGCGGCGGTGGCCCGCACCGACACCACGGGCCAGCTCTGCATCCACCTGCCCGACGGCAGCCTACTGGGCACCACCCGGGCCGGCACCCAGCTGCTGGACCGGGCGGTGCAGGGCAGGACCGCCCTGACCGGCGACGTTCCCGGAGGCCGGGACTACCTCCAGCCCGTCCTGCTGGACCACGACCAGGTCGCCGTCATCGAGGAGTTCGTGCCCGACACCGAGCTGAACCGCGGACTGACCCGGGCCTGGACCGTCATGGCCCTGCTCGCCACCGGCCTGGTGATCGGATCGGTGCTGGTCGCCGACCGACTCGGCGCCCGCCTGGTGCGCGCCTCGCGCAAGCTCTCCCACGCGGCGGCAGCCCTCGGCGCGGGCGACCTCGCCGTCCGCGTCGAACCCGCCGGCCCGCCCGAACTCCGGGCGGCCGGCGACGCCTTCAACACCATGGCCGACCGGGTCAGGCAGCTGCTGGCGACCGAGCGGGAGCTAGTCGCCGACCTGTCGCACCGGCTCCGCACCCCGATGACCGCGCTGCGCCTCGCCGCCGAACGGATCGGCCCCGCACCGGCCGCACCCCAGCTGGCGAAGGCGGTCGAACAACTGGAGGACGAACTGGACGCGATCATCGTCGCCGCCCGCACGCCCCTGTCCACCAGGCCCGTCGGGGCGCACTCCGGCACCGCGACCGGCGCCCCGGGCACCGGGCTGACCGGCCCGGCCCCGGACGAGTCCTGCCAGGTGTCAGAGGTCGCCGCCCACCGGGTCGGCTTCTGGGCCGTCCTCGCCGAGCAACAGGGCCGGGTCTGCACCTTCGAGGCGACGGACGAACCGACGCCCGTGCAGCTTCCGGGCGACCACGTCGCCGCGGTGGTCGACGCGCTGGTGGGCAACGTCTTCCGGCACACCCCGGACGGCACCCGCTTCGCCGTGAGCGTACGGCGGACCGCGCAGAGCGTCGTCCTCGTGGTCGAGGACGACGGGCCGGGCATCGCGGATCCGGTCGCCGCGCTCTCCCGGGGCGCCAGCGGCGCCGGATCGACCGGCCTCGGGCTGGACATCGCGCGCAGCGCGGCCGAATCGACCCGGGGCCGCCTCCGCATCGGGGGCGGCCCGCTGGGCGGAGCACGGGTGGAGGTGGACCTCGCGCTGGCGGCCGAACACCGGCGACCCTCGCGTCGCCCCTGGCACCGAACCCGCCGCCGGGGAGCGCAGAAACCACGCAGCCGACACGGCTGAGCACCGGACGCGGCCGGGCTCAATTCCCGTGCACGCACGCCGCCCGAACTGTTGCGGACGAACGCTTTGCTGACAGAACGTCTCACACTTCTTTCTACTTCGTGAACTGACTGATGATCATTTTTTCCCCACCGCCGTGATAAACCACTGGTCATGCGCCGGAGCGGGTGCCCAACCCGCGGCATTCTCCGGTCTGCCCGCGGCACCCGGCCCACCTCCGCGCCCGGGGCCGAGCAGTGACTGTTCGACCACATGCCTTCCCACCGGCATGCTCAGGAGTGAAAATGCCACATTCGGGAACCGCGACGATCCCGGAAGCCGATTCGGCCGACCGAATTCCAGGCCGCCCGCAGCCGGACGAGCCCACCATCACCCAGCCTGCGCGCCACCACCGGGAAGCCGTGTCCGCGTACGCCAGGACGTGCTGCGCCGACAGCCGCGCTGCCCAGGAGCTCGCCAACGACGCGTGGCAGCGAGCGGCGAAAGCCGGTGGCTCCACCGGCGACCCGGCGCCGGGGCGCCTGCGTCTGCTGGCCGAGGTGACCAGGACGGCGGCCGAGTGGGCCGACACGGGACGTGGACCGGAACTGAGCCCGGCCTTCACCGCCTGGCTCACGAGGCTTCCCAGGCCCGACGACGCGGACGCGCCGGAGGGCGCGGGGAGCGCGGACGCGTCGGCGTCGTCGGGGGGCGCGGACGCGTCGGCGCGCGCGGCGCTCGCCGCGGCGGAAGCGGACTCGCTCATCCTGGCCGCGTTCGAAAGCCTGCCCGCCGCACGGCAGGAAGACCTGTGGCGGCACCTCGACGACACCACCGGGTCACCCGCCCCGCACACCGACAGCCCCGCCGGGCGTCGCCTCCAGGACGCCTGCCTCCAGGCGTACGCCTCCCGCGCTCCTCAGCGCTCCTGCCGACACCTGGCCGCACGACTCGGCGACCACGTCCGCCACGCCGGCGGCGGCGAAGCCGGTGAACTCGACCGCCACCTCGCGGGGTGCGCGAGCTGCCGAAGTCTGCGGGCGGACCTGGACGCCATTCGCACCTGGCAGCGACCCGCCCTGCTCAGGGCACTGGTGCTGTGGGAAGCGGCGCCATCGCCATCGCCATCGCCATCGCCATCGGCCGCGGCCCTCGCACCCGAGCAGCAACCCCCGGACCAGCCCAGCGGTTCGGAATCCGACGGTGCCGCGCCCGTCGCCCACGACCGCAGCCGGCGCCTGCGCCGACCGGCGCGCACCGATGGTCGCACCGGCCGACGGCTGCTCATACCCCTTGCTTCGGCCACCGCCGGCGCCCTCGCCGCACTCGCCATCGCCGGCCTCCTCCTCAGCACGGTCGAGGGGGCCGGCGAACACCCCCTGCCGGTCGACGCCCCGACCCTGTCCGCCACCGTCAGGACGCTCCCGGCCCAGGGCTTCGACGGCGAGTCGCCGGAAATCGGCTCCGCCGCGATGGCCACCGCTTCGCCTACCGCATCCCCCTCGGCCGCGGCGCCCACCGGCACCCCCGCACCTGCCGCGCAGCCGGCAGCCGCCACGTCGGTCGACACCTCCCCGTCCCCCACGCCACCGATCGCCGCCGGGCTTCCGCTCGTCAACCACAGCTCGGGGCTCTGCATCGGCCTCGCGACCAGCACCCAGGCCGCCGGCCCCGTTCAGCTCCAGCTCCAGCAGTGCAACGGCCAGGCCGCCCAGCACTGGCAACGGCTACCGGCCGGACAGGACAGCTACCAGCTGCGCAACACGGCCACCGGAACCTGTCTCGACGGCACCACCGCGGGCGGAAACAACGTCACCGTCACCCTCCAGACCTGCCGGTCCGACGCAGGGCGCGCCGAGCAGCTCTGGCGGTTCGCACCCGACGCCCAGGAGGGCACCTTCCGCCTCATGTTCGTCCCACGGGTCCCCGCCAGCGACTACTCCGCGCACCTGCTGGGCCCGCAGGACTGGCCGAAGGCGGACCCCCCGCGCCCGGGATCGCTCCTGGTGCACCTGCCGGACTACTACAACTCCGACAGCTTCGTCTTCACCATGGGCTGACCCGTCCCGTCCCGGCTATGCCTGCCCGGTCCGCTCGGCGAAGTTCAGGACGGTGACGGAGAGACGGCGGGTGGCCAGTGGCGGGGTGGTCATGGCCAGTGGCAGCAGGGCGCCGAGGAGTCCGCGTCCGCCGGTCGGCCGGACGTCCCGCACCGCCACCACCGCCGGACTGGCGGTGCGGAGCTTGTCCCGCTCATCCGCGTCCATCGCCCACGGCATCGGCGGCACCCGGTACCCGTGGCCACGCATCTTCCCTGTCAGGGTGAGTCGGCCGAACCAGCGCGGCACGGCGTCCAGCACGAGCGAACCGCCCGGGAACCGCTCCGCGCAGCCCGCGATCAGGGATCTCACCCGTGCCGGCGGCAGGTACATCAACAATCCCTGTGCGCTGATCAGCACCTCACGGTCGCGGTCCACCTCGTCGGCCCACCCCAGTTCGGTGGCGTCGGCGGCCAGGTAGCGCTGACGCGGGCCGGGCGGCAGCAACTCCTCGCGCAGCGCCACCGAGTCGGGCAGGTCCACGCTCAGCCAGCGGGCCCGCCCGTTGTCGACCCGCCAGTACTGGGTCTCCAGGCCATCGCCCAGGCAGACCACGGTGCCGCGCGGCTCCCGTGCCAGGAAGTCCGTCACCTCGCGGTCGAAGCAGGCCACGCGCAGGGCCTGGAGCTGGGCCTGGATTCCGCTGGCGCCGAACCGCTCCGCGAAGGGGTAGCCGATCCGGTCGACCAGCTCGACGGCCTTGGGGTCGTGGAGCACGGCGTCCGGCCGGCGCGCCTCCAGCGCCCGGTGCCACAGCGTCCACAGCGCCGTCTCCGGCACCTGCCCCAACTCCGGCCGTTCCGCGCCGCTCATATCGACTCCTCCGTGGACAACCCCGGCCCGAACCCGCCGATTCTGACACCCACCCCGCGCCCCCCTTCCCCCCGACGCGCCGAACCGCCCGGCCCCAGGCGGCGGGGGCCGGGTCCTGGCTACGGTCCGGCCGTGCCGACGGGTTGTCCGGAGGGCCGGGTGACGGCCCAGGCCGCCTCGATCATCCGGAAGATCTCGTCCAACGCGGCGTCCGGGTCCGGGGCCTCGCGGGCCAGTGAGTAGGCGTCGATCACGAACCTCGCGATCGTCCGGCTCGCCGTCGTGGTCTGTGACAGTCCCGGATCGGCGGCGATGGCCGTTGCCAGCGACTCCGCGTGGCGCAGCCTCATCGACTCCTCGTACTCCCGCAGGGCGGGGGACTCATCGATCATGCGCCAGATCGGGGCGGCGCTGTCCGCCGTGCAGTGCCGGACCAGGGCGTGGATCTCGCGGCGCAGCGCGGGGATGAGCGGCTCGTGCGGCGCCCGGCCGGTGACCGCCTGGGTGAGGCGCTGCTCGAAGTCGTCGTCCCGCTCGAACACCAGGGCCTCTTTCGAGGCGAAGTGGGAGAAGAGCGTGGTGACGGCCACGTCGGCCTCAGCGGCCACGTCACGGATGCCCACCGCCTCGTACCCGCGCTCCAGGAAGAGTCGGAGGGCGGTGTCGGCGATCTTCTGGCGGGTCGCGGCTTTCTTGCGCTCACGGCGTCCGGGCGGCTCGGTCATGAGCTGACACTATCAGGTACGAACCTGCAACAGTTCCAAAACGCTAACTGTTAGTGCTACGGTCCACCGCATGAAGAAAGTGAGCTTCGCCGAGTTCGGCGGTCCGGACGTCCTGCGCCTCATCGACGCCGAGGAGCCCCACGCGGGCCCGGGCCGGATACGCATCGCCGTGCGGGCGGCGGGCGTGAACCCCGTCGACTGGAGGATCCGCGAAGGCCAGAAGCTGGGGGCCCATCCGACCGAGTTGCTCTCCGGAGTCGGGCAGGACGCCGCCGGGGTGGTGGACGAGGTCGGCGAGGGCGTCGAAGGAGTCGAGGTCGGTGACCACGTGTTCGGCGAAGGCTCCAGCACCTACGCCGAGTTCGCCGTGCTGTCGGCCTGGGCCCGCACGCCCGAGGGGCTGACGTTCGAAGAGGCGGCCGGATACCCCTCCGTGGTGGAGACCGCGCTGCGCATCATCCGCGAGGTCGGCGTGCAGCCCGGGCAGACGCTGCTGGTCAGCGGCGCGTCCGGCGGCGTCGGCTCAGCGGTGCTGCAGATCGCCCGCGACCGCGGCATCACGGTGATCGGCACGGCCGGGGCCGCGAACCAGGACTACCTGCGCAGCCTGGGCGCCCTCCCGACGACGTACGGCGAGGGCTGGGTCGAGCGGGTGCGGCAGCTCGGCCGCGTCGACGCGGCCCTCGATCTGGCCGGCACGGGCGTGATCCGCGAGCTCGTCGAACTGACCGGGAACCCGCAGAAGGTGATCACCATCGCCGATCTCGGTGCGCCGGGACTCGGTGTCCGCTTCTCCGGCGTGCCGGGGAGCATGCCGGCAGCGCTCGCCGTGGCCGCCGACCTCATCTCGCGGGGAAAGCTCCACATCCCGGTCGAGAAGTCGTACACCCTCGCCGAGGCCGCGGCGGCGCACATCGACAGCCAAGCCGGCCACACCCGCGGACGCCGGGTCATGGTCCCCTGAAGGCCGCCCGGGTGATTCGAGTTCAAGTCCCGACCTTGTCGTAGCAGCCAAGGGCCTCCGGCGATGGCGGGGCCCTTGGCTGCGCGACGAGGTGGCGGCACCCAGCCTGGGTCCGCGTACCCGACTGAGCACATTCGTTCGGACACCGGCCATCAGCCGCCGGGCCGGCCGCAGGCGTGGCCTTTGTGCCAGTCCGCTTGGGCGGCGGCCGTCAGCCTTCGGGCCTCCCGACGGTTCACTTGCGGGACGCCCGGGTCACCGGATGACCTGGGTCTCGCGGGCGGGTGCCGGGTCGGCGGTGGGGGTGACGTGGCGGATGGTCAGGAGGGTGAGCAGGGCGATGGCCGCGCCGACGATGGGCACGGCGGTGGGGCCGACTCCCGACAGGGCGAGGCCGCCGAGGGCGCCGCCGACGGCCACGCCGAGGAACTGGGCCGAGAAGTGCAGGCCCAGGGCCTGGGCGCGTTGGGTCGGGGCCAGGCCGGCCAGGCGGGTCTGTTGGCTGATGCCGCCCGACCACCAGGCAGAGCCGAAGGCGAACATCAGCGGGAAGGAGATCACCGTGGACAGCAGCGGCGTGTGGGAGACGGTGGTGACGGTCAGCACCGCGAGCAGGCCGGTGATCAGTGTGAGGGCGCCGCGCAGGACGGGGGCGACGCCGTGGCTGGCGATGAGGCGACTGACGGCCCGTCCGGCGAGCAGGCCGCCGGCGCCGAACACGATCATCAGCGCGGCCACGCCGTTGCTGCCGAGCCCGGTGGCCCGGTGTGCCACCGGGTCCAGGTAGGTGTAGACGCAGTAGGCGGCCAGGAAGAGCCCGAAGGTGGTCAGCAGGCCCCAGCGGATCGGGGTGCGGCGCAGCAGGTCGAGCCGTCCGGCGGCGGAGTTGCCGCCCGGTGGGACGTCGGGCAGGCCGGTCCAGACGGCGACGGCGGTGACGACGGCGAGGAGCGTCACGAACCAGAACGAGGCGCGCCAGCCGAGCGCCGAGCCGATGACGGTGCCGATCGGGGCGCCCAGGGTGAGTGCCACCGCGTTGCCGCCGGCGGTCACCGAGATGGCCCGGGGCAGTTCCTCGGGGGCGCAGAGCGCGGCCGCGGTGGCGGCGGCGGGGGCCGCGAAGAGGGAGGCGCCGAGGGCGGCGAGCACCCGGGCGACGGTCAGTACCGCTAAGTCGGGTGCGAGCGCGGCGAGCGCGTTCGCGGCGGCGAAGAAGAGGGCGGCCCCCATCAGCAGCCGCTTGGGCGGGACTTGGTGGAACAGGCCGATCAGGGGCGGGCCGGCCAGGGCGTACACGAGCGCGAACACCGTGACCATCTGCCCGCCCACGGAGACCGAGGTGTGCAGGTCGTGCGCGACGTCCGGGAGCACTCCGGCGATCACGTAGCCCTCGGTGCCCACCGTGAACGTGCCCAGGGCGAGGAGGTGGATCCGTGGATTCATGGTTTGACGGTACAAGATTCGTTGAACCATTGGAAAGCCCCCCTTAGAATCGAGCCATGCGAGATGCGTTCCACGCCGAACTGGCCAACGTGAGCCTGGCCGCGGCCATGCACGGTCTCAGCGACCCGCTGCGGCTGCGGATCGTCGAACTGCTGGCCCGGCAGGGCGAGACCGAGTGCTCGGTGATCTACAACGCCCTGGGCATCAGCAAGTCGAACGCCTCGCACCACTTCCGGGTCCTGCGCGAGTGCGGGCTGATCCTCCGCACCCACCAGGGGCAGCAGCAGAGCGCCCGGCTGCGCGCCGAGGAATTCGACGAGCGCTTCCCCGGCCTCCTCCGCGCCGTGCTGGACAACCTGGACGGCGTCGACAGCACGGCCTGAACCAGCGGAACGCGCCGACGAGTTCGACGCCTCAGCCGACGCTGAAGGCGCCGTCCGGCGGGGGCGGGGAGTCGGTGGCGTCCGCGTCGGTGACCGGGGCCGTCCGGCCGACCAGCGCGGCCAGCTCCTCGCCCTCGGTGAGCCGGGCCGGGAAGATGTCGCCCGCCAGCAGGCGGGTCAGCTCCGCCGTCGGCAGCGGGGCCGTGGAGCCGGCCAGCAGGATGTTGCCGTACCGGCGCCCGCGCAGCACCGGCGCCTCCGCGACCAGGAAGACGTACGGGAACACCGACCGCACCGTCGCCGCCTGGGCCTTGGCGAAGGCCAGCGGCGGGCCGTCCGCCAGGTTGGCGGCGTAGCAGCCGCCGGGGCGCAGGGCGGCCGCGGCCAGCCGCAGGAACTCCACCGAGGTGAGGTGGGCCGGGGTGCGGGAGCCGTGGAAGACGTCCGCGATCACCAGGTCCTGCGAGCCGGCCGGGGTGGCAGCCAGCGCGGCCCGGGCGTCGCCGACCGTCGCGGTGATGTCCGCGCCGGGGCCCTGCCAGGGCAGGTGTTCGGCGACCAGGTCGAGCAGCGGCCCGTCCACGTCCACCACCCGCTGGCGCGATCCGGGACGGGTGGCGGCCAGGTAGCGCGGCATGGTGAGGGCGCCGCCGCCCAGGTGCAGCACGTCCAGTGGACGGCCGGCGGGGGCGAGGGCGTCGGCGAGGTGGCCGATCCGCCGGGTGTACTCGAACTCGAGGTGGGTCGGGTCGGCCAGGTTGACGTACGACTGCGGGGTGCCGTCGAGGGTGAGCAGCCAGCCGCCGTCGCGGTCGATGTCCGGCATCAGCTTGGCGAAGCCGAGGTCGGTGTTCCGGCCGACCGGCAGCGGCTCGTCCGTGGCCGGTCCGTCCGTCGCCGGTCCGTCCGTCACGCGTTCTCCCCCACCGGCCGGACGTCCACCGGCCGGACGTCCACCGGCCGGACGTCCAGGTAGGCGGCGAGCCAGTGGTCCAGTTCGGCGAACACCTTGGTACGGGCCGCCTCGCCGGAGAGCACCAGGTCGTGCATGCCCCCCTCGATCCGGACGACCGTGACGTGGCGGCCCAGCTTCGGCCCCTGCGCGGCGATGTCGTCGGCCCGCAGCACGGCGTCGGCGTGGTGCAGGGCGTTGTGCCACGTGGTGGTGGAGATCGACCTCGTCGAGGCCATCAGCAGCACCGGCACGTCGATGCCCAGCCCGTGCCGCAGCTGCCGGTGGCCCTGGTGGATCGCGGACAGCCAGCCCGCGTACAGCGGGAAGCCCTCGGCGGGCTTGAGCCTGAGGTCGAAGTCCCACTCGCCCTTGTGGTCCCGGTGCAGGCTGTGGGTGTAGTGCGGGTTGAGCGAGGAGGGCAGGACCCGGGTCGGCTTCAGCCGCCCGATCGCCGTCACCACCGGGCCGCCGGCGGTCCGCACGGCCGCCCCGGCGGGCATCGACAGGAAGGGACTGTTCAGGAACAGCCCGTCCACCACGCCCCGCCCGGCCCGGCGCCCCGCCCACAGGGCGCCGACCAGGCCGCCGGTCGAGTGCCCGTTCAGCAGCAGCTGCCGGTGGCCGTCGACATCCCGGATGATCCGGACCGCCTCGTCGATCTCCTCGTCGTACTCGGCGAGGGCCCGGACGAAGTTCGGCGACTGGTGCGGCCGCAGTGAGCGCCCGTACTTGCGCAGGTCCAGGGCGTAGAACGAGAACCCGAGCGCGGCGTAGTAGTCGGCCAGGTTGGTCTGGAAGAAGTAGTCGTTGTACCCGTGGATGTACAGCACGGCCCGCTCGGCCCCCGGCACCAGCCGCCGCACGAGGGTCGCGCACACCGCCCCCTCGTCATCCGGCCGCAGCTCCAGCTCCGCCGCCTCGTAGGGGGCACCCAGGATGTCTTCCCGAAACTCCATGGGCCTGACTGTACTGGCTCATCCATTGCGGTCCGGGGCATCCACGGCCTGGTGCCATGTGATCATCGCAATGCTTTCGACGGGTGAACCGTCGGCAGCTGCCGGCGCGCGCTCCATCCGGCGATGGGCGTCCGCAGTGTCCTCGGGACGGCCGAGGGCGGTGAGGGCCTGGTCACGGCCGGTGAACGTGGACGGGAGCAGCAGGAGGCCGGCGATCGCGGGTGGGCGGGCGCCGATCGTCACGTTCGCGGTCTCGGTCTCGATCTGGGTGGCGGTGCCGCGGATCCCCCCGCGCGGATGTTGTTGTGCACCCGGTCACGGTAGTCGTCCGCGCCTCCTGGCCGCTTCTCGTGCGCCTGCTGTGCGCCGGTGGTCGTGTGGAACGCTGCCCGGACGGACACGGCGAGTTGGGGAGAAAAGATGGATTCGTCGCTCTACCGGTCGGCCGCCGAGGCGATCGCGGCGCCGCCGGAGACCTTGGCGTATGTGGCCGGGTTCGACCGGGCGGGGGAACGGCCGGACGCCTTGCTCACCGTCGACACCGATCCGGAGTCGGCGAGCTACGGGAAGGTGCTCAACTTCGCCGAACTGCCCACCCTGGGTGATGAGTTGCACCACTTCGGGTGGAACGCCTGCTCCAGCGCCCTGGCGCACGCCTGCCACGAGAACCCGGAGCGGCGGTTCCTGCTGCTGCCGGGGCTGCGGTCGTCGCGGCTGCACGTGATGGACACCCGCCCGGACCCGGTCCGGCCCCGGCTGGTCAAGACGGTGGAGGCCAAGGAGCTTGCGGCGAAGGCGGGTTACTCGCGGCCGCACACCCTGCACTGCGGGCCGGACGGCGTCTTCCTGTCCTGCCTCGGGGACGGGGACGGCGGCGACGGGCCCGGCGGGGTGGCGCTGCTGGACCACACAACCTTCGACGTGCTGCGCCCCTGGGAGACGGAACGCGGGCCGCAGCACTTCGCCTACGACGTCTGGTGGCACCTCGGGACGAACGTCGGGGTGACCAGCGAGTGGGGCACCCCGTGGATGGTCGAGGACGGGGTGCTGCCCGAGCAGTTGCTCGGCCGCAAGTACGGGCACGCGCTGCACTTCTGGGAGCTGGGCACCGGGCGGCACCTCCAGCGGGTCGACCTCGGGGACCAGTACCAGATGGTGCTGGAGCTGCGCCCGGCGCACGACCCGCAGGCGGAGTGGGGCTTCGCCGGTGTGGTGGTGAACGTCGAGGACCTCTCCTCCTCGGTGTGGCTCTGGTACCGGGAGGGCCCGGCGTTCACCGCCCGCAAGGTGATCGAGATCCCGGCCGAACCCGCCTCGGCCGATGAACTGCCGCCAGCGCTGCGGCCGTTCGGGGCGGTGCCGCCGCTGGTGACGGACATCAACCTGTCGGTGGACGACCGCTGGCTGTACGTGTCGGCGTGGGGCACCGGCGAGTTGCTCCAGTACGATGTCTCGGACCCGTTCCACCCCCGGCTGGCCTCCTCGGTGCGCCTGGGCGGGGTCACCGCCCGGACGCCGCACCCGGCCGAGCCGGGGCGGCCGCTGAACGGGGCGCCGCAGATGGTGGAGATCAGCCGGGACGGGCGGCGGCTCTACCTCACCAACTCCCTCTACGGCGCCTGGGACGACCAGTTCTACCCGGACGGCATCTCGCCCTGGCTGGTCAAGCTGGACGCCGACCCGGTCACCGGCGGGCTCAGCATCGACGAGCGCTTCTTCCCGCACGGTGACGACTTCCGGGGGCTGCGCGTCCACCAGACCCACCTGGCGGGCGGGGACGCCTCCTCGGACTCCTACTGCTACCGGTAGGCGGCGTTACCGGCGAGCGAGGGCTACCGGGCGAGCACCTGGTCGAACCGCACCGCGCCAACGGCCGATCAGCGAGGCGCGCAGCCGGACGGAACGCCCCGCGCAACCGGTGCTCTCCCACCACCAGTCGCGCGGGGCGCCGCCGATGGCGCCCGGCGAACCCCGCTGCCGTCAGACCCCGGCCCCCGCCGCCCGGCGCTGCGCGCGCCGGTCCTCCCGCCGCTGCCGCCCACGGCGCAGCGGCTGGTCGGGCAGCCACCCGAAGGTCAGGCAGGCGCCGACCACCCCGAGCAGCATCCCGATCAGGAAGCCGCCGAGGTTGGAGGTCACCCAGCTGGCGAGCGAGGTGAGCACCGCGAGGATGGAGTAGAACAGCCGCTGCGTCGGGTTGAACAGGATCAGCAGGCCGCACAGCAGCATCACCGACGGCACCAGGTACCCCGCCAGGCCCACCAGCGAGATGTGCAGCAGGAGGGGCAGCGGGGCCCACAGCGTGAACAGGATCTCGGCGCCGCCGAGCGTCACCAGCAGCCCGCCCCAGAACGGTCGTCTGCCCCGCCAGTCACGCCTGACCGGGCCCGCGAGGCTCGCGGGCGCAGCGGTCGGAGCGGACGATTCGGACGCAGCGGGAGCTGCGGCGGGGCCCGCGGCGGGGGTGGTGGCCGCGGCGGGGGTGGCGGCCGCGGCGGGGGTGGCGGCCGTCCCCTGGGCCGTCACCGCCTCGCTCCGCGCCACTGCGCCCTCGCCGGTCGCGGCCGGCTCCGGTACGGACTCCGTCATGCTCAGCAGCCTTTGGAGCTGAAGCTCAGCCGCAGGTTGGGCAGTTTGAACCCGACGGCGGTGCTCGCGTAGTTGTGCTGGTTGAGGTGGGTCAGCTGGACGTGGTCGGCCTGCTGGCCGAAGACGCCCTTTCCGCCCTTGCCGACGTCGCCGGCCTTGGTGTAGGTGCTGGCGTCGCCGCCGATCTCGATGTTCTTGAACTCCGCGTCGCCGGACAGCAGATCGGAGTCGGTGGTGAGGTCGGAGGCGGAGACGGGGGTGCCGTTGTCGCCCGCGTGGATCACCAGGTTGACGCCACCGAGGTCGACGCTCTGGCACAGGTTGGTGATCTCTGCGGTCTTGATCGCCGACACCGCGACCAGCACCTGACCGCCGGTGTGCCCCTGGTTGGGGCTGCCGGGGATCATGTGGTCCAGCGAGCCGAACTGGGCGAAGCCGTCGCCGTCGAGCTTGTCGGCGGTGATGGTGAACGGCATGCCGGAGATGGAGAACTGCGCGGCGAGCACGCCCTGGGCGGTGAGGGTCATCAGGATGCCCCCGACCGCGACGGCCGGTACGGCCATCAGGGCGGTGCGCTTGATCCGTACCCGGCCTCTTCTGGTCCCGGTCGGTGTCGGGGTTTCCGCCGCGGCGGCGGCGTCCTCGGACATGGCCATGTGTGCTCCCTGTGGATGGAATGGGTGTGCAGGCACTGGCACGTTGCCCTGGCGCGGACAGCGTTGCGCGTCCCGGCTGGGCCGTCCGCCGCCCGGCGGCGGGGTGGGTCCGGTAGGGGCGCGGTGAGTAACTCGGAAGCTACTGCCCGGTAGTGGCCGGGTCAATACGGGTGCACGAAGGATCTTCACCAATCCTCGACCCGAGCCGCCGGTCCGCCTCGGCGGGCCCGAGGAAGGGCGCGAGGCAAAACATGCTCAACACCGGTAGCAGTTCCGGCAGTTGATCGGTGTGGCCGGAGGCGATCCGGCCGTAGACCGCGCTGTACACGCCGCCGACCACCGCGTCCACCATCTCCTGCACCCCTACGCCGCCCGGGAGTTGGGGCGCCTCGGCGAAGAACGCCCGGAAACGGATGAGGAGTTGATCACGCTCCCGTCGACCGGCGGGCCCGACCGCCTCGATCTCGATCACCGCCATGGTCGCGAAGGACGGTGTCCCGGCGAGGAGTTGGAGCATCGCCCCGAGCGCCTGCCGGATCCCGGCACACCAGTCGGATTCGGCCGCGAAGGCCGCCGCCATCCGCCGGATCACCACCCCGGTGCCGTACCGGTGCGCGGCCAGGAAGGCGTCCTCCTTGCCGCTGAACAGCTCGTAGAAGACCGGCCTGGTCACCCCCGCCGCCCGGCAGATGTCGCTCACCGTCGCGTGCTGGTAGCCGCGTTCGGCCACCGTCCGGACCAGCGCGTCCAGCAGCCGCTCGCGCTGGGTCGCGGCGACCACTCCGGCGGGCAGCCGACGCGGGCCCGGCTTGATCGACCTGGCCGGATCGCGGCCGGTCCGGGCACCCGGCAGAAGGAGCACGTCGGAACTCCGGAGGTGCTTGGGATCCATCACCAACTCCTGTGTCCTGTATTGACATTGACGCAACGCCCGGTTTACAACACTGCCAGGTTTCCAACCGGTCGGTGCGCAGGCCACCACCGGCCGACTCCAACACCGCCGCACCGCACGCAACACCGCCGTACCGCACGAGCGGGCCCGTGGCGCCGGGCCCGCCCCTACCCGCGGTCCGCCGGGCCTCCGGTACGCCATGCACCTCCCCCGCCGTGCACACCACCACACCCACACGCGGGGATTCCCCCACCCGTCCCCGGACGGAGAGAGGCACCCTCATGCGCATCCGTCGCACGCTCGCAGCCGCATCCCTCGCCGCCATCGCCCTCACCGGCGCCGCCGTGGCACCCGCCCAGGCCGACGCCGCCGCCGTCATGACCCAGGGCAGCGCGACCGGCCCGGCCATCGCCGTCGGCGACACCCTGGTCGCCAACCTGGCCTCCGGCACCGCCGCCACCTTCACCGACGGCGCCGGCAGCACCAACGGCGTCAGCTGTGCCAACTCCTCGTTCTCCGCCACCGTGACGTCCAACCCGGCCGCCCCCGGCAGCGCGACCGAGCAGCTCAACAGCCAGTCCTTCGACTCCTGCACCTCCAGCGTCCTGGGCGTCATGGGCGTGCAGAGCGTCACCGCCACCAGCCTGCCGTACACCAACACCGTCACCTCCGGCTCCGGCGGCGTCTCGCTCAACGGCACCAGCGCCGGCCCGGTGGGCATCACGGTGGTGCTCAACACCCTCCTGGGCACCATCAGCTGCGTCTACCAGAGCCCCAACGGCATCACCGGCTCCACCTCGAACAGCGACAACTCCATCAGCTTCGCCAACCAGCCGGCCACCCTGGTCTCCGGACCCGGCCTGTGCTTCTCGACCGGCTACTTCAGCGCCACCTACGGCCCGGTCACCGACAGCTCGGCCGCCGGCAACCCGGTCCTGTACGTCAACTGACGCCCCGGACCTGCGGATCCACCGGAGCGGCGGACGGCGGGCAGCACCCCGCCGTACGCCGCTCCACCGCGCGCGCCGACCCCCGCGACAAGCAGGTGACCGGCCGGTAGGGTGGCGCCGCGCGGGCCCGACGGAACGGCCCGGCGAACCGGAACGGGGCGCGTCAGATGACCAGCGGCAGCAGCGGGAACGGCGACGGCACGGGCTTCTTCGCATCGGTGGCGGACACCGCCGAGCGGCTCGCCCGGACCGGCTACCTCGCCTCCACCGCCGTGGCCACCACCGTCTTCCTGGCCGACCGGCTCGGCAAGCCGCTGCTGGTCGAGGGCCCCGCGGGGGTCGGCAAGACCGAACTCGCCAAGGCCGTCGCCGAACTGGGCCGGGCCCGACTGGTGCGGCTGCAGTGCTACGAGGGCATCGACGAGGCCCGCGCCCTGTACGAGTGGAACCACGCCAAGCAGCTGCTGCGGATCACCGCCGGCCGCGACGAGGGCTGGGACCAGGCCCGCGGCGACATCTTCGGCGAGGAGTTCCTGCTCACCCGCCCGCTGCTCACCGCCATCCGCGGCGAGGAGCCCACGGTGCTGCTGATCGACGAGATGGACAAGGCCGACGTCGAGGTCGAGGCGCTGCTGCTGGAGGTGCTCAGCGACTTCCAGGTGACCGTCCCCGAGCTCGGTACCATCACCGCCAGCCGCCGCCCCTTCGTACTGCTCACCTCCAACGCCACCCGCGAGCTCTCCGAGGCACTGCGCCGCCGCTGCCTCTTCCTCCACCTCGACTACCCGGACGCCGAGTTGGAGCGACAGATCGTCCGGCTCAAGGTGCCCGGCCTGGACGACACCCTGGCCGCCTCGCTGGTCCGGGTGGTCGGCGCACTGCGCGCCATGGAACTGCGCAAGGCGCCGTCCGTCGCCGAGACCATCGACTGGGCCCGCACCCTGCTCGCGCTCGGCGCCGACACCCTGGACGAGGCCGTCGTCCGGGACACCCTCGGGGTGATCCTCAAGCACCAGGACGACATCCGCAAGGCCGCCCAGAAGCTCACCCTCGCATGACCGCTGAAGGCCCCACCGACACCGCCGCCCGGCTGACCGGCCTGGTCCGCGCCCTGCGCGGGCACGGCCTGCGGATCGGCCCGGCCGAGACGGTGGACGCCGCCGCCGTGCTCGACGTGCTCGGCTTCACCGACCGCGAGCAGATGCGGGCCGGCCTGGCCGCCGCCCTGCTGCGCTCGGACGGCCAGCGGACGGTCTTCGACGCCACCTTCGACCTGTTCTTCCCGCTCGGCGTCGGCACCCCCGAAGCCCTGCGCACCGACCCGCCACCCGTACCGGACGACCCCGAGCCGCCCCGCTTCGGCCGCCCCGACCCGCTGCGCGACCAGCTGCGCGAGCGCCTCGCCGCCGCCCTCGCCGCCGACGACCGGGCCGCCCAGGCCCGGCTGGCCGGCGAGGTGATCGAGGCCTTCGGCCGGTACGGCACCGGCAGCACCCCCGGATCGGACGGCTGGTCCGCCCACCAGGCGCTCGGCCGCCTCTCCCCCGAGACCCTGCTCGCCCGGATCCTCGCCGCCCTGCGGGAGAACCCGGCCGATCCCGACCTCTCCGACCGCGTCCTCGCCGACGAGGTCCGCCGCCGCATCCGCGACTTCCGCGCCCTGGTCACCGGCGAGGCCCGCCGCCGGGTCGCCGAACTGCGCGGAGCCGAGCGGATCGCGGAGCGCGCCGTCGCCCCCACCGCCGACCGGATCGACTTCCTGTACGCCGGCCGCGAGCAGCTCGCCGAACTGCGCCGCACCGTCCACCCGCTCGCCCGCAAACTCGCCACCCGACTGGCCGCCCGGCGCCGCCGCGCCGCCCGCGGGCAGATCGACCTGCGCCGCACCCTGCGCCGCTCGCTCACCACCGGCGGCGTCCCGCTGCGCCCGGCGTACCGGCTGCGCCGCCCGGCCCGGCCGGAGCTGGTGCTGCTGTGCGACGTGTCCGGCTCGGTGGCGGGCTTCGCCGACTTCACCATGCTGCTGGTCCAGGCGATGGGCGAACAGTTCAGCAAGGTCCGGGTGTTCGCGTTCGTCAACCGCACCGCCGAGGTCACCGACCTGCTGCGGCGCGGCCAGGACGACCCGGCCCGCCTCGCCGCGCGGATCCTCGCCGAGGCCAAGGTGATGGGCTACCACGGCAACAGCGACTACGGCTCCGCGCTCGGCGAGTTCGCCGACCACCATCTGGACGCCGTCGGCCCGCGCACCTGCGTGCTCGTCCTCGGCGACGCCCGCAACAACCACCGCGACCCCAACCTCGACGCCCTGCGCCGGATCGCCGGCCGGGCCCGGCGGGTCTTCTGGCTCAACCCCGAACAACCCGCGCTCTGGTCGACCGGCGACTCCGCCGCCCCGGCCTACGCGGGTGTCGTGGAGATGCACTCCTGCCGCAACGCCCGCCGCCTCGGCGAACTGATCGCCCGCCTGCTGCCCGTCTAGGGATCGTCCAGAGCCCGGCCCCGTCGCGGGGGGGGCGGCCTACGAGACCGGCCCGGTCACCGCCCGCGCGGGGAACGGCGACCAGGCCGGACGGGGCGGCTAGGGCAAATACCGCCGGACAGGCCCTAACCGTCCAGGCTCTTCAGGAAGTCCAGCAGCGCCGCGGTCACCTCGGCCGGGCGCTCCTGCTGCGTCCAGTGCCCGGTCTCCGGCAGCCGGACGTGCCGGTGCAGCCTGGGTGTCAGCTCCTTCAGCAGGTACGCCACCACCTCGGGCGCGATCATCGCGTTCACCAGGTCCTGCTCGCCGGCCACGTACAGCGCGGGAACCTCGATCCGCCGGCCGACGAACGCCGTCAGCAGCTCGTTGTTCCGGTCGATGTTGCGGTACCAGTTGAGCCCCCCGGTGAAGGCCCGCGCGCCGTGCAGGGCGTAGTCGGCCGCGAACGCGTCGAGGTCCGCGTCGGTGAGCCAGTCCGGCAGCCGCTCCGGTTCCGGGACGGTGTCCAGCAGCTTGGCGCCCTCGGGGACGACCCAGGGTCGCGGCTCGCCGCTGGGCAGGATGCCGCACAGGATGCGGCGCAGGCTGGACTTCACGTCGGCCGCCAACTCGGCGTCGGCACGGCCCGGTTCCTGGAAGTAGATCTGGTAGAAGCCCTCGCCGAAGTTCTCCCGCGCGGCCTGCAGCGGCCCCGGTCCGGCCGGCAGCGGCGGCACGCTCAGCCCGGCAACGCCGCGCACCAGGTCCGGCCGCAGTGCCGCGGTGGCCCAGGCGACCGGCGCGCCCCAGTCGTGCCCGACGACCACGGCCTGCTCGGCGCCGAGCGCGCCGATCAGCGAGGTAACGTCGCCGACCAGGTGCAGCAGGGTGTACTTGTCCACGTCCTCCGGCTGCGAGCTGCGGGCGTAGCCGCGCTGGTCGGGGGCGACCACCCGGTACCCGGCCGCGGCGAGCGGTGCGAACTGGTGCCGCCAGGAGTACCAGCTCTCCGGGAAGCCGTGCAGCAGCAGGACCAGCGGCCCCTCACCCTGTTCCGCGAGGTGCAGCCGTACGCCGTTCACCTCGACGTGACTGTGCTTGATCGCGTCGTTCAACTTCAGCTCCCGGTTCGGCCCGACAGAAGGTCAGTTCGTTTCGAACCTGCCCAACGCGGCGGGTCCGGAACGTCCTGGAAGCCGAAACAGCCGAGGCCGCCCCGGAATTCCGGGACGGCCTCGGCCTCAGCTATGCAGCGCTGAACTGATTGAGCGTCAGTTCACCGTGTAGCTGTAGGGGATGGCCGCGAGCACCGAACCGGTGGTGCCGAGGCTGTTGTTGGCGGTCGGCACGAAGGTCGGGCCGGACACCAGGTAGAGCACACCCTTGACCGTGCTGCCCTTCGGGCCGGTCGGGGTGACGGTCACCTGCAGCGAGCCGGTGGCGCCGGGGGCGACGGTCACCGGGGCGGCGGCCGGGGCCGAGGCGTTGACACCGGAGGCGAACGGGTCACCGGTGCTGGAGGTCAGCGCCGGGTCGAACGCCAGGGTGTGCGCGGTGGCGGTGATGGTGGAGGTGCCCTTCGGCGCGCCGGCGGGGCCGAACGGGCCGATCTGCTGGACGAAGGTGCTCCAGGCGCCGGGGACGACCTGCTGCTCGGCGGTGCCCTTGTCGGTGACGACCGAGATGGCCGAGCCGTCCTGGGCCTTCTTCAGGTCACCGAAGAGGTCCGGCGAGGCGGTGGTGGCGCTCAGCTCGATCTGCGCCGGCGTCGAGGACGCCGCCACGGCCTTGAGCTGGTCGGTGCCCGGGGGCACCAGGAAGCTCGGCACCGCGGAGGTGAGGCTCAGCGGCAGGTTGACGCTGGCCGAGGAACCCTGCGGCACCAGCGGCAGGTCGACGCGCTTGTCGAGGCGGCCCTCGGCCGCGATCGACTGGGTGGCGACCGTGTTGTTGGTGTAGTTGACGTTCACGGTGACCGGCTTGCCGGCCTCCAGCTTGGTCTTCGCGTCGTTCGGCAGACCGGCCGCGGTGGCCTGGTTCTGGTTGAACGCGATGGTGCCGGCGAAGTCCTGCGAGAGCTCCTGGCCGCTGACCGGGCCGAGCACGTTCAGGACGAAGCGCCAGTGGCCCTCGGCCGGGTTGACCGTGGTGGCCGAGACTCCGTTGGCCGAGGCGGTCACGTTGCCCTGGGCGTCGAACAGCGCGTTGCCCTCGATGTCGACCGGGGTGCCGTTCGGGCTGATCAGCGCGCCCTGCATGAACAGGTTCGCGTCCTTGGCGACGGTGACGCCGACCCGCAGGTCCTTCTGGCCCTTCGGGACGTCGAAGCCGTAGGCGAACATCTGCGTCGGCGAGGAGCCGCGGCCGTTGCCACCGGTGATGGTGCCGGTGAAGGTGCCCTTGCCGTCCTTGACCGGGACGAGGCTGCGCAGCACGACCGGAACGCTGGTGGTGTTGCCGTTCGAGCTGGAGACCACGACGGCCTCGCTGCTGTCACCGCTGGTCGCCGGGGTGGTGAGCTGGACCTTGAGGGTCTTGGTCTCACCGGGCTGCAGGTCGGTGGTGTTCGGGCTCACCGCGCCGGCCGGAACCGCGCGCTGGGTGGAGGTGCCGAACTGGACGTCGCCGGTGTAACCGGCCTTGCCCGCCGGGGTGTAGAGGACCGCGGTCCACTCACCGGCGACCGGGTGCGGGACGTCGACCAGGCCGTAGTTGGCCGGGGTGGCGCCGCCCTGCGGACGGGTGTTGGTCTCGAAGCGGCCCGACGGGTCGAGCAGCGTCATGCGGACCACGGGGCCGTTGGTGACCGGGTTCGGGCCGCCGTGCCAGGCGATCGACGCCGCGAGGCGGTCGGCACCGGCCGGAACGGTGAACTTGACCTGCTTCTGCACCCAGTCGACACCGTTGGTGGCGTACTTGAAGGTGTCGGTCGCGGCCGAGTCCAGCTTGACGGTCTGCTGGTTGTTGGCCTGCGGCGCGAAGCTGCGGGTGGTGGCGCTCACCGACTGGGTCTCGTCACTGGTGTTGGTGACGGAGACGTCGGCGGTGTGGGTCGAGCCCGGGGCACCGGAGATGCTCACCTGGCCGGTGTTCACCACGACGGTGCGGGCACCGTCGGTGCCGTCGCCGTCGTCGTAGCCGCGGGCGGCCTCGACGGCGGCCCGGACGTTCAGCAGGCCGGCGCCCTGCTCCTCGGCCGGAACGCCGAGGTCGGTGGCGGTGCCGGTGATGAACTTCTTCACCAGCGCCGGGGACGGCGAGTCGCCGCCGTGGGTGTCGCGGTAGGCCTGGATGACCAGGGCCGCGGCACCGGTGACGAACGGGGCGGCCTGGCTGGTGCCACCGAACGACTGGATGTTGGTGGGCTTGCCGTTGAAGTTGGTGCAGTCCGCGAACTTGGAGGTGTCGGCGGTGCACAGCGCCCAGTCCGACTCGCCCGGGGCGACCAGGTCGAGGGTCCGGCCGGCCTGGGTGAAGCCACCCGAGGACAGCGCGGAGATCC
Organism: Kitasatospora sp. NPDC053057; assembly: GCF_044546945.1. Lineage (NCBI taxonomy): Bacteria > Bacillati > Actinomycetota > Actinomycetes > Kitasatosporales > Streptomycetaceae > Kitasatospora > Kitasatospora sp. NPDC053057. The sequence goes on along the minus strand of NZ_JBITZP010000018.1, from coordinate 84,649 downwards.
GGCTGTTGCTCCAGGTCCCGTTGGAGAACTTGGAGGCCGCGTAACCGGTCTGCTGGTAGTTCTGGTTGTCCGTCGAGGCACCGACCGAGATCACGTACGGGTCGGTGGCCGGGGTGCCGATGGTGCCGCTGAGGCCCGCGTCACCGGTGGAGACGGCGACGGTGACACCGGCCTTGACGGCCTGCTCGTTGAAGAGCGCGATGGTGTCGTGGGCGCCGCTGTCCGGGGTGACGTTGCCGCCGAAGGACTCGTTCAGCACGTCCACGTGGGCGACCCGCACCGCGTAGTCGATGGACTGCAGGATCGACGAGTTGGACATCATCTCGCCGCCGGCCTTCAGGGCGACCAGGTCGGCGTCCGGGGCGAGGCCGCGGACGTGGATATTGCAGCCGGCCGGCAGCGGGTGCGAGGCGTTGACCCACTGCGAGACGTCGTAGGTCTGACGGCCCTGGGCGATGACCGCCGAGGCGTCGCCGAAGGCCTCGGCGCCACCGCTCGGCGTGTTCCAGCCCTCACCCGAGAAGTCCTGGTGGTCGACCACGGCGTGCGAACCGTCGGCCCGGATGAAGTCCGGGTTGTCCGGGTCGAGCGCGTCGGCGATGTAGGCGACCTTGACGCCCTTGCCGGTGGCCAGGTTCTCCACGCCGGGGTTGCCGTTGCCGGTGTAGGCGTGCACCGAGTAGAGGCCCTCGGGCTCCATCAGCGGCTTGGCCGGGTCGGAGGGGCAGACCGTGTTGGTCGCGTTCTCCTGGGAGGCCTGGCCGTTGCTGCCCGTAACGGCCTTCGAAGCGCCGGCGGAGTCGCCCGACGCGGCGGCCGCGGTGTCCGCGTCCTTCTTGGCCTTGGCCGCGGCGACCGGGGCGACCTGGACCTGGGTGTCCGCGACGACGGAGGCGACCGCCGGGTCGGCCTGCAGCGAGGCGCGCAGGGCCGGGCTGACCGTGGCCGAGAAGGCGTTGCCGACCACGAAGCTCTTGACGTTGGTGCCGCCGTTGGCCTTGACCTTGTCCAGCAGCGGCGCCTGCGAGCTGGCGGTCTTCTGCTGGCGGGCGCCCAGGTGGCCGTGGTCGGCCGGGGTGTCCGCTATCTGGTCCTTCAGGATCACGATCACCGGTGCCGGCGCCCCGTCCGAGGACGCCGCCTGGGCGTTCTGCGGGTCCTGGGCCGGAGCTGCGCTCGCGATGGTCCCGAGGCTCAGGACCATGGACGCGGCGGTGACGGTGACGGCGGCTGCTAGCTGGGTCTTGCGCCAGCCGATCAATGGACATCCTTTCGTCTGATGAGACGTCAGGTTGCACGGCTGAGCGTACCCGGATCCTGGTCGGACGCGTGTGCCCCGGACCGCGCGTCCCGACAGCGGTCGCATTCCAGCGCATCCGACACGACCACGACAAGGGGGGAAATCCCCATCAGAAAGTAAAAATGACCATCGGAAAGTAAAGTACACAGTATAAATCCGGCCGCGTCCGCCCCTTTTTCACCGATCAGGGACGGTCAGAGAACGGTGAGAACTGACCGATCGACCAGCAAAAGTGCCAGTGGCGAACTCTGGCCACAGGCGGAACCTCGCCACCGGCTGCCTACTTGTCGACACTGCGACCCTTCCTTCCCCGTCGACCACGGTCGAAACAACGCACTGCGGCGCCGCCGAGCGGGCGCCGGGGAGTTCGTCCACGCACCCCGGCCGCCCGACGGTTTCCGTCCGTCAGGAGAAGGCGGCCAGCCGCTCCCGGGCGTCCGCCAGGTCCTCGGCCGTCGGGGCGTCGTCCTGGGTCAGTCGGTGCCGCCAGTACCCGGTGAAGTCGATGTCCTCCTTCGGCACCCCCCGCTCCTCGACCAGGCACCGGCGCACCGCCCGCACCGCCCCCGCCTCCCCGGCCAGCCAGACGAAGGGCTGACCGCCCGGCAGCACGCCGCCCCGGAACGCCTCGGTCAGCACGCTGCCCGGGGCCGCGCCGTCGCGGTACAGCCACCGCACCTCCAGCTCGGCCCGGCTCCGCAGCTCCTGACGTTCCGCCCGATCCGCGACCTCGATCCAGGCATGTGCCCGCACCCCCTCGGGCAGCGCCTCCAGCAGCGTCGCCATGGCCGGCAGCGCCGTCTCGTCCCCGGCCAGCAGCACCCAGTCGGCCTCCGCCGCGGCCTCGGCGAACGGGACCGGCGGGGCGTACAGCGCGGACGGTCCGACCAGTCCGAGCCGGTCCCCCGGCGCGGCCCGCAGCGCCCAGGCGGCGGCCGGACCGGTGTCACCGTGCAGCACGAAGTCGACCTCGATCCGGCGGGTGCCGGGGTGCCGGCGGCGCAGGGTGAAGCTGCGCAGCAGCGGGCGCTCGGCCTCGGGGATCGCCAGGTAGGCCTGGTACCAGCCCATCGGGTCGTCCTGCTGGGCGGGCAGCACCGGCCGGCGCTGCCCGGGGCGCGGGAAGCAGAGCTTGAGCTGCTGGTCGGGCGCCGTGCCGACGGTGTCGGCCAGGGCCTCGGCCTCGAAGGTGACCCGGGCGGTGCGCGGCGTGATCCGGTCGACCGCCACGACCTCGACGAAGGTGACGGGCAGTGTCATCGCGAAACCCCTTCGGTACGGAATCCTGATAACCTTACGGCATAAAGAGTTGCCGCCGGGTGGTTACTTTACGCCATAAGGAGTTGCCTGGATGACCGTCTACGCCGGGCAGGGAGACGCCGATCGCTCACTCGCCCTGCTCTGGGGCCGGGCCGAGGAACCGCGCACCGGGCGCAGCGGCCCGAAACCGGGCCTGAGTGTGGACGCGATCGTCTCCGCCGGAATCGCGGTGGCCGACGCCGAGGGGATGGCCGCCCTGTCGATGCGCGCCGTGGGCGAACGGCTCGGCCGCACCGCGATGGCGCTCTACACCTACGTACCCGGCAAGGCCGAACTGCTCGACCTGATGCACGACCGCGCGCTCGCCGAACTCCCGCACGAACTCCCGCTGTCGGACGGCTGGCGGGTCGCCGTCACCGCCTGGGCCGAGCAGCTGTACGCCTGCTACCTGCGCCACCCCTGGGTGCTCCAGGTCTCACAGGCCCGCCCCGTCCTCGGCCCGGCCGAACTCGCCGCCATGGAAAGCCTGTTGACCGCCCTCCAGCCGGCCGCACTGGCCCCGGACCAACTGCGCGGGGCGGTCGCCGCGCTCTGGCAGTTCGTCCGCGGCACGGCCGCCACCACCGCCGACGCGCGCGGCGCGGCGGCCGCCACCGGCGTCGCCGACGAGGACTGGTGGAACGCCCGCTCGGCCCGACTCGCCGAACTGGCACCGGACTTCCCGCAGCGCTTCCCGCTGCTGACCGCCCTGCAGAGCACCGGCGGCGGCGCGCCCGAGGACAGCGGCCGGGAGGCCTTCCGCACCGGACTCGCGGTGCTGCTCGACGGGGTGGCCTCGGGGGCCGGGCGCTGAGCCTGGGGGCCCGGCGCTGTGCCTCGCGGGCCTGCCGGGTCAGCCCTCGCGGGCGTGTTGGTTCAGCCCTGGCGGGCGGCCGGGATCGCCAGCAGGACGCCGAGCACCAGCAGCACGGCGTACCCGGCGGTCTCGTGGCCGTCCGGCACCAGGAAGCGGACGAACCCGAACAGCCGGAAACCCCCGAGCCGGTCGGACAGCAGGCCGGAGCCGCCGCCCAGGATCAGCACGAAACCGAGGTAGCCGAGCAGGTTCTTCATACCCCTGAGCCTAGGAACCCGCCGCCGCCCGCCCAACCGACTTTCGGCGCGACCGGCGATCACCAAAGTCGCGGCCCCCTCCCCGGGTCGTGCCACTGGACACACGGGCACCGGAAGGGGCGGGCGGGCTCCGGAGGGGCGGGCGAGCTCCGCAAAGGGCTCACGGGCTCCGGAAGGGGCCGGTGGCTCCGGACGGAGCAGCAGGCACGGCGGCCCGGCGGCGGCGCCGGTACGTTCGCCGTGTGCAGCCAAAGCGTGTGCAGCAGAAGTCACCGTCCGTCACCAGGATCGCGGCCGCCTCCGCCGCCTCGGCCCTGGTGCTCGCCGCCGGTGCCCCGGCGGTCCTCGCCCAGGACACCGCCTCCTCCGCCGTCGGCGGGGAGCGGCTGGGCCGTTCGGACGTCCAGGTCGCGCCGCTGGCCGGAGCCCCCGCCCTGCCCCGCGAACTGACCGGCCGCTCCTGGCTGGTCGCCGACGCCGGCACCGGCGAGGTGCTGGCCGCCCGCAACGCCCACCAGCCGATGCCCCCGGCCAGCACCCTCAAGATGCTGTTCGCGGACACCGTGCTGCCCAAGTTCGACCGCTCGATGGAGCACCAGGTCACCGCGGCCGACCTCGCCAACCTCGGCGTCGGCAGCAGCCTGGTCGGCGTCAAGGAGGATCTGCCGTACCGGGTCGAGGACCTCTGGCGGGGCGTCTTCCTCAGCTCCGGCAACGACGCCGTGCACGTCCTGGCACACATGAACGGCGGCGTCCCGCAGACCGTCAGCGAGATGCAGGCCCGCGCCCAGTCGCTCCAGGCCCGGGACACCAAGGTGATCTCCCCCGACGGCTACGACATGGACGGCCAGGTCTCGTCCGCGTACGACCTCACCCTGTTCGCCCGCGCCGGGCTGCGCAACGCCGACTTCCGCTCCTACTGCTCCACCCGCACCGCGCGCTTCCCCGGCGGCCTGGACAAGACCACCGGCCAGCGCACCACCTTCGACATCGCCAACACCGACCGGCTGCTCGGCAAGTACCCGGGCCTGATCGGCGTCAAGAACGGCTACACCACCAACGCGGGCGCGACCTTCACCGGCGCCGCCGAACGCGACGGCCGCACCCTGCTGGTGACGGTGATGCACCCCCAGGCCCAGGGCAAGGTGTACGACGAGGCCGCCAGCCTGCTCGACTGGGGCTTCGCGGCCGCGGGCAAGGTCCAGCCGGTCGGGCAGCTGGTCGAGGACCTCGCCCCGAAGGCCGCCGCCGGCGCCACGGCCAGCACGGCCGGCACCCCGTCCGGCGGTGCCCCGCAGGCCGCCGGCGACGCCACGCTGCCGCCGTGGTCCCGCCCGCCCGTCCTCCACGGCAGCCCCGGGCTGGCTCCCGCCCTGTGGTCAGGGGCCGTGATCGCCACCGGTCTCGCCGTCTGGGGCACCGCCCACACCGTCGCCCGCCGCCGCGCCGCCGCCTCCGCCGCGTCTGCCGCACCGACGGCGATCAGGATCGTCGGCGGTCCCACCGGCGCCGGGACCATCGGCATCGGCTCCACCGGCGTCGGCGGCCGCAGCCACCGGCGGCTGACCCGCCGCGCCCGCGCCCTGCTGGGCCGCCGCTCCGGCCGGGCCGGCTGATCGGGGTAGCTCCCAGGCATCAGGGCCTAGAATTCCGGCCATGACCACGCCCGACCCCGCCGCCTCGGACCGGCTCGCCCGGATCGTCAGCCTCTCCTCCGGCAGCTACCTGCTCGTCACCACCTACAAGAGGGACGGCACCCAGGTGCCGACCCCGGTGTGGGTGGTCCGCGACGGGGAGGCCCTCGGTATCTGGACCGTCGCGGACTCCTGGAAGGTCAAGCGGATCCGCAACCGCGCCGACGTCCTGGTCGGCCCCTGCGACGTCAAGGGCAACCCGACCGGCGAGCAGTACCCCGCCACCGCCGAGATCCTCGGCCCCGAGCGCACCGCCGCCTACCGCACCCTGCTGCGGCAGAAGTACGGCCTGCTCGGCGTGCTCACCCTGCTCGGCAGCCGACTGCGCCGCGGCGAGCGCGGCACCGTCGGCATCCGGATCACCCTGGCGGACTGACCGCCCTACGGGTGCGGGTTCGCCGACACACTGGGCACGCCGGCGAACTCCCACTCCGGGCTGAATCGTTCCTCCATCGCGTCCGCCAGGGCGTTCAGGGCGGCCTCGCCGTCCCCCTGGAAGGAGGAGCCGTGCATCACCGCCAGGGTGCGCGGGCGCAGCTCGGCCAGGGCGCGCAGCGCGGCGGTGGCGGCGGTCAGGCAGGAGGTCTGGCGGAACAGCTGCTCGGCCTGCAGCGCGGGTTCGACCAGGTCGGCCCCGGTCACGGCCGGGCCGTTGCCGAGATGGGTGAAGAGGTCCCCGCAGAACAGGGTGCGGGTCTGCTCCTCGAACAGCACCCGCGCCTCCCAGCCGTGCGGCACGTGCGGGGTATTGATGTTGCGCAGCCGCCGACGCACCTGCCGCCCGCCGAGGTCCAGCACCTCGCCGTCGTCCATCGGCACTGGCGGGCGGTCGGCCAGGTCGTTCAACGACACCAGGCAGCCCAGCGTGTTGTGCGCCACCTTGGCGTGCGGCGCCGCCGCCAGGAACTCGTTCATCGCCCCGCACTCGTCCGCCTCGACATGCCCGAAGGTCACCCAGCGCAACCGCTCCAGCGGCACCACCCGGCCGATCGCCTCCGACACGACGGGGAACAGCTGCCGCATCCCGGTGTGGAAGATCAGCGGCTCCTCGGCGTCGACCAGGAACTGGTTGAAGGTGAATCCGGCGGGCGGGGCGATCTCCGGGACGTGGGTCGAGACCCGGTAGATGCGTTCGGCGATCTCGTCGATGCGGGTTTCCATGGGCCCGTTGCCTACCGGTCCGCCGCACCGGCGCCCGGCAGGCGCCTGCGGACATGCCGCCGGTGTCGCCGGTTCGGCTGAGCGTCGGCCCGGCCCGCTGCCGTCCGGTGACGCCCGGCCGCCGCGCGCCGTGGCAGGCTTGGCGGCCATGGAACAGTACGAGGCCGCGCCGCCGCTCCTGTTGGTGGTGGACGGCGCGAACGTGGTCGGTTCGGTCCCGGACGGCTGGTGGCGCGACCGGCGCGGCGCCGCGGAACGCCTGCGGGACTCCCTGGTCGGCGTCGCCGCGCGGGGCCTGCCGGGGCACCCCGGCCCGCTGGAGGTGGTGCTGGTCGTCGAGGGCGCGGCCCGGGGGGTCACCGGTCTGCCCGAGGTCCAAGTGGTGTCGGCGGACGGCAGTGGGGACGACCGGATCGTGGAACTGGTCCGCGAGGCCCGCGCCGAACATCCGGCGCGGGCCTGCCTGGTAGTCACCGCCGACCGCGAACTGCGCACCCGGGTAGGTGAGTTGGGCGCGGGCACGACCGGGCCCCGGAGTGTCCGGGTTCCCGGGATTTCGGAAGGTACGGGAACCAACCGCTCCGGTCGTCCGACTGGTGGGGCGTGAGTGCGAAATCGCCGGGTGTCCGGCCGTTGAGTGTGTTGGCGGGGTTCGCCCTGCTGCTGGTGGTGGTCTTCGTGGTGGCGTACGGGGTGGGGCGGCAGGCGGGGCCGGTGGCTCCGGGGCTGACGCCGAGCCGGGGTGGTGGTGCGTCGCCGGGGATGGGTGGGCACGACATGGGCGGGATGCGGTGAGCCCGGTCGCGGGGGCGGACTCCGGGGCGCTGGTGTCCACCGATCTGGCGGTCGGGGGGATGACCTGCGCCGCGTGCGTCGGCCGGGTGGAGAAACGGCTGGGCCGGATCGACGGGGTGACGGCCGGGGTGAACCTGGCGACCGGGCGGGCCCGGGTGCTGCATCCGGCCGGGGTGTCCGTCGAGGAGCTGGTCGCGGCGGTCGAACGGGCTGGCTACACGGCCGAGTTGGCGTCGGCCGGGGTGCCCGGAGGGTTGGCGGAGGAGGAGCCGGACGAGCGGTGGCGGCTGCTGGTCACCGCCCTGCCGGCCGTCCCGGTGCTGGTGCTGTCGATGGTGCCCGCGCTGCAGTTCACCGCCTGGCAGTGGGTGTGCTTCGCACTGGCCGTCCCGGTGGTGACCTGGGGTTCGGCGGGCTTCCACCGACGCGCCCTGCAGGGGCTGCGGCATGCCGCGGCGACCATGGACACCCTGGTCAGCCTGGGGGTCGTCGCCTCCTTCGGCTGGTCGGCGTACGCGCTGTTCCTCGGCGGGGCCGGGCAGTTGGGCATGCGGATGCCGTTCTCGCTGACCGCCGACGGCGGCGGCGCGGCGCACGTGTACCTGGAGGCGGCGGTCGGCGTGCCGCTGTTCGTGCTGGCCGGGCGGCTGCTGGAGGGCCGGGTGCGGCGACGCAGCGGGTCCGCGCTGCGGGCGCTGGCCGAGCTGGGCGCCAAGCAGGTGTGCGTCCGGGCGGAGGACGGTGAGGAGCATCTGATACCGGTCGAACTCCTGCTGCCCGGGCAGGAGTTCGTGGTTCGGCCGGGCGAACGGGTGGCCACCGACGGGGTGGTGGTCGAAGGCGGTTCGGCGCTCGACCTGAGCCTGCTCACCGGGGAGAGCGTGCCGGTCGAGGTCGGCCCCGGGGACCGGGTCGCCGGGGCCACGGTGAACGTCGGCGGGGCGCTGGTGGTACGGGCCACGGCCGTCGGCGCCGACACCCAACTGGCCCGGATCACCGCGCTGGTGGCCGACGCCCAGGCCGGCAAGGCCCGGGCGCAGCGGCTGGCGGACGCGGTCGCCGGGGTGTTCGTGCCCTGCGTGCTGACCGTCGCGGTGTGCGTGCTGGGCTTCTGGCTGGGGGCGGGCGCGGCCCCGCAGGCGGCGGTGACGGCGGCGGTCGCCGTGCTGGTGGTCGCCTGCCCGTGCGCACTGGGCCTGGCCACCCCGACGGCGCTGCTCGCCGCGACCGGCCGCGGCGCCGAACTGGGTGTGCTGGTGCGCGGCCCGGAGGTGCTGGAGAGCCTGCGCCGGGTGGACACCGTGGTGGTGGACAAGACCGGCACGCTGACCACCGGCCGGATGGAGCTGGCGGCGGTGACGGTCGCCGACGGCTTCACCGAGCAGCAGGTCCTGCGGCTGGCGGGCGCGGTCGAGCACCGCTCGGAGCACCCGATCGGACGGGCCGTCGCGGCGGCCGCCCGGGAGCGCTGCGGGGCCCTGCCGCCGGTGGACGGCTTCGCCGCCACGACCGGGCTCGGGGTGTCCGGCACGATCCAGGGCCGGTCGGTCCGGGCCGTCCGGCCGGACGGCGCCGCCCTGCCCTCGGAGCTCGCCCGGGCCGTCACGGCGGCCGGGGACGCGGGCCGCACCCCCGTACTGGTGGAGCTGGACGGACGGGCCGCGGCCGTACTGGCGGTCGGCGACACGCTGCGCTCGGGCAGCTGGCGAGCCCTCCACCGGCTGCGCGGGATGGGCCTGGAGACCGTCCTGCTGACCGGCGACGGCCCGGGCGCCGCGCGGGCCGTCGCCGCCGAGCTGGGCATCGAGCGGGTGCACGCCTCGGCCTCGCCCGAGCGCAAGGCCGAGGTGGTGGCCGAACTGCGGGCCGCCGGGCGGACGGTGGCGGTGGTCGGCGACGGCGTCAACGACGCGGTCGCCCTGGCCTCGGCCGACCTCGGGGTGGCACTGGCCTCCGGCAGCGACGCCGCGATCGGCGCGGCCGGGCTGACCCTGGTGCGCGGCGAGATCGAGGCGGTGGTGGACGCGGTGCGGCTGGCCAGGCAGACCCTGGCGACGATCCGGGCCAACCTGCTCTGGGCCTTCGGCTACAACCTGGTGCTGATCCCGCTGGCCGCCGTCGGGCTGCTGAACCCGATGCTGGCGGCGGTCGCGATGTCGCTCAGCTCCCTGCTGGTGGTGGGCAACAGCCTGCGGCTGCGCACCTGGGAGCCGGGGCGCGGGCAGCAGCGTAAGGGGGCCCGGCGGTGAGGGCAGCGGAGCGCAGCAAGGCGGCGGAGCGGTTCAAGGTGACGGAGCGCAGCAAGGCGGCGGAGCGGTTCAAGATGGCGGAGCGCAGCAAGGCGGCGGAGCGGCTCAAGCTGGCCGGCCCGCCGGTCGGTGCGGCGGCGCTCGCGCTGGCCCTGCTCACCGGCTGGACGGCCGTCGGCGGCGCCGGCGGCCCCCGCCCGATGGAGGCCGAGGCCGGCTGGCTGCTGCAGCCGACGGCGGGCGCGGCCTCGGCCACCGCGGCCTTCTTCACGATCCGCAACCCGGGCGATGTCCCCGACGAACTGACGGGCGCCAGCTGGGAGTTCGGCGGACCGATCACCCTGAAGCGCCACCTGCACCAGGGCGCGGCGGGCCGCTGGGAGCCGGTCTCCGCCCTGCCCGTCCCCGGCCGGGGCGAACTGGCGATGTCCCCCGAGGACGCCGACCTGATGATCGCCGCCCCGCCCCCGCTGAAGCCCGGCCAGTGGGTGGGCTTCACCCTCACCTTCCGGCACAGCCCGCCACTGCGGCTGACCGCCAGGGTCCTGCCGCCGGGCGAGCGCCCGCGCTGAGCCGACGGCCCGGTGGGCGAGGAACCGGTCGGGTTCCTCGCCCACCGGGCCGTCCGCGTCAGTCGTGCGGGACGACCGCGACCGGCGCCTCGGCGTGGTGCAGCGCCGCGTGTGCGACCCGGCCGAGCCGGGGCCCGATCTCGATCGGGCGGTGGCGCCGGCCGACCACCACCAGGGCGGCCCCGGCGGAGGTCTCTACCAGGCCGCGGGCGGCACCCAGCCGGACGTCCTCGACCACCTCGACCGCCGGGTGCTGCTCGCGCTGCCCGGCCAGGGCGAGCGTCAGCAGCTTCGCCTCCAGCGCCTCCAACTGCTCGATCTCCCCCGCCGGTACGGCCCCGCCCGCGTAGCCGAACAGCGGCGGCAGGTCCCAGCCGTGCACCGCCCGGACCCGGGCGCCGCGCAGGGCGGCCTCGCGGAAGGCGAAGGCGAGCACCGCCTCCTCGGGGGTGTGGGCGTCGACGCCGACCACCACCTCGCCGGAGGGCTCGTGGCCGGCTCCGGTCTCCCGCACCACGACCACGGGCGTGTCGCTGCGCCCGGCCACCGCCATGCTGACCGAGCCGAGCAGCAGCCCGGTGAAGCCGCCGCGCCCGCGCGAGCCGAGCACCAGCAGGTCCGCCTCCGCGGCGGCCGCCACCAGCCCGTCCACCGGGGCGTCCAGCACCGCGTCGGTGTGCACGGTCAGCTCCGGGTGCGGTTCGCGGATCGTGTCGGCGGCCTCGGCCAGGATGCGCTGGGCGGCGGCCGGCAGGTCGTCGGACTCGGCGAAGGAGGACACCCCGTCGGTCAGCCACGGCCAGGCGTGCACCAGTCGCAGCGTCGCCCCGCGGCGCCGCGCCTCCTCGGCCGCCCACTGGGCGGCGGCGGTGCTCGCCGGCGAGCCGTCGACCCCGGCCACCACGGTTGACGTCATCAGAGTTCCTCCACTGTTCGGTGCCGGGGACGGCGCGCGCTGACGCCCCGTCCGCTCTGCTCCCACCCTGTCGTCCGCCGACGGCCCGCCACCAGAGGCCGCAAGCCCCCTGCCCGCGGGACGAAAGACCCGACGGCCGGAACACTACGGGCGACCCCGGCCTCCACCCCGCCGACACCCGGGCACTACCGTGTGGACACGACATTCCCGCTGGTCGGACTGCGCCCGAGCCGGTCCGGCCGGTCGGCCTCGGTCGGCTTCCCGCCCGACCACCCGCCGATGCACACCTTCCTGGGGGTGCCGGTGCGGGTGCACGGCGAGGTGTTCGGCAACCTCTACCTGACCGACAAGCGCGGCGGGCTGGACTTCGACGAGGACGACGAGGCCGTGATCGCCACCCTCGCGGTCGCGGCCGGGGTCGCGATCGACAACGCCCGGCTGTACGAGGAGGCGCAGCTGCGCCAGCGCTGGCTGCGGGCGAGCACCGAGATCACCCGCAGCCTGCTGTCGGGCGCGCCGCGCCTGGAGGTGGTCGAGCTGATCGCCCGCCGGGCCCGGGAGATCGCCGGCGCCGAGCTGGCGGACGTCTCGGTGGCGCTGGCCGGCCCGGAGGAGCGGGCCGAGGAGCTGGCGGTGGAGGTCGCGCTCGGCGCCGAGCCCCCGGCCCGGCTCGGGGTGACGGTGCCGGTGGACGGCACGCTCTCCGGCGCCGCGTACGCCTCCGGCTCGCCGGTGACCAGCGACGAACTGGCCTCCGACGCGCGCTTCGCGGCCGGTCCGGCGGGCCGCTTCGACGGGCTGGGCCCGGCGGTCGCGGTGCCGCTGGGCACCGGCACCGGGTACGGGCGCGGCGTGCTGCTGCTGGCCCGGGCGCAGGGGCAGCCCGTCTTCGGACCGGAGGAGACCGGCCCGCTGCTGGGCTTCGCCGACCAGGCGGCGCTGGCCCTGGAGCTGGCCGAACGGCGGCGCGACGCCGAGCAGTTGAACCTGCTGGAGGACCGCGACCGGATCGCCCGGGACCTCCACGACCTGGCCATCCAGCGGCTGTTCGCCACCGGGATGACGCTGCAGAGCGCGGGCCGGCTGATCGACAGCCCGGCCGCCGCCGACCGGGTCGCCCGCGCGGTGGCGGACCTGGACGAGACCATCAAGATCATCCGCTCGACCATCTTCGGCCTGCGCGCCCACAGCGAACCCGACCGCGGCCTGCGCGCCCGCGCCACCCGGGTCGTCACCGAGGCGCAGGGCCCGCTCGGCCTCGCGCCCCGGCTGAGCATGGAGGGCCTGCTCGACACCGACGTCCCGCAGGAACTCGCCGAACACGTGGTCGCCGTACTGGCGGAGGCCCTCAGCAACGCCTCCCGGCACGCCCGCGCCACCCGGGTCGAGGTGACCTTGCGCGCCCTGGCCGGGCGGGTGGTGCTCAGCGTCGAGGACGACGGGATCGGCATCCCCGAGGGAGGCCGGCGCAGTGGGCTGCGCAACCTCGCCGAGCGCGCCGAACGGGCCGGCGGGGCCCTCACCCTCGGCCCGGCGGACGGCGAGGGCGGCGGCACCCGGCTGGTGTGGGAGGCGCCGCTAGGGTCGTGACGCGCTACCTCGGCGACAAGCACACCGAACTCACCGCATTGCTAGAGGAGTTGGGGCTCAAAATCGCCCCCACCACGATGCTCGGCGCCAGTCCCCTCAGCCCGTCGGCCGGCCCCGGCCGGCGCGCAGCGGGGACGACTGGACGGCGGCGGACTGCCGCAACTCGGTGGCGATCAGCGCCGCCTGCACCCGGCGCTCCACGCCGAGCTTGGCGAGCAGCCGGGAGACGTGGTTCTTCACCGTCTTCTCGGCGAGGTAGAGCCGCTCGCCGATCTGCCGGTTGGTCAGGCCCTCCCCGATCAGCGCCAGCACCTCCTGCTCGCGCGCCGTCAGGCCCGGTCCGGCGGTCACCGGCCGGGCCGGCTCGGCGTCGCTGCGCAGGCGGTTCAGCAGCCGGGTGGCCGCGCCGGGGTCGAGCATCGAGCGGCCGGAGGCGACGGTCCGGACGGCGGCGACCAGGTCGGTGCCGCTGATCTGCTTCAGCACGTACCCGGCGGCGCCCGCCATCACGGCGTCCAGCAGCGCTTCCTCGTCGTCGAAGGAGGTCAGCATCAGACAGGCCAGGTCGGGCATCCGCGACCGCAGCTCACGGCAGACCGTCACCCCGTCCCCGTCCCCGTCGCCCAGCCGGACGTCCAGCACCGCCACGTCGGGCCGCAGCGCCGGTACCCGGACCAGTGCCTGTGCCGCCGTCGCGGCCTCCCCGACCACCATCAGGTCCGGCTGGCCGTCCAGCAGGTCGTGCACCCCGCGACGCACCACCTCGTGGTCGTCCAGCAGGAACACCCGGACCGGCGCCGAAGCCCCGGCACCCTCCGCCATGGTCGCCATCACGCGGCTCCGCCCTCGTCACCCCCGCACACGAACAGCGGGGCCCACCGCATCATCCCCCGGGTGGCGGTACGGGCCCAGGGCCCAACGACCCCATTGCGGCTTTTCTCGATCCAGCGCTGCCGTTCCTCCGCCTGCTTGCGCCTGCGCGCCCGTTGCCCCGGCACGGGGTTCAGCCCGCCAGCCGGGCGATCTGCCCGCGCTCCAGGGCCGCGTACACCGCCCCGTCCGGGCCGACGGCGATCCCGTGCGGTTCGGCGCCGGGGCCGGGGATCGGGTGGCCGTCCAGCCGTCCGTCCGGGGTGAGCACGCCGATCCGGCCGGCGCCCCACTCGGTGAACCACAGCCGGCCGGTGGGGTCGGCGGCGATCGCGTGCGGCTTGGCCGCCCGGTCGGCGAGCGGGTACTCGGTCACCTGCCCGTCCACCGTGATCCGCCCGACCAGTCCGCCGCCGATCCCGACGTACCAGAGCGCCCCGTCGGCCCCGGCGGTGATGCCGACCGGCGCGGTGCCCTCCGTGGGCAGCCGGTGGACGGTCACCTCGCCCCGGACGCTCACCCGGGCGATCGCGTCGGCCTGGTTGAGGGTGCACCACAGCGCGCCGTCCGCCCCGGCGGTGATCAGCGAGGGGAAGGCCCCGGCCGACGGCAGCGGGTACTCGGTCACCTCTCCTTCGACGGTGATCCGCCCGACCCGATCGGCGTTGAGCTCGGTGAACCACAGCGCCCCGTCCGGTCCGGCGGCGATCCCGTACGGCCCGGCGTTCCCGGTCGGCAGCCCGAAGGACGAGACCTCGCCGTCCATCGTGATCCGCCCGATCCGGTGGTCCCGCATCCGGCTGAACCACAGCGCCCCGTCCGGCCCCGCGGTGATCACCGAGGGCCCGCACCCCGGCGCCCCCAGTCCGAACCGCTCCACCGCCCCGTCGGCGGCCAGCCGCCCGACCTCCCCGGCGTGCACCAGGGTGAACCACACACCTCCGTCCGGCCCGACCACCACCCCGTACGGACCGTCCCCCGCGCCGGCCACCTCGAACAGTTCCACCCGCACCCCTCCATCCCTATCGCGACTCTCGTCGCATTAGCGATGCTCGCACACCCGCCCTTCCTGGGCAACCGACTTACTCGCGCCCGTCCGCCAGCCCCCGCAGCACCGAGATCACGCCCATGCCCGCCGCGCACACCGGCACCGCCAGCAGGGCGCCGATGATGCCCGCGATGCCGGAGCCCGCCACCACGGCGACCATGATGGTCGCCGGGTGCAGCTCCACGGTGCGGCTCTGGATGACCGGCTGGAGGATGTTGCCCTCGATCATCTGGACCGTCAGCACCACGCCGAGCGCCCACAGCGCCGTCCCGAGGCCGCCGTCGGCCAGCGCGACCAGCACCGCCACCGTGCCGGACAGGAACGCCCCGACGAACGGGATGTACGCCCCCATGAAGACCAGCGCACCCAGGCCCGGCGCGCCGGGGACGCCGAGGGCGAGCAGGCCGATGGTGATGAAGCCCGCGTCGATCAGGGCGATCAGGGTGGTGCCCCGCATGAAGCCGGCCATCGCGTCGAAGGCGCGGTCGGCGCAGGCGACCACGGTGTCGGCGCCGCGCCCGGGCACGGTGGCGCGGATGGCGTCGCCGGTGCGGTGGCCGTCGCGCAGGAAGAAGAACACCAGGGCCAGGGCCAGCACCCCGCCGGTGATCAGCTGGGTGAGCAGGCCGAGCCCCGAGAGCACGCCGTTGGTCAGCGTCGAGACCAGCGAGTTGGTCTCGCCCTTGGCGTTCTCCAGCGCGTGCTGGATCTTCGCCCCGAAGGGCCCGAGCCACTGGGCCAGCCGCTGCCCGGCGGCCGGGAGCGAGGCGGCGATCTGCGGGGCGCTGTGCACCAGGGAGTTGACCAGCAGGGCGATCACCCCGACCACCGCGACCACCAGCACCAGGCAGGTCAGCCCGGCCGCCAGGCTCCGGCCCACGCCCCGCCGGACCAGCCAGGGCACCACCGGATGGAGCAGCGAGGCCCCCAGCAGCGCCAGGATGAACGGCACGGTGGCGGCCCGCAGCTCGACCAGCGCGAAGACCACCAGGGAGCCGACGGTGATCAGCAGGATCACCGCCACCGACCAGGCCGCCGCCCACCGCACGGCGGGCGGCAGCATCAGGTACGGCCTGCGGTGGTCGGGCTGCCCACCGGGCGGGCGCTCCACGGACACGGCAGCCTCCGGCGGGGGTCGTCGTTGAGTCCGAACCGACCCATCTCAACAGAGAATCTGACGATCCGCCCGTTGTGGCGGCTAGCCCACCGCCTCGATCCGCACCGCCCCGGACCCGCCCCCGCCCGCGAAGGCCAGCACCCGCTGCGCCTCCGCCTCCGCCGCCTCGCGGTCCGCCCGCGCCAACCGGACGAACGGCTGGACGGCCACCTCCTGATCCCCCGTCAGCCGCCACGTCCCGGCGACCAGCCCGTCCACCAGCAGGGTGCCGAGCACCAGCCCGTTCTGGGTCATCACCCGCCTCTTGTACTCCTCCGGCAGCACCCGGCTCCGGTCGGCGTGCGAGAGCAGCAGGTTGTCGAACGGCGCGAGCAGCCGCACCGGCGCCGGGGCGTCCGG
Source organism: Kitasatospora sp. NPDC053057 (assembly GCF_044546945.1). NCBI lineage: Bacteria > Bacillati > Actinomycetota > Actinomycetes > Kitasatosporales > Streptomycetaceae > Kitasatospora > Kitasatospora sp. NPDC053057. The sequence continues at coordinate 68,565 of NZ_JBITZP010000018.1, read as the reverse complement.
CTCGGGCCTCGGTGCCTGCGGCAGGTCGTACAGCAGCCGGCCCTGCTCGTCCCGGAAGGTCAGCAGCCGCGGCGCGAGCCGCCCCAGCACGGGGCCGAGCCCGGTGCGGCCGCACCACTTCCTCAGGTCCGCCGCACTGGCCGGGCCGAAGGCCGCGAGGTAGCGCAGCACCAGGCCGTCCAGCGCGGGCGAGGGGTCGAGCGGGCGGCCGAGCCAGGCCTCGGCGGTGGTGTGGGCGGCCGGGCCGCCGCGCCCCCACAGCCCGCGCGGCGGCACCTGGACCAGCGGCAGCAGGCACCGTGCGGCCTGGGCCAGCGCCGCCGGGTCGCGGTCCGGGCGGGTGGCCGCCAGCAGCGCGCCGAGCCGCTGGAAGGTGCGCGGCTCCTCCTCGACCAGGGTGCGGGCCTCGGCGGCCAGCGCGGCCAGGTCGAGCCCGGCCAGCCGCTTGCCGTAGGTGCTCTGCAGCGCCTGGTCCAGGACGGGCTGGAGCAGCGGGCGCAGGGTCAGGCAGTCCTCGGCGGTGACCAGGTGGATGGTGCCGCGCTGGAGCGCGATCCGGACCACCGCCCGCTGTTCGATGAGCTCGGTGAGCTGCGGCGGGGTGAAGCCCTCCAGCCGCGAGAGCAGCCCGAGGTACGGCGGCTGGGGGACGGCCTGGGCCTGGAGGCCGCCGAGGTGGTGGATGACCTCCAGGGGTGCCCGGTCGGTACGGGCGAGCAGGTGCTGACGGGCCAGCAGGGCGCGGCCCAGCGCCCGGGTGCCGAGCACCGTCACCGGCGGCCGTCCACGACGGAGCGCAGCACGGAGATCCGGTTGGTGGTGATGGAGGCGGCCCCGGTGTCGCGCAGTCGGCGCATGGTGCGGCGCAGGTCGGCCGTCCAGGTGGAGACGGCGAGCCCCTCGTCCGCCGCGGCCTCGACGAACCGGGGGGTGACCAGGCCGAACGGCGGGTTGAGGAAGCGCGGGCGCAGGTCGCGCAGCAGGGCGGGCGAGGGCATCCGGGGCTGCTTCCAGGTGAGCGCGATCTCGGCGTCCGGGCTGAGCTCGCGCACGGCGAGCATGGCGGTGGTGGAGCCGCAGAAGGCGACCAGTCCTTCGGCGCCGAGCTCGGTGACGACGGACCAGGTGGCGGCGGCCGGGCCGGGTTCGTCCAGGTCGATGAGCAGGCGCGGGCCGTTCGCGGCCGCCACGGCCTTGATCGCCTCGGCGAGGGTGGGGACGGCCAGCGCGCCCTGGCGCAGCTCGTCCAGCTGCTCGGTGGTGACCCGGCCGATCGAGCGCGGGTCGCCCCAGAGCCGTTCCAGGGTGGGGTCGTGCAGCAGCACCGGCACCTTGTCGCGGGTGAGCTGGACGTCCACCTCGACGGCGTCGGCCCCCGCGGCGAGCGCGGACTCGACGGAGGGCAGGGTGTTCTCGCGGTGGCGGTACGGGTCGCCGCGGTGGGCGACGGCGAGCACCGGACGGCGGTCGGCGGGGGCGGCGGGGTCGGCGGGGCTCATCGAATCCTTCCGGACAGCCAGGGGGTGAGGTCGTGGACGCCGAGGGCCTCGCGGTAGCCGGCTTCCCCCGGGACGGTGACGATCAGGGTGGTGGAGGGCGGGAAGGTCCGCGCCTTGACGTGTACCAGGCCGGACCAGACGGAGTTCAGGAAGGCCGGGACGCTGTCGCGCGGGACGTCGAAGGGGATGCCCTCGACGGTCACGGTCACCTCGTCGTGGCTGAACAGCCGGACGGCGGTCCGCGGGCTGCCGTCGAACTCCAGCAGCGCCTCGTGCGGGATGGCGTCCGGTCCGTCGTCGTGGCCGACCAGTCCGGCGAAGGTCTGGTCGCGTCCGATGTCGTGCTGGGCGCGCACGGTACGGCCGTGCCGGGCGGCTACCGCTTCGATCGCGAACACGGCGCTCTGGGTGGTCGGCAGGTGCGGGGGCGGCATCCGGGCCTCTCGGTCGGGACTCGTCGTCGGCGGGTATCGGCGGGGAGGGGCTAGCGCCGTTCGATCATCACATTGGTCGACTTGATGACCGCCGTGGCGGGCGCGCCCGGCACCAGGTTCAGCTCCTCCGCCGACTCCCGGCTGATCAGCGACACCACCCGGAACGGCCCGGCCTGCACCTCCACCTGCGCGGCCACGTCGCCGAGCACCACGTGGGTGATGATCCCGGGGAAGCGGTTGCGCGCCGAGGACGGTCGCCCCTCTGCCTCGGCGTTCTCCGGCCGGGCCAGCTCGCGGGCGAAGGCTGCGAGCTCGGCGCCGGGGATGATCCGGTGCCCGTGCTCGTCGCGCACGGCGGCGAGCCGCCCGGCGTCCACCCAGCGCCGCATGGTGTCCGCGCTGACGCCGAGCAGCGCCGCCGCCTCACCGATGCGGTACGGGTTCACCGGCACCTCGGGCTGGCCCATGTGCGACTCCTGACGGTGGTTCGAGGTACGGGGTACGCGCCCCCCGTCCGCCATCCTGCCGTACCGGGGACGCCGACGGGAAACGGCCCCGGACCAGCCCACGGGCGCGGACGCTAGGGTTCGCCGAACAGGTCCCGCCGCACGGCGTCCCCGGCGGTGAGGACCGCCCCGGCGAGCACCGCCCCGCCGCCCGCCGTACCGGCCCGCACCTCGGTGCGCAGCGGGGAGAACCCGGCCAGCCGCCGTTCGACCCGGCCGGCCAGTTCGGCGCCGCCGGCCCGGCCGATCTCGCCGCCGAGCACCAGGCAGCCGGGATCGAGCACCACGCAGAGCGCCGCCGCGCCGAGCGCGATCCGCTCGGCCAGCTCGTCCAGGAACGCTTCACCCGCCGTGCCGGCGGCCAGTGCGGCGCGCACGGCGGCCTCGGCGGCCGACGCGTCCCCGGCCGGGTCGGCGGGCAGCCCGTGGGCCCGGGCGAGTGCGCAGATGGCGGCGCTGCCGACCAGGCCGTGGAAGCCGCCCTCGCAACTGTCGGCGGTGGGCAGCCCGACCGTGCCGGGGACGGGCAGGAAGCAGATCTCGCCGGTGCCGCCGGAGAAGCCGCGGCGCAGCCGCCCGTCCAGGATGACGGCGGCGCCGACGCTGTGGCCGAGCCACATCAGCACGAAGGTGTCGCGGTCGCGCGCGGCGCCGACCCGGTACTCGGCCCGGCCGGCCAGGTTGACCTCGTTCTCCAGGATGACGTCGGTGCCGGGCAACTCCCGTAGTGCGGCGAGGAGTTCGGCGTGCCAGCCGGGGAGCTTGCCGGTGCTGTGCAGTCGGCCGGTGGCGGGGTCGACCAGGCCGGGGGCGCCGACCGCGATCGTGTGCAGCTGCTCGACGCCGGCGCCGCGCGCGGTCTCCAGCAGGGTGCGGACGATCGTCCCGGCCGCGCTCTCGGCCGACGGCCCGGCAGCGCCCTCGGCAGACGCCTCCACCGGCACCTCGGCGGTGGCGAGGGTGCGCCCGGCGAGGTCGGCGACGACCAGGCTGACACCTCCCTCGCGAACGTCGAAGGCGGCGATGTGGGCGCGGGAGGCGACCAGCGCGTAGAGCCGGGCGTTGGGGCCGCGCCGCTGTTCGCCGCGTTCGCCGACGACGGCGACCAGGCCGGTGCGCTGGAGGCGGTCGAGCAGGTCGGCGACGGTCGGCCGGGACAGGCCGGTGAGGTCGCGCAGCTCGGTCGCGGTGAGCGGGCCCTGTTCGAGCAGGAGGTTGAGCGCCAGCCGGTCGTTGATCGCCCGGGCGGTGCTCGGCGTGGCCGTACGCGCGGTGGTCATGGCCGATCATCCTTCCAGAGTGTTTCTATCAGGGTCCCTTCCTGATAATTTATCGAACCGATCGCACGATCCGCCGGACGGACGACTCCGCCGCGCGGACCCATCGGCCTGCACGTAGACCACCCACAGGGCACCGTCGCGCCCCACCACGCGCGACCGGGAGGGAACGCCGCATGACAGTCACGACCCCCGAACCACTCGCCGACCCACGCCGCTCCCGGCTGAGCATCGCGCTGGTCTTCGGCGTGCACGGCGCCGTCAGCGGCACCTTCGTCACCCGCATCCCGTGGATCCAGGACCGGCTGGACCTCTCCCCCGGCCAGCTCGGCCTGGCCCTGGTGATGCCCGCCATCGGCTCCTCCCTCGCGATGCCGCTCGCCGGGCGCTTCGTCCACCGCTACGGCGGCCGGGCCGCGGTGCGCGGGCTGATCTCGCTCTGGTGCCTGGCCCTCACCCTGCCCGCGCTCGCCCCCTCGCTGCCGGCACTGTGCGCGGTGCTGCTCGCGTACGGCGCCACGGCGGGCATGGCGGACGTCGCGATGAACGCCCAGGGCGTGGAGATCGAGCAGCGGCTCGGCCGGTCGATCATGTCCGGGCTGCACGGGATGTGGAGCGCGGGCGGCCTGCTGGCCTCCGGCTTCGGCATCCTGGCCGCCCACCTGAACCTCGACGCCCGGCTCCAACTGGCCGTCACGGCACTGGTGCTGCTCGCCCTCGCCCAGCCGATCTGCCGGAGCCTGCCGGATCTGCGGGCGCCCGAGGAGGCAGAGGAGCCGCCGCGCTTCGCCCTGCCGCCGCGCAGCTCGCTGGTGATCGGGCTGGTCGGCTTCTGCGCGGTGTTCGGCGAGGGCGCCTCGATGGACTGGAGTGGCGTCTACCTCAAGGACATCACCGGCGCCTCCACCACCCTCGCGGCCGCCTCCTACACCGCCTTCTCGCTCACCATGGCGGTCAGCCGCCTGGCCGGGGACGCGGTGATCCGCCGCCTCGGCGCCGTCCCGGCCACCCGGCTGGGCGGGGCGATCGCCACCCTCGGCGGCGTCCTGGTGGTGGCCGCCGACCACCCGGCGCTGGCCATCCCCGGTTTCGCCCTGATCGGCGTCGGCGTCGCGGTGATCGTGCCGCTCGCCTTCGCCGCCGCCGGACGGATCGGCGGCAACCCCAGCCAGGCCATCGCGGGCGTCGCCACCGTCACCTACACCTCCGGCCTGATCGCCCCCGCCGTGATCGGCACCCTCGCCCAGGCCACCTCGCTCACCGTCTCCTTCGGACTGGTCACCCTGCTCGCCTTCGCCCTGCTGCTGAGCGCCGGGGCACTGCGCCGGGCCGAACCGAATTCCACCGACGGCAATGCGGCCGCGATGTCACCGAAAAACACGTCCGGAAAAGATCTCTCCACAATATGATCGACAATTCACCGGGGAATTCCCGCTGATGTCGCCGGCCGTCGGGCGCGCTCCAGCGTCCGCGCCGTCGCCGCCCCGCAGACGTCCCACGCTCAGGACCGGAGTCCGGCCGTCCGGACGAAGGCCGGCTGGTACGCCCCCGGCGGGACCATCCACCGACGGACCGCCCCGCGCGCCGAACGGAGTGTCACGGCTGGTTCAGGTAGGTGAGGACGGCCCGGACCCGCCGGTTGGTGTCGTCGTCATCGGCGATGGCGAGCTTGCCGAACATCGAGGTGGTGTACTTGCTGATCGCGCTGTCGCTCAGGAACAGCCGCCGTCCGATGGCCTGGTTGGAGAGCCCCTCCGCCATCAGCCCGAGCACCTCGTACTCGCGCTCGGTGAGCTGGCCGAGCCCCCGCTCCGGCGGGCTCGCGGACAGCAGCTTGGCGATCACCGCCGGGTCCATCGCCGTCCCGCCGGCCGCGACCCGCTCCAGCGAGCCGATGAACTGGTCGGCGTCGAACACGCTCTCCTTCAGCAGGTAGCCGACCCCGCCGGAGCCGTCCGCCAGCAACTCCCGCGCGTACAGCTGCTCGACGTGCTGGGAGAGGATCAGGATCGGCAGCCCGGGCAGCTCGCGGCGGGCCGCGAGCGCCGCCCGCAGGCCCTCGTCCGACTGGGTCGGCGGCATCCGGACGTCGACCACGGAGACGTCCGGGCGGTGGGCCAGCAGCGCGTCGAGCGTCTCGGGCCCGGTGGAGGCGGTGGCCACCACCTCGTGCCCGCACGCCTCGATCAGGTGGACCATCCCCTCGCGCAGCAGGTAGAGGTCTTCGGCTACGAGGATTCGCATGGCACCGTCATCCTGACGTGGGTCGGTCCGCCGGGCGGACTGGTGATCTCAAGGGAGCCGTCGAAGGCGTCGAGGCGGCGGCGCAGGCCCGCGAGCCCGCCGCCGGGCCGTTCCCGGACACCGCCCGAGCCGTCGTCCTCGACCTCGACGACGAGCCCGTGTTCGTCCTGGCGGAAAGTGACGCCGGCCCGGGTCGCCCCGCCGTGCTTGACGGCGTTGGTGAGCAGCTCGGCGACACCGAAGTACACGGCGGACTCGATCGGCGCGTCCACCCGCACCAGGGCCGCTGCGTCGACCGTCACCTTCAGCCGCAGGTCCAGGGCGAGGGCGCGGACGGCGTCCACCAGTCCTCGTTCGGTCAGCACCGGCGGGCTGATGCCCTGGATCAGGTCGCGCAGTTCGGCCAGCGAGGCCTTCGCGCCGTCCTGGGCGTCCCGCATCAGCGCCTTGGCCCGCTCCGGGTCGCGCTCCACCAGCCGTTGGGCGGTGGCCAGCGAGAGCCCGAGCGCCACCAGCCGGGCCTGCGCCCCGTCGTGCAGGTCCCGTTCGATCCGGCGGATCTCGGCGGCCTGGGCGACGGTGGCGTCCGCCCGCTGGGCGGTCAGCTCCGCCACCCGCTCGGCCAGCGCCATCGCCCGCGAGGGCCGCAGGAAGCGCTCGGCCACCGGCGTCACCACCCGCCAGGCGTACGGCGCGCTGCCGACGGCCAGCAGTACGCCGAGCGCCCCGACCAGCCGGGCGGTGGCCTGCGGCCGGGCGAACCCGAGCACGGCCGCGGCCAGCGCGGCCGGCGGCAGCGCGGCGACCGGGCCCGCGGTGAGCGCCGCGACCGCGACGAACCGCAGGTCGCGCAGGTTGGCGGGGTCGCGCCAGCGGACCCTCCAGTGCTGGTCCATCAGGGCGTCGCGGCGGGTCTTCTCGTACGTGAAGCCGTTCCACCAGAACCCGGTGGACATCCGGGTCACCGGCGGGGCCTGCCGGTAGCCGGCGGGCAGAACGGTGCCGCCCCAGCGCGCGACCAGGGCGCGCACGGACCGGCACACCGGGCGGCTCAGCGCGAGGGTGCCCACGCACACCAGCACCAGCGGCAGCAGCCACGACCACGGGTTGGCCGGCCCCCAGGACCACCCCAGCGCCACCGCGCCCGCCCACACGGCCGGGACCAGCAGGGTCACCGCCGCGACCGCGACCGCCCGCAGGAACCCCGTCGCGGCCCCCGCCGCCCACCGGCCGAACTTCCCCATGGCCCTTCCTCGCCTTCCGTCGGTGCACCCACTGTGCACCGCGCGGAACCCCCGTCCGCCCCGGCCCGGGCCAGGAGTGTGGCCAGCCCCACCCAGCTGTGGGCCCAGCCGGACAGCCGGCCAGTACGACCGCGGCAAGATCCCCGTCCGCCATCATGCCGATCACGATCACCGGCGTCGAGCCTCGACCGGACCGACCGACGAACCGACCCGACCGACGAACCGGCCCGCTCCGGGGACGGGTTAGGCTCTGGCGGTGCCCGCAGCCCTGACCGCCTCCGCCGCGCCGACCACCGAAGAGCCCGCCGAACCCGCCGCCCACGACCCGCAGCACCCGGCCCGCCCGGCCCGCTCGGCCTGGTGGCGGTTCGGCCTGCTGGTGGTGCTGCTGGGGGCCTGCGCCGGCTCGCTGCTGCTGTGGAGCCCGACGGACCTGCTCTCGGGCGGGCTGGCGGACCGGATGCCCGGCTACTGGTTCGCCCCGCTGTTCGCCCTCGTCTACGCGATCGGGACGCTCGCCTTCGTGCCGCGCCCCGCGCTGAACGCCGTCGCCGGCCTGCTGCTGGGCGTCCAGCAGGGCGTGCTGCTCGCCGTGCTCGGCACCACCCTGGGCGCGGCCATGGCCTTCGCGCTCGGCCGGGGCCTGGGCCGGGAGGCCCTGAAGCCCTACCTGCGCGGCAAGGTGCTCGGCGCCCTCGACCAGCGCTTCACCGACCAGGGCTTCCGCAGCGTGCTGGTGCTGCGGCTGCTCCCCGGTCTGCCCTTCCAGGCGGGCAACTACGGCGCGGCCTTCTCCGGGGTCCGCTTCGTCCCCTTCCTCCTCGCCACCGCGATCGGCGTCGTCCCGACCACGGCCGTCTACGTCATCGCCGCCGCCAGCGCGGACCAGCCCGGTTCGGCGGCCTTCCTGGTCTCCGCCGGGGTGATCGCCCTGCTCGTGGTCGGCAGCCTGGTCGGGCTCTGGCGGGCGGCCGCCGCCCGCCGCCGGGCCAGGACCGCCTGACAAATCGGTCGCACCGTGGGCCGTCGGGGATCAGGATGTCCGGCATGACCGAACTCACCCCGCGGGTGGACCCGCCGATGGCCGCCGACGAGGCCGCCATGCTCACCTCCTGGCTCGACTACCACCGCAGCACGCTCGCCCTCAAGTGCGAGGGTCTGACCGACGACCAGCTGCGGCTGCGCTCCGTCCCGCCGTCCACGCTCTCCCTGCTCGGCCTGGTCCGGCACATGGCCGAGGTCGAACGGCACTGGTTCCAGGGCATCCTGCTCGGCGAGGAGGTCGCCACCGGCCACTACTGGAGCGAGGCGGACCCGGACGGCGACTTCGACCGCGTCGACACCGCGGACGTCGCCGCCGACTTCGCGACCTGGCGCGCCGAGATCGAGGCCGCCCGCCGGGCGTCGGCCGGTCTCCCGCTGGACACCGTCGGCAAGCGGCTGCGCCGGGGCGAGGAGGTGACGCTCCGCTGGATCCTCGTCCACATGATCGAGGAGTACGCGCGACACAACGGGCATGCGGATTTGTTGCGCGAACTGGTGGACGGCTCGACCGGCGAGTGAAATCGTTTCTGCATTGTTGACAGAAGGTCAATTACGCGGCGACCGCTACCGATATGGTCTACGCGCGCAACCGTACCGAGCTGCGCCGCGTCGATGTCTTCACCCGGGTTCGCCCGGGGTTCCGGTGCGGCACGACTCGTACGGAGGCCGCGAGCGGGCACGGGACCGGTGAACAGTGCGATACTCGGACAGTTCCGACGAGTGGATGACGTGTCAAAAAGGACACGCACCCCGGGGGGACCAGACGGGACGAGGCAGGGAGGCGCGGCATGGGAGCACTTCGCGACGAACACCACAACGGGTGGCTGATGCCCTCCGGGAACTACCCGGCCGCGGTGTACGACGACGAGTGGGTGGATCAGGAGACGGTGCCCGCCGTCCCCGCGCCCGCGAAGATCGTCTCCCTGCGGCCGACGGGCTTCGAGGCGGCCCGCACGGTCGGCGAGCACATCCGGGCGAGCACCCCGGTGGTCATGGACCTCACCGAGATGGACGAGGCCGAGGCCAAGCGCATGGTCGACTTCGCCTCCGGGCTGATCTTCGGCACCCGGGGCGGCATCGAGCGGATCGCCCGCCGGGTCTTCCTGCTCACCCCGGCGGACGTCGAGGTGATGGTGATCGACCGCCCGCTCGACGAGACCGGGTTCTACAACCAGAGCTGACCGGAACAGCGCGGGCCGAACGGCCCGCAGCACTCCACCGGGGACGGCACACCAGCCGTCCCCGGTTTTTGCCGTCCGGACGCGGTTAGCGAATGACTCAGGTGAGTCCCCGAGAATAATTCTGAGACATAGATGTCTCACTTGGCTTACACTCGACCCATGGCCACCGACCGCGACACCGTGCTGGAAGCCGCCGTCGGCGTGCTGTCCCGCCGCCCCACCGCCCACCTGGACGAGATCGCCCGCGCCGCGGGCATCAGCCGGGCCACCCTGCACCGGCTGTTCCCCGGCCGCGACGCGCTGATCCGCGACGTCGGCCTGCTCGGGCTGCAGCGCTTCGCCGCCGCCCTGGACACCGCCGCCGTCGAAGAGGGCGACGCCCAGGCGGCGCTGCGCCGCCTGGTGGACGCCGCCGTCCCGGACGCCATGCTCTGCGCCTTCCTGGCCGGCGAGAACCAGCTCTACGACCACGACGACATCAACGACCTCTGGGAGGTCCAGATCGACCGGCTGCACGCGCTCTTCCTGCGCGGGCAGCGCGAGGGCGTCTTCCGGATCGAACTGAGCGCCGCCTGGCTGAGCGAGGCCTTCTTCGACCTGGTGGCCGGGATCGGCTGGGCCATCCAGGACGGCCGGCTCGCCCCGCGCGACGCCGCCTTCTCGCTCGCCGAGCTGTTCCTCGGCGGCGCGCTGCGCCGGGACCCCGTTCCTTCGACCCATCACACCTCGGACCGGAAACCGGAAACCGATACCCCATGAGCGAGCGAATCATCAAGGGCAGCGCATCGAGCGAAGCGTCTGCCGAGCGCAGCGAGGTGGGTGGGCGCATGAGCAGTACCGCCGCCCTGACCGCCCGCCAGCGCTGGACCGGCCTCGCCGTCCTGGTGCTGGCCGTCACCGTGGTCGCCCTGGACGCGACCGTGCTCTCCCTCGCCCTCCCCTCCATCAGCGAGACGCTGCGCCCCAGCGGCACCCAGCTGCTCTGGATCGGCGACTCCTACTCCTTCGTGCTGGCCGGCCTGCTGGTCAGCATGGGCGCCCTGAGCGACCGGATCGGCCGCAAGAAGCTGCTGCTGACCGGCGCCACCGCCTTCGGCGCCGCCTCGCTGCTGGCCGCGTACGCGCCGGGCCCGGGCTGGCTGATCCTGGCCCGGGCGCTGCTCGGCGTCGCCGGGGCGACGATCATGCCCTCCACCCTCTCGCTGATCCGCAGCCTCTTCCCGGACGACCGGGAGCGGGCCACCGCGATCGGCATCTGGGGCGCGGCCGCCACCGCCGGTGCCGCGCTCGGGCCGGTGGTCGGCGGGCTGCTGCTGGAGCACTTCTGGTGGGGTTCGGTGTTCCTGCTGAACATCCCGGTGCTGATCCTGCTGCTGGTGTCCGGCGCCTGGCTGCTGCCCGAGTCCCGGGACCCGAAGCCGGGGCGCTGGGACGTGCTGAGCGTCGCGCTGTCGATGGCCGGGGTGATCGGCGTGGTGTACGCGATCAAGGAGTGCGCCGCGCACGGCCTCGCCCGCTGGGACGTCCCGGTCACCTTCCTGCTGGGCGCCGCCGCGCTGACCCTCTTCGTCCGCCGCCAGCTGCGGCTGGAGACCCCGCTGCTGGACGTCCGGCTGTTCCGTGACCGCCGGTTCACCGCCGCCGTGACGGCCTCGCTGATCTCGCTGGTCGGTCTGTCCGGCGTGATCTTCGTGGTCTCCCAGTACCTCCAGCTGGTGCGCGGCTACCAGCCGCTCCAGGCAGGCCTGGCGGAGCTGCCGGCCTTCGCCGGCTCGGTGGCCGGCGGGCTGCTCACCGCCCGGATCGCCCGGCGCTTCGGCGCGCGCTGGGCGCTGGCCGTCAGCCTGCTGGCGATGGGCCTGGCCGCGGGCGCGCTGGGCTGGCTGGAGCAGGACACAACCTACCTGCTGCTGGCCGTCTCCTTCCTGGTGACCGGCACCGCCGAGGGCGTGGTCTACACGCTCGGCGCCGACCTGGTGCTGACCGCCGCGCCCGCCGACAAGGCCGGGGCCGCCTCGGCGGTCTCGGAGACGGCGTACGAGCTGGGCACGGCGCTCGGCATCGCGCTGGTCGGCTCGGTGGTCGGCTCGATCTACGCGAACGGGCTGTCCGTCCCGGCCGGGGCCTCCCCGGAGGTCGCCGCCCGGGCCGGGGAGTCGCTGGGCGCGGCCGTGGAGACGGCGCAGGGGCTGTCGCCGGAGCTGGCTCAGCCGCTGCTGGCGAGCGCGAAGGACTCCTTCGTGCACGGCATGAACAGCGCCGGGCTGCTGGCCGGGGTGCTGCTGGTCGGCGCCGCCGCACTGGCCTGGTGGCTGCTGCGCGGGCGGTCCGCGCCGACGCCGGCCGAGCCGGTCGAGCCGGTCGAGGCCGCCCGGCCCGAGCAGCCGCAGCAGGTGCACGCGTAGAGAGCGGAGGAGAACGGCCGTTCCCGATTCGGGAACGGCCGTTCTCGCCCCCGGGGGCATCGGCTACGAGGCCCCGAAGGGCAGTTCCAGCTCGGCCCAGACCACCTTGCCGTCCATGGTCAGCCGGCTGCCCCAGCGCTGGGCCAGCTCGCTGACCAGGAACATCCCGCGCCCGCCCTCGTCCTGCTCGGCGAAGGGGCGCAGCTGCGGGGTCTGGCCGCCGGCGTCGGAGACCTCCAGGGTGAGCACCCGGTCGCGGAACAGCCGCAGTCGGCGCGGCGCCTCGGCGTGCAGCAGGGCGTTCGTGACCAGCTCGCTGACCAGCAGTTCGGCGTAGTCGGAGAGCGCGCTGAGGCCCCAGGCCTCCAGGGTGGCGCGGGTGAAGCGGCGGGCCTTGCCGGGGAGCTTGCCGCCGCCGGTGAGCGGGAGGGTGGCGATCCGGTCGGCGGGCACCGGCAGCGCCCTGGCCATGATCATCGCGATGTCGTCCTCGGTGCCGTCGGTGACCAGGGCGCCGATCACGGCGTCGCAGGTCTCCTCCAGCGTCCGGCCGGGCCCGGCCAGGGTGCGGGCGAGCAGGTCGATGCCGTGGTCCAGGTCCTGGCCGCGCCGCTCGACCAGGCCGTCGGTGTAGAGGGCGAGCATGCCGCCCTCGGGGAGGGTGAACCCGATCGACTCGAAGGCGACCCCGCCGACGCCCAGCGGCACGCCCGGCGGCACCTCGACCCTGCGGGCCACGCCGTCGGTGCCGACCCAGACCGGCGGCAGGTGCCCGGCCGAGGCGACCTGGACGGTGCGCTCCAGCGGGTCGTAGACCGCGCAGATGCAGGTGGCGAACTGGCCCTCGCCGATCCCCGAGGCGGTCTCGTCCAGTCGGGTGAGGACCTGCTCGGGCGGCATGTCCAGGGTGGCGAGGGTCCGGGCGACGGTGCGCAGCTGGCCCATGGTGGCGGCGGCCCGGATGCCGTGGCCCATCACGTCGCCGACCACCAGGGCGACCCGCCCGCAGGACAGCGGCACCACGTCGAACCAGTCGCCGCCGACCTCGCTGACCACGCTGCTGGGCAGGTAGCGGTAGGCGATCTCCAGGCCGAGGGTGCGGTGGATCTCCTGCGGCAGCAGGCTGCGCTGCAGGGTGAGGGCGGTCTCCCGCTCGCGGCGGTAGAGCCGGGCGTTGTCGAGGGCCAGGGCGGTGCGGGCGACGAGTTCCTCGGCGAGTGCGACGTCGGCCTCGTTGAAGGGCTCGGGGTTGCGCATCCGGATGAACTCGGAGCCGCCGAGCACCATGCCCCGGGCGGTGATCGGGACCATCAGGTACGAGTGGATGCCGGCGGCCATCCCGGGGGCGACCCGGTCCTCGCTGGACACCAGACCGCGCAGCACCTCCTCGTCCACGTGCCTGCGCAGCAGCGGCCGGCCGCTGCGCAGGCACTGGGTGTAGCTGCGGTCGGGGGCGTACTCGGAGGTCTCGCCGACGACGTCCACGGCGTGCGCGAGGCCGGTGTCGTAGTTCTCCCCGACGGCGACGGCGCGCAGGGTGACGGAGCGGTCGGAGGGGATCGGGGTGGGCTCGGCGCCGCGCAGCACCGGCTCCAGCAGGTCGACGGTGGCGAAGTCGGCGAACCGGGGGACGACCGCCTCGATCAGCTCCTCGGCGGTGCGCTGGAGGTCGAGGGTGGTGCCGATCCGGGCGGTGGCCTCGGCGATGGTGGCGAGCCGCTCCTGGGCGCGGGCGGCGCGGGCCTCGGCCTGGAAGCGCTCGGTGACGTCGATGATCGAGGAGCAGACGCCGAAGACCTTGCCGGTGGAGTCCTCCAGCCGGAAGTAGGAGGCGGACCAGGCGTGGTCCCGCCGGGGGTCGCCGGGGACGCGGCCGTGCGAGCGGGCGTCGACCACGGGCTTGCCGCTCTTGAGGACCTGTCTCATGGTCTGTTCGATCTCGGCGGTGTTGATGCCGGGCAGCACGGCGGATATCCGTCGGCCGAGGTGGGCGGCGACCGGGACGCCGTTCATCCGGGCCAGCGCCTCGTTGATCCGGACGAAGCGCAGCTCGGTGTCGTAGACGGCCATGCCGATCGGGGAGCGGCCGAAGATGCCGTCCAGCACGGCCAGGTCGGCCTCGATCGCGTGGATGGCCCGGGTGTCCGAGGCAGTGGCGAGCAGCAGCAGGGTGCCGGCCGGTCCGGCGATCGGGTAGGTGCGGAACTCCAGCTCGACCCGGTGCCCGTCGCGGTGGCGGACCGGGAAGACGAAGGAGGCGCCGCTGCCGGCCATGATCTGCTGGAACAGGCCGAGCACGGCGGGGCGGTCGGTCTCGTCGGTGAGCAGTTGGGCGGCGTAGCTGCCGACGGCCTCCTCGGCGGGGTAGCCGAGCAGGGCCTCGGCGTCCTCGCTCCAGTGCAGGATCAGTCCGTCGGCCTGGAGCAGGGCCGTGGCGAGCGGGACGAGGCGGTGGCCTTCCGGGCGTGCGGGATCGTCGTCCGGCGCGGGGCCGGCGGCGGCGGTCGCTTCCCACTCGTGTCCGTGCATTCAGGCAGCACCCCGGTTCGGCTCGTGCCCGGCCGGATGGGCCTCACGGTCCGTGCCGGCCGGGTTTCTTCTCCAGACTGCACGGACATCCGCCGCCCGGCGACCCCTTGGTCAGGGGGCCTCCGGTCGCTCGGTTGTACGGGCGTCATGGGCGTACCGGCCGCAGCGTACTCTCCAGAACGCCCGCCCACTGCCGGATCACCCCGGAACGTCGAAGGCTGTCGTCGGTGAGCAGGTTGGCCAGGCCGAGTCCGCGGGCGAGGTCGAGGGTGGCCTGCACCGATTCGCGCACGCCGGGGCGGCTCTCGTCGGCGTCCAGGAACTCCACGGCGGCCCGGTGGGCCTCCCGGCCGACGTGGCCCTCCAGGGCGATGATCCGCTCGCGCAGGCCCTCCTCGGTGGCGGCGGCGGTCCACAAGTGCAGGGCGGCGCGGAACAGCGGGCCGGTGTAGAGGCGGACGATCATGTCGACCACGGCCCGGGTGCGGTCGGGGCTGGCGGCCGGCAGGTCGTCCGCGTGGGCGCGGACGGCTGCCAGCCGCTCGGCGGTGACCTGCTCGACGGCCGCGGTGAAGAGGTCCTCGCGGGTCGGGAAGTGGTGCTGGGCGGCGCCCCGGGAGACGCCGGCCCGTTCGGCGACCACGGTGACGGTGGAGCCCTGCCAGCCGAGCTCGGCCAGGCAGTCCACGGCGGCCGCGAGCAGCCGGGCCCGGGTCGCGCGGCTGCGCTCCTGCTGGGGGGTGCGGACGGCGGGGTGGCTGGTCATGGCGGGTGGCGGTTCCTGTATCGATGGGGTCTGTTCGGGTGGGGTCGCGGCGGGTAGATCCTCACAGACCGGCCGCGGTCTTCGTCCGCCGGGGGCCCCGGCCTTCAGGCGGCGGCTCCGGCCCGGGCGGCCTCGCGGGCGCGCAGTTCGCGGCGCAGGATCTTGCCGGCCGCGGACTTGGGGACGGCGTCCACGAACTCCACCGCGCGCACCCTCTTGTACGGGGCGACCTGCCCGGCTACGTAGCCGGTGACCTCCTCCGCGGTCAGGCCGCTGCCCGGGGCGCGGACCACGAAGGCCTTGGGGCACTCCATGCCGTCGGCGTCGGGGACGCCGATCACGGCGGCGTCGGCGATCTGGGGGTGGCCGAGCAGCACGGCCTCCAGTTCGGCGGGGGCGACCTGGTAGCCCTTGTACTTGATCAGCTCCTTGACCCGGTCGACGACGAACAGGTAGCCGCGCTCGTCCACGTAGCCGATGTCGCCGGTGTGCAGCCAGCCCTCGGCGTCGACCATGGCGGCGGTGTCGGAGGGCCGGCCGAAGTAGCCCTTCATCACCTGGGGGCCGCGGATCAGCAGCTCGCCCTGCTCCCCCGGGCCGAGGTCGTCGTCGGAGCCGTCCAGGGCGGTGACCCGCAGTTCGGTGGAGGGGACGATCCGGCCGACCGAGCCGGGCGAGGGGTCCGGCTCGGTCGGGGAGACCACGTGGGTCACGGGCGACAGCTCGGTCATCCCGTAGCCCTGGAGCAGGTGCGGCAGGCCCAGTCGGCGGGCGCAGGCCTCGGCGAGTTCCTGGTCCAGCGGGGCGGCCGCGCACAGCAGGTACTCGACGGAGGAGAGGTCGAAGCGGTCCACGAGCGGGTGCTTGGCCAGCGCGAGGACGATCGGCGGGGCGACCACCAGGCCCTGCACCCGGTGCTGCTCGATCGCGCGGCAGAACTGCTCCAGGTCGAAGCGGGGCAGCACGACCACGGTGGCGCCGCACCGCAGCGGCTGGTTGAGCAGCGCGGTCAGGCCGTAGATGTGGAAGAAGGGCAGCACGGCGAGCACCCGCTCGCCCACGGCGGGGCGGTAGAGGGCGTCGGTCTGGGCGAGGTTGGTGGCGATCGAGCGGTGGGTGAGCATCACGCCCTTGGGCAGGCCGGTGGTGCCGCTGGAGTACGGCAGGACGGCGATGTCCTGGCCCGGGTCGATGGCCGGCTCGGGGGCGGGGCCGGTGGCGGCCAGCAGGTCGGCGAGCGAGGGGTGGCCCTCGGCGCCGTCCAGGACGACCGTCCCGGTCAGCGGGCGGCCGGCGGCGGCGAGCAGGTCGGCGGCCGCCCGGGCGGCCGGCAGGAACGGCGAGACGGTGATCAGCCAGCGCGCGTCGCTGTCGCCCAGCTGGCCGGCCAGTTCGCCGGGGGTGCTCAGCGAGGACACCGTGGTCACGGTGGCGCCGGCCCGGGTGGCGCCGTAGTAGGCCGTCGGGTAGGCGATCGAGTTGGGGCTGAACAGCGCCACCACGTCGCCCTTGCGCACCCCTGCCTCGGCCAGCCCGGCGGCGACCCGCTCGACCGAGGCGGCGAGCCGGGCGTAGCTGACCCGCTCCCCGGTGAGGCCGTCGATCAGGGCCGTCCGGTCTCCGTACCGGGCGGCCGACGAGAGCACCGCTTCATGGATCGGCAGGTCGACGTCGGGGACGTCCGGGAACTCGCTTCGGAACACCAAGGCATGCCTCCAGCAAGGAAGTTGACGCGACAACTAGTTGGTTTCGGGGCGCGTTCAGGAGCATACGGACCGTCAGGGGGGTGGCTGGGCCATTGTGGGGAACCGGAGCCGGAGCACGCGTGGCGCAGTTGCTCCGAGGGGCGCCCACCCGGACGGTGTTGCACCACGGCCGCCCGCCCCCGGGTGCGGCCCCGGACCCTGGCGCAACCCCCCGTGAGACCCACCCCCGCCACCCTGCCGTCCGCCCGCCGCCTGCTCGCCACCGCCACCGCCGCGGCCGCGCTCGCCCTCGGTGCCGCGCCGGTCGCGCTGGCCGCACCGGGCGACAACGGCGACGTCAAGGTGCACGAGAGCACCACTCCGGTGACCGACCAGAGCAACCAGACCAAGGTCTGCAAGTTCTACCTGGACGCCTTCAACTTCGACACCGTCCAGCGGGTCAACTGGACGATCGAGCAGAACCCGCCGACCGGCACCGCACTGGTGCTGGCCGGATCCATCACCCTCACCAACGGCACCGGCGCGACCAGCGTGTTCACCCTTCCGAACGGGCACTACAAGCTCGAATGGACGTTCGCGGGTGAGAGCGGCACGGCGAAGCAGAAGGTCTTCGAGGTCTCCTGCGCCACCTCCTCCCCGTCTCCCTCGCACTCGCCCTCGGTGTCCCCCGGCCACTCGCCGAACCCCTCGCCCAGCGGCGGACCGCACGGCGGGGTCGGCACCGGTGGCGGCGGCACCTCCGGCGCCGACGCCGCCGAGGTGCTCGGCGGCGTCGCACTGGTCATCGGCGCGGGCGGCCTGGGCCTCCGCGCGATGCGCCGCCGCCCCGGGCGCAATGCCGAGTCCTGACCGCCCCACCCGCGCGCCGCGCGGTGGCCCCGGCCCCTGGCGGGCCGGGGTCGCCGCGCTCGCGTTGGCGGCGAGCGGCGCCTGGCTGGTCCACGACGGCACCACCGGCCGGAACGGGCCGCCGCTGCCGCCCGCCCCCGCCGACTCGCAGACCGCCGGGCCGTCACCGACCGCGAAACCGGCCCCGACCCCGAAACCCGCCTTCCCACCGCTGTCGGCCTCGGTGCCGACCCGGATCCGGATCCCCTCGATCAAGGTCGACGCCCCGGTGGCCGGCCTGGGGCTGACCGCCGCCCGGCAGCTGAACACCCCGCCGATGGACCAGCGCAACCTGGCCGGCTGGTACCGGGACGGCACCTCGCCCGGCGCGGCCGGGAACGCCCTGGTCGTCGGCCACGCCGACAACCACACCGGACCAGCCGTGTTCTACCGGCTCGGACTGCTGCGCCCGGGCGACACCGTCGAGGTGACCCGCAAGGACCGGCGCACGGCGGTGTTCACCGTGGACTCGGTCCGGGTCTTCCCGAAGCGGGACTTCCCGGACGCCCTGGTGTACGGCGCCACCGAGCGGGCCGAGCTGCG
Organism: Kitasatospora sp. NPDC053057; assembly: GCF_044546945.1. NCBI lineage: Bacteria > Bacillati > Actinomycetota > Actinomycetes > Kitasatosporales > Streptomycetaceae > Kitasatospora > Kitasatospora sp. NPDC053057. The sequence continues at coordinate 50,299 of NZ_JBITZP010000018.1, read as the reverse complement.
GATGATCACCTGCGGCGGGAAATTCGACCGGAAGACCGGCTACGAGTCCAACACCGTGGTGTTCGCCCACCTGTCGGGGGTCCGCTAGAGGGGGCCGCTAGACCAGTTCGCCGGATCAGTACGACTTCGGCAGACCGAGGGTGTGCTGGGCGACGTAGTTGAGCACCATCTCCCGGCTGACCGGGGCGACCCTGCCGACCCGGGTGGCGGCCAGCAGGGCGCCGAGGCCGTACTCCTGGGTGAGGCCGTTGCCGCCGAGGGTCTGCACCGCCTGGTCGACCGTCCGGGCGGCGGCCTCGCCGGCGGCGTACTTGGCCATGTTGGCGGCCTCCCCCGCGGCGACGTCCTCGCCCGCGTCGTAGAGCAGCCCGGCCTTCTGGGTCATCAGCCGGGCCAGCTCTATCTCCACCGCGCACTGGGCCAGCGGGTGCGCCAGGCCCTGGTGGGCGCCGATCGGCGTGGACCAGACGGTGCGGGTCTTCGCGTACTCCACCGCCTTGCCGAGCGCCTGGCGGGCCAGGCCGAGCGAGAACGCGGCGGTGAGGATGCGCTCCGGGTTGAGGCCGGCGAACAGCTGGAGCAGGCCGGCGTTCTCGTCGCCGACCAGGGCGTCCGCGGGCAGCCGGACGTCGTCCAGGAAGACCTGGAACTGCTTCTCGGGGGCGACGAGTTCCATCGGGATGGCCCGGTACTCGAACCCGGGGGTCTCGCGCGGGACGACGAACAGGCAGGGCTTGAGCTTGCCGGTGCGAGCGTCCTCGGTGCGGGCGACGAACAGCACGGCGTCCGAGTGGTCGATGCCGGAGACGAACACCTTGCGGCCGGTCAGCAGCCAGTCCTCGCCGTCCCGGCGGGCGACGGTGGAGATCCGGTGCGAGTTGCTGCCGGCGTCCGGCTCGGTGATGCCGAAGGCCATCCGGCGGCTGCCGTCGGCCAGTCCGGGCAGCCAGCGCTGCTTCTGCTCCTCGGTGCCGTAGCGGGCGATCACCGTGCCGCAGATCGCCGGGGAGACGATCAGCAGCAGCAACGGGCAGCCGGCGGTGCCGAGTTCCTCCAGGACGATGGCGAGGTCGCTGATGCCGCCGCCTCCGCCGCCGTACTCGGCGGGCAGGTTGACGCCCAGGTAGCCGGCCTTGCCGGCCTCCGCCCACAGTTCGTCGGCGGGCTCACCGGCCCGCGCCTTGGCGAGGTAGTAGGCGGAGCCGTAGCGGCGGCCGAGGTCGCCGACGGCCTTGCGCAGGGCGGTGCGTTCGGGGGTTTCGAGGAGCTGACTGCCGATGCCGGACATGCGGGGGTCCTTCCTCAGGCTTCTTGGGGGGCTTGCGCAGCTTCGTTCGGAGGGCCTGCTCAGACTGCTTCGGGGGACTTGACGACGGCGAGCAGGGTGCCGAGCTCGACCTGTTCGCCGGGGGTGACGCGGAGTTCGACCAGGATGCCGTCGGCCGGGGCGGTGACGCGGTGCTCCATCTTCATCGCCTCCAGCACGAGCAGCGGCTGCCCGGCGGTGACGGTGTCGCCGACGTCGGCGGCCGTGCGCAGGACGGTGCCGGGCATCGGGGCGAGCAGTGCGCCCGGCTCCGTCCGCGCGGTGGGGTCGGGGAAGCGCGACAGCGCGGTGAGCGCGGTGCTGCCGGTCGGGGTGTCGACGTACACCCGGTCGCCGTAGCGGGCGACGGCGTACGGGCGTTGGACCGCGCCCTCGCGCAGCACGACCAAGTCCGCCGCGGCCTCGACGAGTTCGACGTCCGGGTGGTCATCGGCCTCCAGACCGGCCCTGGTCCGGCGGTAGCGGACCTCCAACTCCCCTCCGTCCGCCGCCCGGTAGCGCTTGGACTGGGGCTGGGAGGGCAGGTTGCGCCAGCCGGACGGCAGGGCCGCCGGGCGGGTCGCGGCGTCGGCGAGGGCGGCGGCCAGGGCGGCGCGCCCGGCGCCCTTGCCGTCGGGGGCGGTGAGCTCGGCCGCGTGCTCGTCGAGGAAGCCGGTGTGCAGGCGTGCGGCGAGGAAGGCCGGGTGCCGCAGCGCGCGGACCAGCAACTCCCGGTTGGTGGCGGGCCCGTGGATCCGGGCGCGGGCCAGCACGTCGGCCAGCCGGCGGGCGGCGGCGGCGCGGGTCGGCGCCCGGACGATCACCTTGGCGAGCATCGCGTCGTAGTGCGGGGTGATCTCGCTGCCGGATTCGACACCGGAGTCCAGCCGCACCGCGCCGTCAGTGAACTCCGTGTGCTCGACGGGGAGTTCCAGCCGGTGCAGGGTGCCGGTGGCGGGCTGCCAGTCCTTGGCCGGGTCCTCGGCGTACAGCCGGACCTCGATCGCGTGGCCGGCGGTCGGCGGCGGGGTGGTCGATGGCAGCTTCTCCCCTTCGGCGACGGCGAGTTGGAGCGCGACCAGGTCCAGGCCGGTGACCGCCTCGGTGACCGGGTGCTCGACCTGGAGGCGGGTGTTCATCTCCAGGAAGAAGAACCGCCCGTCCTCGCCGAGCAGGAACTCGGCGGTACCGGCGCCGACGTAGCCGATCGCCCGGGCGGCGTTCACCGCCGCCGCGTGCAACTCGGCCCGCAGATCCGCCGGCAGGCCGGGGGCCGGGGCCTCCTCGATCACCTTCTGGTGCCGCCGCTGCAGCGAGCAGTCGCGGTCGCCGACCGCCCAGACCGTGCCGTGGGCGTCGGCCAGCAGCTGGACCTCGACGTGCCGGCCGGTGGGCAGGTAGCGCTCGCAGAACACCTCGTCCGAGCCGAAGGCCTTGGCCGCCTCGGCCCGGGCGGCCTCGATCCCGGCAGGCAGGTCCGCGAGGTTCCGGACGATCCGCATGCCGCGGCCGCCGCCGCCCGCCGAGGCCTTGACCAGCACCGGCAGGTCGGCCTCGGTCGGCTCGTCGAGCGCGCCCAGGACGGGCACCCCGGCACCGGCCATCAGCCGCTTGGCGGCGGTCTTGGAGCCCATCGCGGCGATCGCGGCCGGCGGCGGGCCGACCCACACCAGGCCCGCGTCCAGCACGGCCCGCGCGAACTCGGCGCTCTCGGAGAGGAATCCGTACCCCGGGTGGACGGCGTCGGCCCCGGCCGCCAGCGCGGCCCGCACGATCAGCTCGCCGCGCAGGTAGGTGTCGGCGGGCGCGGCGCCGGGCAGCCGGACGGCGGCGTCGGCCTCCCGCACGTGCGGGGCGCCGGCGTCCGGGTCGGAGTGCACCGCGGTGGTCGCGATGCCGAGCTCCCGGCAGGTGCGGAACACCCGGCGGGCGATCTCGCCCCGGTTGGCGACCAGCAGGTTGCCGATCGAAGTCTTGGGAGTCATGGTCGGTAGCCCTCTCAAAGACGGAAGACGCCGTAGCCGCGCGCGCCCTCGACCGGCGCGTTGTGGATCGCGGACAGGCACAGGCCGAGCACCGTACGGGTGTCGCGCGGGTCGATCACGCCGTCGTCGTAGAGCCGGCCGGACAGGAAGACCGGCAGCGACTCCGCCTCGATCTGCTGCTCGACCATCGCCCGGATCGCGGCGTCGGCGTCCTCGTCGTACGGCTGTCCCTTGGCCGCGGCCGACTGGCGGGCGACGATCGACAGCACCCCGGCGAGCTGCTGCGGGCCCATCACGGCGGACTTGGCGCTCGGCCAGGAGAACAGGAAGCGCGGCTCGTACGCCCGGCCGCACATGCCGTAGTGGCCGGCCCCGTAGGAGGCGCCCATCAGCACGGACAGGTGCGGGACGGTGGAGTTGGCGACGGCGTTGATCATCATCGCGCCGTGCTTGATGATGCCGCCCTGCTCGTAGTCCTTGCCGACCATGTAGCCGGTGGTGTTGTGCAGGAACAGCAGCGGGGTGTTCCGCTGGTTCGCCAACTGGATGAACTGGGCGGCCTTCTGGGACTCCGCACTGAACAGCACGCCCTGGGCGTTGGCCAGGATGCCGACCGGATAGCCGTGCAACCGGGCCCAGCCGGTGGCCAGGCTGGTGCCGTAGAGCGGCTTGAACTCGTCGAAGTCGGAGCCGTCGACGATCCGGGCGATCACCTCGCGCGGGTCGAAGGGCACCTTGAGGTCGCCGGGAACGATGCCGAGCAGTTCCTCCTCGTCGTACTTCGGCGGCTCGGCGAACCGGTCCGGGTCGGGGCCCGGCTTGCGGTGGTCGAGCCGGGCGACGATCCGGCGGGCGATCCGCAGCGCGTCCGCCTCGTCCACCGCGAAGTGGTCGGCCAGGCCGGAGGTGCGGGCGTGCATCTCGGCGCCGCCCAGCGACTCGTCGTCGGCCTCCTCGCCGGTGGCCATCTTGACCAGCGGCGGGCCGCCGAGGAAGACCTTGGCGCGCTCCTTGACCAGCACGGTGTGGTCGGACATCCCCGGCACGTAGGCGCCGCCGGCCGTCGAGTTGCCGAACACCACGGCCACGGTGGGGATTCCGGCGGCGGACAGCCGGGTGAGGTCGCGGAACAGTGCACCGCCGGGGATGAAGATCTCCTTCTGGCTGGGCAGGTCGGCGCCGCCGGACTCGACCAGGTTGACCAGCGGGAGGCGGTTGTCCAGCGCGATCTCGTTGGCCCGCAGCGCCTTTCGCAGGGTCCACGGATTGCTGGCGCCGCCGCGCACCGTCGGGTCGTTGGCGGTGATCACGCATTCGACGCCCTCGATCACGCCGATGCCGGTGACCAGCGCCGCGCCCACCGGGTAGTCGCTGCCCCAGGCCGCCAGCGGGGACAGCTCCAGGAACGGCGAGTCCTGGTCGACCAGCAGCTCGATCCGCTCGCGGGCCAGCAGCTTGCCGCGCTTGCGGTGGCGCTCAACGTACTTGGGGCCGCCGCCGGCCAGCGCCTTGGCGTGCTCGCCGTCCAGCGCGGCCAGTTTGGCGATCATCGCGGCCCGGTGCTCGGCGTACTCGGGCCCGGCCGGGTCGACACGGGTGGGCAGGGCGGTCAAAGCAGAACCTCCGGTAGGTCGGCGTGGCGTGAGCGCAGCCACTCCCCCAGGGCCTTGGCCTGGGGGTCGAAGCGGTGCTGGGCGGCGACGCCCTCGCCGAGCAGGCCGGTGAGGGTGAAGTTGACCGCCCTGAGGTTCGGCAGCAGATGCCGGGTGACGGGCAACTCGGCGGTCTCGGGGAGCAGTTCGCGCAGCTTGTCGACGGTGAGGGTGTGCGCGAGCCAGCGCCAGCCGTCCTCGGTGCGGGCCCAGACGCCGAGGTTGGCGTCGCCGCCCTTGTCGCCGCTGCGGGCGCCGAGCAGCAGGCCGAGCGGGGCGCGGCGGGTCGGGCCCGGCGGCAGCGGTTCGGGCAACTCCTGCTCCACATCGACGGGTTGGCCGGTGAGCGGGGCGGGCGGGACGGCGATCCGGCGGCCGTCCGGCAGCACGGCGGTGTGCTCGACCAGCTGGGCGTCCACGTACGCGGCGGTGAACACCCCGTACGGCGCGCCCGGGCCGGGTGGGGCGGTGAGGTGGAAGCCTGGGTAACCGGCGAGGCCCAACTCCACGGCAGCCTTGCCCAGTTCGCGGCCCACCTTGGCCGGGTCCCGGTCGCGGGCGGTCAGCCGGAGCAGAGCCGAGGCGGGCTCCTCGGCGGGGGCGTCCGGGTGGTCGGTGCGGGCGAGGGTCCAGCGCAACTCGGCCGGGCGGGCCTCGGGCGGCAGGGCGGCGGCGAACTGGCGTTGTACCAGGGCGGCCTTGGCCTCGATGTCCAGGCCGGTGAGGACGAACACCACCTCGTTGCGGTGGCCGCCCAGCCGGTTGCAGCCGACCTTCAGGGTGGACGGCGGGGCCTCGCCGCGCACGCCGTCGATCCGCACCCGGTCCGGGCTGTCCTCGGTGAGCCGGACGGTGTCCAGCCGGGCGGTGACGTCGGGGCCGAGGTAGTGCGATCCGCCGGTCTCGTAGAGGAGTTGGGCGGTGACGGTGCCGATGGTGACGGCGCCGCCGGTGCCGGGGTGCTTGGTGATCACGCTGGAGCCGTCCGCGTGCAGCTCGGCCAGCGGGAAGCCGGGGTGGTCCACGTCGTGCTCGCGGAAGAAGGCGTAGTTGCCGCCGGTGGCCTGCGCGCCGCACTCCAGGACGTGCCCGGCCACCACCGCCCCGGCGAGGGCGTCGAGGTCGGCGGCGGTCCAGCCGAAGTGGGCGATCGCGGGCCCCGCGACCAGCGCGGCGTCGGTCACCCGTCCGGTGACCACCACATCCGCGCCACCACTCAGGCAGGCGGCGATCCCGAACCCCCCGAGGTAGGCGTTGGCGGCCAGGGCGCCATCGGGCAGCCCGAGTTCGGCCCGGCGCGGCAGCAGGTCGTCGCCCTCGACGTGGGCGACGGCGGTCGGGACGCCCAGGTGGTGCGCCAACTCCCGCAACTGGTCGGCGAGTCGGGCCGGGTTGAGGCCACCCGCGTTCACCACGATCGACACGCCCCGCTCCTGGGCCAGGCCGAGGCACTCCTCCATCTGCCGCAGGAAGGTCCGGGCGTATCCGAGCGACGGATCCCTCAGCCGGTCCCGCGCCAGGATCAGCATGGTCAGCTCGGCGAGGTAGTCCCCGGTGAGCACGTCCAGCGGCCCGCCGGTGAGCATCTCCCGCACCGCCGCGAAGCGGTCCCCGTAGAACCCCGAGGCGTTGCCGATCCGCAGTACCGAGCCCGTGCGCGCCAAAGCGCCTCCCCTGCCGGTGGGTTGACGACACCCCGCACGCATGTCGCCGGGCAGCAGCGTGGCACCGGCCAAGGAAAAAAGCAATCATGCCTGCTTGTTTTAACGCCGCGTCACTCCCGGGTCGGGAACGATATTCCGTGCGCCGACCGCTCGCCGCTGGATAGCCTCGCCGGCATGACCTGGCTGCCCGCTGACTTCGTCCACCCCGTCCACGTTCCGCTGCCCGGCGGCGCGCACCATCTGCGGCCGATCCGGGAGGCGGATGCGCCGATGGACTATCCGGCTGTGATGGGCTCGCGCGAGCGGCTGTTCGGCACCTTCGGGCCGGCCTGGGGGTGGCCGTCGGAGTCGATGACGGCGGAGGCGAACCGGATCGATCTGGCGCGGCACGAGCGGGAGATCGCCGCGCACGAGTCGTTCAACTACGTGCTGCTGGACCGGGCCGAGACGGCGGTGCGCGGGTGCGTGTACATCGACCCGCCGGAGCGGGCCGGTGCCGACGGGGAGATCTCCTGGTGGGTGGTGGACGAGCTGGTCGGCGGCGAGGTGGAGCGGGCGCTGGACGCGCTGGTGCCGCAGTGGATCGCCGCCGACTGGCCGTTCCGGCGGCCGCGCTTCCTGGGGCGCGACATCACGTGGGAGGAGTGGCTGGCGCTGCCGGGTGTCCGGAATGCCTGAACGTGCGCTGAGTTTCGGAACGGTGGCGGACGCCTACGAGCGGTACCGGCCCGGGTATCCCGCGAAGCTCTTCGACCTCGTCGCGCAGTACGCGGGCCGGCCGGTACGGAGCGCCCTGGAGGTCGACGCAGGGACGGGCAAGGCGACCCGGCCGTCGAGGAGGCCGTCCGGGCGGCGCGCGCCGTTCCTGGAGAGCGACGAGCTCCTCGCCCCGGACGGGACGCCACCGGGGCAGGAACTGCGGTGGCCGGGCACCGAGCTGCAGCGCTGCGAGCTCTTCACCGACGTCCGACAGGCCGTGATCGAGCGGAGTCTGACGAGGAGTGCGGAGGAGTACGTCGGCCTGCTGTCGACCGTCTCGGCCTACCTGGTGCTGCCGGAGGACGCCCGGAACGAGGTGTTCCGCCGGATCCTGGCGGTGCTGCCGGAGCGCGTCGAACTGGACGCGGACATCACCGCGCACCTCGCCCGCCGCCGCTGATTCGTGGCTTCTGCCAGTACGCCGGCCCCGCCGGGCTGCGGAAGACTTCCCGGCGGAGGCCACGGCGCGTCCCGGGCCGTGGCCGCAACAGACGGCCGAACAGGGCCGACCACAGGGGAGGACGGCGCGATGAGCGTGCAGCAGTACGACCGGATCGGCGAGGCGTTCGAGGGCTTCAAGGCCCTGCCGTTGGTGCGGTACGGGGAGGTGCCGAGCGTCCTGGCCCTGGTCGGGGACGTGCGCGGCAAGACCGTCCTCGACCTGGCCTGCGGCACCGGTTTCTACAGCCGGGAACTCCGGCGGCGCGGCGCCGCGGAGGTGCTCGGGATCGACATCTCCACCGAAATGATCTCCGCGGCAGAGGCCTTGGAGCGACGCGACCCGCTGGGACTGCGCTACGAGGTCGGCGACGTGGCCGAACTGCGGCAGCTGGAGCGGCAGTTCGACGTCGGGCTGGCGGTCCAGTGCCTCAACTACGCCGAGGACGTGGCGGCGTTGGAGCGGATGTGCCGCAACATCCACCGCAGTCTGGTGCCGGGCGGGGAGTTCTTCGTGTTCGCCCAGAAGCCGGACTACCGGTTCGACTGCGCGTCCCTGGAGCGGTACGGGTTCCGCTGCGAGCCGACCGGTGAGGAGGCCGAGGCCGGTCCTCGGGTGCGGGTCACCGCGCTCCTCGACCCCCAGCCGATCAGCATCGTCGCCACGTGTCCGCGCCGCGAGGTCTACGAGCAGTCCCTGCGGGCGGCCGGGTTCCGTGACCTGGAGTGGGTGCCGCTGCGGATCTCCGAGGAGGGCCTGCGCGAGTTCGGCGAGGACTTCTGGGCGGACGCGCTCGCCCACCCGCCGCTGGAACTGCTGCGCTGCCGCGCCTGAGCGGCGGGCCCGGCGCTCGCCCGGGCACCGGATAGCGGGCGCTCCGCAGCGGGCGCTCGCCCGATCGGGGGGTCGGGCGAGCGCCCTCACAGAGGTGCGGGAGGCGCCCCGCCGGAGACCGATCAGGATTCGAGAAGCGCCCGCCCGGGGGCCGCGCCTAGCGTTGCGGTCATGAACGACATCACCATTCACTGGACCTTCCTCCCCCACACCGACCCCGAGGCCTCCCTCGCCTTCTACCGGGACCTGCTCGGCTTCGAGGTCCGCCAGGACGTCGGCGGCGGCCCGATGCGGTGGATCACCGTCGGGCCCGCGGACCAGCCCGGCGTCTCGCTGGTGCTGGAGCCGCCGTTCGCGGACCCGGGCATCACCGAGGACGAGCGGCGTACCATCACCGAGATGATGGCCAAGGGAACGTACGCCCGGCTGGTGCTCGCCACCGCCGACCTGGACGGGGTCTTCGACCGGTTGAAGTCCGGCGGCGCCGAGCTCGTCCAGGAGCCGACCCTGCAGCCGTACGGCATCCGCGACTGCGCCTTCCGCGACCCGGCGGGCAACATGGTCCGCTTCAACGAAGTGCGCTGAGTCGCCCGGGCCCGCCCCGACCGCCACAGGCCGGAGCGGGCCCCGATGCGTCCGCCCGGAGAGCCCGCCCGACCGCCAGGGAGCGAAGAGAACGATGGCCGAGCCGCACGTCGCCGACAGCCACGACCTGATCAGGGTGCACGGCGCCCGCGAGAACAACCTCAAGGACGTCAGCGTCGACATCCCCAAGCGCCGGCTGACGGTGTTCACCGGGGTGTCCGGCTCCGGCAAGAGCTCGCTGGTCTTCGACACCGTCGCCGCCGAGTCCCAGCGGCTGATCAACGAGACCTACAGCGCCTTCGTCCAGGGCTTCATGCCCACCCTGGCCCGCCCCGAGGTGGACGTCCTGGAGGGGCTGACCACCGCGATCATCGTCGACCAGCAGCGGATGGGCGCCGACCCGCGCTCCACCGTCGGCACCGCCACCGACGCCAACGCGATGCTGCGCATCCTGTTCAGCCGGCTCGGCACCCCGCACATCGGCTCCCCCAAGGCCTTCTCCTTCAACGTCCCCTCGATCAGCGGCGCCGGCGCGGTGACCGTCGAGCGCGGCGGCAAGACGGTCAAGGAGCGGCGCAGCTTCAGCATCACCGGCGGCATGTGCCCGCGCTGCGAGGGCCGGGGCAGCGTCTCCGACATCGACCTCACCCAGCTGTACGACGACACCAAGTCGCTCACCGAGGGCGCGATCCTCATCCCGGGCTGGAAGCCGGACAGCTGGTGGACGGTCGGCGTCTACGCCAACTCGGGCTTCCTCGACCCGGACAAGCCGATCCGCAGGTACACCAAGAAGGAGCTCCAGGACTTCCTGTACCGGGAGCCGACCAAGGTCAAGGTCAACGGGGTCAACCTCACCTACGAGGGCCTGGTCCCCAAGCTCCAGAAGTCCATGCTGTCCAAGGACAAGGACGCCCTCCAGCCGCACATCCGGGCCTTCGTGGAGCGCGCCGTCACCTTCACCGCCTGCCCGGAGTGCGAGGGCACCCGGCTCAGCGCGGCCGCCCGCTCCTCGAAGATCCAGAAGCTCAGCATCGCCGACGCCTGCGCGATGCAGATCAGCGACCTCGCCGACTGGGTCCGCGCACTGGACGAGCCCTCGGTGGCGCCGCTGCTCACCGCGCTGCAGCAGGTCCTGGACTCCTTCGTGGAGATCGGCCTCGGCTACCTCTCGCTGGACCGACCCTCCGGCACCCTCTCCGGCGGCGAGGCGCAGCGGGTCAAGATGATCCGCCACCTGGGCTCCTCGCTCACCGACACCACGTACGTCTTCGACGAGCCCACCACCGGCCTGCACCCGCACGACATCAGCCGGATGAACGACCTGCTGCTGCGGCTGCGGGACAAGGGCAACACGGTGCTGGTGGTGGAGCACAAGCCGCAGACGATCGTGATCGCCGACCACGTGGTGGACCTCGGCCCCGGGGCCGGTGCGGCGGGCGGCTCGGTCTGCTTCGAGGGCAGCGTGGCCGGGCTGCGCGACAGCGGCACCGTGACCGGCCGCCACCTGTCCGACCGGGCCTCGCTGCGGGAGGCAGTCCGCACGCCCACCGGCAAGCTGGCGATCCGCGGCGCGGACACCCACAACCTGCGGAACGTGGACGTGGACGTGCCGCTCGGGGTGCTCACCGTGGTCACCGGGGTCGCGGGCTCCGGCAAGAGCTCGCTGATCCACGGCTCGCTGGGTCGACGGACAGGGGCCTCCGACGAGGGCGTGGTGTACGTCGACCAGGGCGCGATCAAGGGCTCCCGGCGCAGCAACCCGGCGACCTACACCGGGCTGCTCGACCCGATCCGCAAGGCCTTCGCCAAGGCGAACGACGTGAAGCCGGCCCTGTTCAGCGCCAACTCGGAGGGCGCCTGCCCGGCCTGCAACGGCGCGGGCGTGGTCTACACCGACCTGGCGATGATGGCCGGGGTGGCCAGCACCTGCGAGGACTGCGAGGGCAGGCGCTACCAGGACTCGGTGCTGGAGTACCGGCTGGGCGGCCGGGACATCAGCGAGGTGCTGGCGATGTCGGTGACCGAGGCGGAGGAGTTCTTCGGCGCCGGGGAGGCGAAGCTGCCGGCGGCGCACCGGATCCTGGAGCGGCTCGCCGACGTCGGCCTCGGCTACCTGAGCCTCGGCCAGCCGCTGACCACGCTGTCCGGCGGTGAGCGGCAGCGGCTGAAGCTGGCCACCCACATGGGCGACAAGGGCGGGGTCTACGTCCTGGACGAGCCGACCGCCGGTCTGCACCTGGCGGACGTCGAGCAGCTGCTCGGCCTGCTGGACCGGCTGGTGGACTCCGGCAAGTCGGTGATCGTGATCGAGCACCACCTGGCGGTCATGGCGCACGCGGACTGGATCATCGACCTCGGCCCGGGCGCCGGACACGACGGCGGCCGGGTGGTCTTCGAGGGCACCCCGGCCGAGCTGGTCGCGGCCCGCTCGACGCTGACCGGCGAGCACCTGGCGCAGTACGTGACCGGCTGAGGGGCCCTATTCGAGCGGGAGGCGCATCTCCAGGATCCGGGCCTCCTCGTCCAGCACGTACGGCGTCTCGCCGCCGGTGTACGTGAAGCCGCGCCGCCGGTAGAAGGCGGCGGCGCGGTGGTTGACCTCGTGCACGCCGAGCAGCATCCACTTGGCGCCGCCGTCCCGGGCCCAGGCGATGACGGCGTCCAGCAGGGTGTCGGCGACACCGCGGTCGCGGCCGCGGTGCGCCGGGTCGACCCAGACGCCGATCAGGTCGACGGTCTCGACCTTGATGCTGGGGGTCGAGAGCATGGTGGCGACCCACTGGTCGGTCTCGTCCACGGCGACCAGGCCGATCCGGCCGGGCTCGTTCAGCCAGTCCGTCCGGGCCCGCCAGTTGCCCTCGCCCTGGATCCGGGCGTACTCGTAGGGCTCACCGAACGCCATTGGTGTGTCGAGGAGTTGGGCCAGCCGGATGGTGCGCAGCCGCTGCCAGTCCTCCCGGCCGATCCGCTCGATCCGGTACTCCATGCCGTCCCCCGTGCTACGAAAGTGCCTCCGCTGCCGGCGACCACCGGCAGCGGAGGCACTATAGCCGCGGGCTCACGGCCTGATCCGGAGCACCGGCCGAGATCAGAGGTAGAGAGTGCCCCGACAAGACCGCGTCAGTGAACTGTCGGTTCCGGCCAGGTGACTTGACGAAGCGTCAATTCAGTCCATCACCAGGCTCCTCCTGGCTTTCACCCGGCGTGACCCCGCCTTTGCCCGGCTGCCCGATCCACTCCACGGTCGGCTCGCACAGCTCGTGGGTGCGGCGCGAGTACGCCCGGTCCGCTCCTGTCAGTCCGTATGGTTCCGGGTTCTGCGCGGCGCGGCGCGTGGCTACCGTCCCAACCGCTCGACACCGGGCGGTCCGGACGGACCGCCGTCACGCGTTCCCAGGAGGTCACGTTGACCGCGCACCACCCCACCCGTAGGGTCGAGGCGAACTTCCGCAAGGTGCCCGGCGGCCACGTCATCCGGCCCGACCTGACGCGGCAGGACATCGACGGCATCATCGACCGCCTGCGCAAGGCGTGAGGGGCACCCCGGTGTTCCCCTCCCTCTCCCTCCGCGCCTCGCGCCTGGCCCTGGCCACCGCTTCCCTGCTGCTGCCGGTCACCGTGCCGACCGTCCCCGCCGGAGCCACGCCCGCGCCGGCCGCCACCGGCATCGACCTGTGCGCCGAGGTCGGCTACGACGCTGGCTTCCGGGGCGACGCCCTGGTGACCGCGATCGCCGTCGGCATGGCCGAGTCCAGCTGCGACCCACTGGCGTCCAACGTCCAGAACAACACCCCGCCGTCCCGCGACCGCGGCCTGTGGGAGATCAACGACTACTGGCACCCCGAGGTCAGCGACGCCTGCGCCTTCGACGCCCAGTGCAACGCCAACGCGGCGTACCGCATCTCCAACGGCGGCACCAACTGGCAGCCCTGGTCGACCTACAACCAGGGCGCGCACCAGCGCTACCTGAGCGCGGCGCAGGCCGCCGCGGACCGGCTCGGCCACCACGACCCCGGCCCGGCGCCGCTGGTGTATCCGGCGAAGTCCGGGCGGGTAGTGTCCACGCGGTCGGCGGACGGCCGCCTGGAGGTGTTCGCGGCCGGTGCCAACGGCGTCTCGCACGCCTGGCAGACGGCGGTGAACGGCGCCTGGTCGGACTGGGAGTCCCTGGGCGGCCCCGGCGGCGCGCAACTGGCCATCGGCCCGGACGCGGACGGCCGCCTCGAAGTCTTCGCGCTCAACGGCAGCACCCTCCAGCACCGTTACCAGCTCCAGCCCTCCGGCACCTGGTCGAACTGGGAGACCTTCGGCGGCGGCGGACACGACCTCGCCGTCGGCGCCAACCAGGACGGCCGACTGGAGGTCTTCGCCTCCGGCCCGGCCGGAATCTTCCACAAGTACCAGACCGCGCCCAACAGCGGCTGGTCCGACTGGGAGACCGCCGGCGGCGGACCCGCCGACAGCGAGGTCCGCCTCGGCAAGGCCCCCGACGGCCGACTCGAAGTCTTCGCCCTCAACAGCGGCACCTTCCAGCACCAGTGGCAGACCGCCGTCAACGGCGGCTGGTCCAACTGGGAAACCTTCGGCGGCGGCGGACACGCCCTCACCGTCGACCACAACCAGGACGGACGCCTCGAAGTCCTCGCCTCCGGCCCGGCCGGAATCTTCCACAAGTACCAGACCAGCCCCACCGGTTGGTCCGACTGGGAAGCAGCCGGCGGACCGGCCGACTCCCGGATCAGCAGTGAGCGTTCGCCGGACGGCCGGGTGGAGGCGTTCGCCATCAACGGCACGACCGCGCAGCACATCTGGCAGACCGGAGTGAACGCGTCCTACGGCCAGTGGGACACCTTCGGCGGCGGCGGCACCGAGATCTTCGCCACCGCCGACGCCGACGGACGGATCGAGGTCTTCGGCGCCAGCAGCGCCGGCGTCTACCACAAGTGGCAGACCGGCTTCTCCACCTGGTCCGACTGGGCCTGGCTCAACACCACCGCCGGACCGGCCGTCAACTGATCACCACGGCGGTCACCCGCGGGCGGGAGCAGTCGTGCTCCCGCCTGCGGGCCGTGCCGCCCCGGGGCGCTGACCGCCCTGTCCACCCGTTCCGCATCCGTCCCGCTGACTCGCCGTCAAATGGTCTGTGTCACCATACGGTTTATTGTCATGCTCAAAGAGGTAGCGTTCGTCCGTCCGGCAAGGGCCGGAAGGCGAAACGGGGGAGCGGTGCGCGGGACGGAGGAACGGTGAGCGGGATTCTCGTCCACCTGCCGGAGGGGAACGGTGCCGAAGCGGTCACCTTGCGGCTCGGTCCGGGAGAGCGGGCCCGCTTCGGCCGCGGCTCCGCCACCACGCCGGTGGAGCTCCGGTTCGGCGACGAGACGGTCTCCCGACTCGCCGGGGAGATCCACGCGACCGACGACCACTGGCAGTTGAGCAACCTCAGCAACACCCACACCTACCTGGTGGAGAACCCGGAGGGCGCCGGCGAGTACCTGCGCGTGCCGCCCCGGCGGATCGGCGCACCGATCCCGTTCGAGTTCTCCCGGGTCGTGCTGCCCTCGCGGCGCGAGACGCCGCTGTCCTTCCAGGTGTTCGCGCCCGACCACGTCTACCTGGACCCGCACGCCCGCGTCGGCTCCTGGGAGAGCCGCACCATGACGGCGTACTCCCTGGACGAGACCGCCACCTACTTCCTGGTTCTGGTCGCGCTCTGCGAACCGTGGCTGCGCGACCGCTCCCCCGCCGCCGTGCCCACCACCCCCCAGGTGGTCGCGCGGCTGCGCAGCCACCCGGCCTGCGCCCGGCTCACCGCCCGCGCGGTCAGCTCGCACATCGACTACCTCGCCGACGAGAAGCTCCGCATCGACGTGCCCGACGGCACGGACCGCACGGAGCGCCGCAACGGCAAGCGCGAGGCGGTGGTCGGACTCGCCCTGAAGTTCGGCATCGTCCGCGAGGAGCACCTCGCGCTGCTGCCGCGTCCCGAAGCCGCCGAGCCCGGACGGTAGGGAGGGACCTCGATGCCGCACGACCCGGCCTTCCACGGGGACGGCGAGGAACTGCTGCCACCCGGCCACCGGGTCGGCGAGTGGACCGTCGTCGAACCCATCGGCGAAGGCGGCTGGGCGACGGTCTACGCCGCCCACCGAGCCACGCGGTCCGAACCGGAGGACGCACCCGAGGTGGACGACACGGTCGCACTCAAGGTGCTGCCGACCGCCGGACTCGCTCCCCGCCAGGCCCGCAACGTCGCCGAAACCGCCCGCCGCGAGATCGAGCTGGCCCGCACCGCGCCGCACCCCCGGCTGGTCCCGCTGCTCGACACCCTCACCCTGACCGCCCCCGACCACCCCGCGCTCGACGGCGCGATCGTCCTGGTCATGGAACGCGCCCGGGGCACCCTGCGCGACCTGCTCGCCACCGCCGTCGACGAGGCCCTGGGCGGCCGGATCATCGCCGGCATCTGCGAGGGCCTGGCCCACCTCCACCGCTCCGGCTGGGTCCACACCGATCTCAAGCCCGAGAACGTCCTCATCGGCCGCGACGGCGAGGTGCGCCTGTCCGACTTCGGCCTCGCCATCGAACTCACCGGCACCCACGGCCACTGCGCCCCCATGGGCACCCCCGACTACCTCCCGCCGGAACGCTGGAAGGAGCCGCTCGGCGAGCACGGGGTCAAGATCCGCGCCACCGCCGACATCTGGGCGCTCGGCATCATGATCCACGAGGTGTTCGCCGCCGGCGTCCCGCCTTTCCCCGGCGCCACCCCCACCGCCCGCAGCGCCGCCGCCCAGCAGTACGCCGAGGGCCGCGCCGCCCTGCGGCTGGCCCCCGACGTCCCCCCGTTCTGGCGCGCCCTCGCCGCCGACTGCCTCGCTCCCACCCACGCCGCCCGCGCCCCGCACACCGCCGAGAGCCTGCTCGCCCGCATCCGCGCCCACCAGTCCGGCCGCCGTCCGCGCCGCCGGAGCCGCCCGCGCGTGCGCGCCGGCCTGCTCGCCCTCGCCGCCTGCGCCGCGGCCACTGCCACCGTCGCCGCCCTCTGGCCGCACTCCGACCAGGCCGGACACCCCGGACGGATCCGGGTCTTCAACGCCGAACGCGGCTGCCGGGACCGCACCGACCGCGACCCGGCGTGCAGCCTGGGCCTCGCCGTCGACCCACGGCGCCCCTACACCGCCGAGAACGTCGTCCCCACCCGCGTCTGGCACAACGACACCCTCGACGCCGACTGCCAACTCGCCACCGGCCTGCCCATCATCGACGAGGAGGACAGCTCCTCCACCCTCTGGTACCGCGTGCACCTCCCCGGCCCCGCCACCACCGCCTGGCTGCCCGCCGTCCGCACCAAGGACCGCCCCACCCTCGCCGACTGCCCCTGACCTGCACGGCGGATCGCCACGGGAACCGGCGCGTACCGACGGGTACCGGCGCGGGCCGTTCCGCGCACTCCTCCGGATCGTTCCGGATTCCGGGCCCGCCGTGCCCCCGGCTAGCTTGTCGACGGCGTCCGCCGGACCGGCGGGCCCGGAGCGCAGGGAGCAGCGATGCCGTCGACCGCCACCACGACCCGGCCGAGCGCCGCCGTCCTCGGGCAGCAGGAGCGCGAGGTGCTCCATGCGGTCGGCTGCGGCCTGCGGGACGACGAGGTCGCCGCCGCCCTCGGCGTCTCCGAGGAGGACGTGGCCGGGCACCTGGCGCGGATCCTCGGGAAGCTCGGCCTGCGCGACCGGGCCGCCGCCATCGTCCACGCCTTCGACTGCGGACTCGTCGCCCCCGGCCGCGGCCCCCGCACCCGGGGCGCGGACCCGGTGCCGCGGGGCACCGGCGGCCGGACGGCCGGCCCGAAGGTGCGGATCTCCGTGCTCGGACCGCTGCGGGCCTGGCACGACGGACGGCCCCTCGACCTCGGGCACCTGCGCCAGCAGGCCGTGCTGGCGGCGCTGGCGCTCCACCGGGGACGGACCGTCAGCCGGCAGGAGCTGCTCGACGGCGTGTGGGGCTCGGAGCCGCCGGTCACCAACGTGGTGCCGGTCCACGTCTACCGGCTGCGCAAGACCCTGCGGACCGGGGACTGCCCGGGCTCGGTGATCGAACACGACCGGTACGGCTACCGACTGGCCGTCGGCGCCACCGAGGTGGACCTCGCCGACATGGAGGCCCTGGTCGGCGCCGCCGGTACGGCTGATCGGGCGGGCGATCTGCCCGAGGCTGTCCGCCTCTGTTCCCAGGCGCTGGACCTGTTCCGCGGGGAGCCGCTGGCCGGACTGCCCGGCCCGCTCGCCGAATTGGAGCGGGTACGACTGACCGAGCGCCGGATCACCGTCGCCCAGCGGCGGTCGCGATGGCGGCTGGCGCTGGGCCAGTTCACCGGGGCGATCGCGGAGCTGGTCGCGCTGTCCGCCGAGCACCCGCTGAACGAGCCGGTGGCGGCGATGCTGATGGAGGCGCTGTACCGCGGCGGTCGCCAGGCCGACGCACTGGCCGTGTTCGACCGCACGCGCCGCCGGCTCGCCGAGGACCTGGGGGTGCCGCCGAGTCCGGTGTTGCGGCGCACGCACCAGCTGATCCTGCGCGGCGCCCAGGCGGGCCCGGACCGCACCGGAGCAGCGCGCTGACCGGTCGGACGCCGGGCTCCACCGGGACGGTTCCCCGGTGGAGCGCGGTGGAGCCCGGTGGAGCCCCCGGGCTCCGTGACGCGGTCAGGAGGCGAAGGCCCGCTCCAGCCGGGGGATCAGGTCCCGGAGGTCCTGTTCCCAGCAGCCGCCGTTGTGGCCGCCGTTGCACTGGCCGCCCCAGGCGGAGCCGTCGCCGTAGTCGACGTAGTAGTAGGGCATGCCCAGGGCGTCCATGTGGTCCTTGACGTGCTTGGACGCGCCTTCGAGCCAGAACTCCAGGTCGGTGGGCGAGCCGTGGCCGTTGCCCACGTAGATGGAGACCCCGACGCCGGCGAGCTTGTCCATGTGCTGGGACGGGTCGGCCGCGTTCCACCGCCAGTCCGCGTTGAACACCGGGTAGGGCGAGCCGAACAGGGCGTCGCTGTCCACGCCCGGCTTGTAGGGGTCGTTGTCGGGGTCGCAGACCCCGGACGACGAGCCGCAGATCGCGCCCTGCCCGTCGATGAGGGAGGCGACGACGGCCAGCCGCAGGTCCATGGAGTCGGCCGACAGGTCGATGTCCCCCGACAGGGACGCGGTCTGGCTGAACAGCTCGGGGTGGTCCTGGGCGTAGTGGAGGGCGCCGAACCCGCCCATCGAGACCCCGGCGACGGCCCTGGCCTTCCTCGTGGGGATGGTCCGCAGGTTCGCGTCGATGAACGGGATCACCTGGTTGAGGTGGAAGTTCTCCCAGTTCTGGGCCCCGAGTTGGGTGTTCTGGTTCAGCCAGTTCGCGTACCAGCCGCGGGCGCCGCCGTCCGGGATGACGGTGATCATCGCGTTGGAGGTCGTCAGCGCCGGGTAGTTCTGCCGGATCGGGTCGTCGGGCGATCCGTGCAGGAAGTACAGCACCGGGTAGCGCCGGGCCGGGTCGTCGTAGTAGCCGCTCGGCAGGATGATCTTGATGTGGTGCTTGCCCGTGACCTCGGGTGTGGTCACGGTGAGGTAGAAGTCGGTGGGACCGCCCACGGTCGGGTCGACCTGGGTCAGGCCGAACCCGTCCGTCATCCGCGGCGGTGCGCCCGTGCCGGCGGCTCGGGCGGGAGCGACCGTGGCGGCCGTCCCGATGAAGCCGACGACGGCGGCCAGCAGGGCCACCACCGTTCGCCAGCGGTGAAGTGTCCTCGTCACGGTGTTCCCCCTCGTGGTCGTGGTCGTGGTGGTGCGCGGCGCGGCCTCAGTCGAGGACCTTGACCTCCAGCGCCGGGGAGGCCGCGATCTGGTCCTCGGTGTACCGCTCGGTCACCCACTGGCCGGCCGAGAACAGCTTGGTCTGGTCGGCGTAGTGCGGCGAGTTCGGGTTGGCCGACTGGGAGTAGGCCAGTACGGACGCGGACTCGGGCGGGCCGTCGGCGGTGAACCTGGTCTCCTGGATGAAGCTGGAGCCGAAGGTGATGTCGAGCTTGCCGTCGACCGTGCCGGGCGTGACCACGTTCAGCACGCCCAGCTCGTGGATCGAGCCGTGGATCGGGATCTGCTCGCCGTTGCGGGTGACCTTCTGGACGTCCGACAGCGGCGCGTTCAACGCGATGCCCGCGTTGCGCAGCGCGAGGACGGCCCGGGCGAGCGAGTTGCGGACGCTGTCGTTCCCGGCGTCCAGCGAATTGGGCGTGTGCACCGGGTCCTTGGGGTCGAAGGGGACCCGCCACGGCAGCTTCTCGATCGCCTGCCCGTTGGTCAGGTAGAACCAGAAGTTCTCGAACAGCCAGGAACCCCGGCTGTCCGCCGTGTACTTGTGGTTCCAGGCGGCCAGGATCGGACACGCCTCGCTGATGTTGACCAGGTTCCCGTCCACCAGGACGAGCCCGAACGGCGCGCCCTGACAGGCGCTCACCGTGGCGTTGAGGGCCAGGTCGGCCGCCCTGCTGTTGTCGGCGAACAGCAGCTGCCGCATGTTCTCCGGCGTGAAGCCCCGGCCCGGCAGGCCGTCGTTGCCGTTGATCCGGTTCTGCGCGGTCAGGATCAGCTCCTGGGTGCGCAGCGAGCGCGGCTGCGCGGTGTCGCCCATCACCCGGGGGAAGGACAGCGGCTGCTCGGGATTGGCCAGCCAGGCGCTGTCGTTGGCGTTGCCCACGAAGTCGGAGCGGATCAGGCGCGGTTGCGCGTGCGGGTCCATCAGTCCGGGCGCGACCGCGTTCGGGTCGTTCGGCCAGTCGCACTCGCTGCGCTTGCCGTCGAAGATGGAGACCGGCGGCACGTTGGGCAGCCGCAGCTGCTGGTTGAACAGCACCTGACCCGTCAGGGTGAGGCAGGACTGCGCGTGGGCGTCGGTGATGTTCGGGGCGGCCTGGATGTCCGCGTACAGCGCGTTGCCCTTGCGGTCCGAGGCGACGGTGTTGAAGAAGGGGACGCCCTCCGTGGTCTCCAGGGAGTTCACCACGTCGTTGACGTCCTTGGCCTGGTCGAGGTGGAACCAGGTGTTCAACGCCCGCAGGTTGTCCATGTTCGCGTCGCGCACCGCATGCGCGCTCACCACCCAGGGCAGCGGGTTGCCGAGGATCGAGGTGGTGATCGGGCCGTACCGGGTGGACCAGAGCGTCCTGGTGACCCTGCCGACGGAGCCGTCCGGGTTCAGCACGTCGACGCCGACCTGCTGCGAGGTCATCGGCTGCCAGGTGCCGTCCACCAGGTAGTTGGTCGGGTGCAGCGGGTCCACCTGGACGTCGAACAGCCCGAACGGGGCCACCGTGGCGACGGTGTGGGTCCAGGCGACGTCGTCGTTGTGCCCGATGTTCACGGCGGGCAGGCCGAGCAGGCTGGCCCCGGAGACGTTGAACCGCCCCGGGATGGTCAACTGGGCCTGCCACATCCGGTTCTTGCCCTGCCAGGGGAAGTGCGGGTTGGCCAGCAGCATGCTGGTGCCGCCGGAGACGCCCTGGGAGCCCACGGCGAGGGCGTTGCTGCCCATGCCGCCCTGCTGGCGGGCGGCGGCCATCGCCTCGCGGATCCTGTTGCCGGTCTCCTCCGGGGAGGGCACGGGCTGGGCCCCACTCGACTGGGCGGCGACCGAGGCCCCCGGGGGCGCGGCGTTCACCTCGCCGTCCAGCAGCGGATCGGCGCTGCCCATGATGATCTCGGCGTGCGCGTGCCGGTAGACGTCCAGCTCGGTGATCGGCCGCACCCAGGCCGCGCCGCGGCAGGCCGGGTCCGAGATGTTGTTCACGCCGGTCTCGGCCAGGTACCGGTTGTACCCCTGGACGTAGCCGCGGATGGCCTCCTTGACCTCCGGCTCCGGGCCCTTGGGCGCGGGCTGGTCGATCAGCCCCTCCACCACGCGGTTGTCGTTGATCCGCTGGAAGTACAGGTCGCTGTTGAGGTTGGTGGTGGTGTTCTGGTTCTGGCCGGGGCTCGCCTTGCCGTCCGGGCCCAGGTAGCGGGATCGCTGGGCGTTGACCATCAGGTAGGTGTCGGCCAGGGTGCAGATGTTGTCCTTGGCCGCCGCGTACCCGTATCCCTCCCCCAGCCCCGCCAGGTCGGCGGCGATGATGTGCGGGATGCCGTACTCGGTGTAGCGGATCGTCGGCTTGTCCGGCGCCGGTGCGACGGCCGGCGATCCGGCGGCCGCCGTCGGGCCCAGCAGCGGCACGACGGCGATGGCCGCCACCGCCAGCCTCCGCTTGAGTCCCCTCCGCCCGGGCCCCCTCCGCTCGGGGCCCTCCCGTTCGAGTGCGCTCAGCGCCATCGGTCCGTCCTCTCCCTGCCGGTCCGGGTCTTGTCCGTACGCGGCCACGTTAGGGAGGGGTGATGACATCCCGATGACGCGCTCCCCCGCCCCCCGGCGGGTGGCGTGGGAGCGCGGCTCAGGATCGGGCCGACGGGCGGCCGACGACTACCAACTCGCCGGGTACCAGGCGCCGTTGTACCACTGCTCGTTGGCGCTGTCGTTGTGGTGGTCCATGTTGAAATCTTCGGGGTAGTTGTTGACGTGGTTGGCCGGATAGGTCCAGATGCCGGCGGACTCGTCGCAGACGTAGTCCCAGTGGCAGATCGTCTTGACCGGCACGTTGCCGAAGAACCGGTCGGCGCCGGCGAGCGGCGCGCCGATGATGCCACCGAAGGGCACCGCGCCGCCGTTGGCGCCGGGAGGGCCCTGGCGCTTCGGGTCCGCGATGAGGATGGCGTTGACGTTGTCGAAGGTCTGCCAGTTCTCGGTGACCCAGACGTGCACCACCCCGGCCCCCAGGGAGTACCCGGCCATCTTGACGTGCTGGCCCGGACACGCGGCGCGCTGGTCGCGGACCAGCCGGTTCAGCTCGTCGACACCCGCCCGCGTGCTGGCGCCGTTGGGGATCTGGGTCGGGTACCCGACGTGCTGCTGGATGTTGCCGGAGAAGCCGTCCTTGTTCCACGAGCTGCCGGTGCCCCCGACGACGATCGTGTAGGTGCCCTCACACGGGGCGGTCACGCGCGTGGTGGCCGCCTGTGCGGTCGCTCCTTGAGCCACCGTCAGTCCGACGGTCAGCAGGAGTCCGGCCGACGCGGCAGCGATCCTTCGAGCTTGCATTCGATCCTCCCCACGAGGTTGGCCGACCCGCCCGCTCGGTCGCGGCACGCGGTCGGCCCAGGTCAACGGACGAACCATGGCAGCGGCCGATGACATGCCGATGAAGCGCCGCACCCCGCCCGGCCGGTCAGACCGCCTCGATGCGTTCCACGATCAGTTCGCACAGCTCGTGGGTGCGCAGCGCGTCGTGGGCGTCCAGGGTCTTCCCGGCCCGCACGGCGTCGAGGAAGGCCAGGACGCACTGCTCGATCCCGCGCTGGCGGGCCACCGGCACCCAGTCACCGCGCCGGCGCACGGTGGGCTGGCCGCGATGGTCGATCACCTCGGCCAGGTTGCGCACCTCGCGCTTGGAGTCGCCGCCGGAGACCTCCAGCACCTCCTCGGTCGAGCCGGAGACCCGGTTCATGATCCCCAGCGCGGTGAACCCCTCCCCGCCGAGCGTGAGCACCACGTGCTCCACCAGGCCGTCCCGGTCCTTCCGGGCCCGGACGTCCACGTGCTCGACCTCGCCGGGCACCAGGAACCGCAGGGTGTCCACGACGTGCACGAAGTCGTCGAAGACCAGCGTCCGGGCGGCCTCGGCCAGGCCCTCGCGGTTCTTCTGCAGCACGATCAGGTCACGCGGGCGCTCCAGCGCCTGCGCGTAGCCGGGCGCGTGGCGCCGGTTGAACCCGACCATCAGCGAGCGGCCGGTGCGGTCGGCGAGGTCGACCAGCCGCCGGGCGCCGTCCAGGGTGTGGTCCAGCGGCTTGTCCACGTACACGTCCACCCCGGCGCCGAGCAGCCGCTCGACGATGGGCACGTGCTGGTCGGTGGCCGCGTGCACGAAGGCGGCCCGGATGCCGCTGTCGATCAGCTCGCCCAGGTCGGCGAACCGCCGTTCGGCGTCGATCCGGTACGTCTCCCCCAGCCGGTCCAGCTTGGCCCGGTCCCGGGTCATCAGCCGCGGGTCCAGCCCGGGCACGGCGGTGAGCACCGGCAGGTACGCCTTCTGCGCGATGTCGCCGAGGCCGATCACCCCGACCGGCAGCGGGCCGGCGGGAACAGCGGTCGAGGGCATGAGGTGTCTCCTGGGGGGTGCGGCCGGGCTTCCTTCCCGCCACCCTACGCGGTCCCGCCGCGACGGTTCGGGCACGATCACGGGGCCCCGCGGGCACGGATGGTAGGGGAAACCCGACCACCGGGTCTCAACCTGGCTGTCATGACGTCACCTCCCCGCGCGGCTGGAATGGACGGGTGCTCACTCACCAAGCCCACCGGGCTCCGGGAGCGGTCGGGCACAGGTGGTACTGGTGTGCCGGACGGTGAAGTAGGCGGCCGTCTCCACCGGGCCGGGCAGCCGGTGCGGCAGGTCGATGTCGACGGTGACCGGGATCGGGTTGCGCAGCGCCACCTCGGCGACCGCCGCGGGCAGCCCGTGGTCGGTCAGCACCTGGGGATGGATCCCGCGCACCAGGGTGCGCAGCTGCTCCAGGGCCTGCTTGGCCTCGCCGCGGGCCCGGGTGACCAGCCCGGCCGCGGCCGGGTGCTGCCCGCGCAGCTCCAGTTCGGCCAGGCCCAGGGTCATGCTCAGGGCGAGCAGCTGCTGCTGGGCGCCGTCGTGCAGGTCGCGCTCGATCCGGCGCCGCTCGGCCTCGAAGGCGTCCACCAACCGGGCCCGGGAGCGGGTGAGTTCGACGACCCGGCCGCCGAGGTCCTCGTCCCGCATCGCCAGCAGGAACTGTGCCGTCCACACCTGGGCCCCGGCCAGCAGGCACCCGGCGTAGGCGGAGAGCACCAGCCCGACCACTCCCGCCGCGCTGCCGGGCAGCGCGGCGAGCGGCTCCGAGATCGGCCGGCCGGGGATCAGCATCACGGTGTCCGGGCTGATCGCCCACACGATCACCGGCGTCGCCAGCAGCATCAGCGACAGGCCCAGCAGCGCGACGAAACCGAGGCCGCTCGCCGTGAACAGCACGGTGTGGATCAGCAGGTACGCCAGCTCGCGCCAGGTCGCCCGCTCCTTCAGCCGGGTCCGCAGCCAGGCCGCCGCACCCGCGCCGGGCAGCGATCCGTGCGGGTCGGGCAGCGGGACGGGCTCGACCAGGAGCAGCCGGCGCCGCTCCAGCGCGGCGAGCGGCACCCCGAGCACGGCCACCCCGGCCAGCACCACCAGTCCGATGCCGAACAGGGACAGCCCGACCCCGACGAACAGCAGCGCGGCCAGCACCAGCAGCGAGACGGCGCCCTGGACGGTGCCGGTCAGCAGGAACGCCCAGGCACGCAGCGGCCACCACGACCACAGGAAGGCCGACGGCCGGCGGCGGAGGGCCGCCCACACGGCAACCGACATGGCGCTTCCCCTCCCCGCTCGCACACGAACCCTTTGCCCGACCCTATCGGGCCGCCGCATTCGCCCGCTGGGGGCGGCGGGGAGAACCCGACGCTCGCCGACCCGCGGCGTCGGCCCCCGCGCGCCGTGGGACTGCCCAAGGCCCGCCTACAGGGCGGGACTTGGGCGCACGGAGTCGGCAGGCGACGCGGCGGCCCGCCTCCGTTCAGCGGCCTCCGGCTGCGTTCCGCGGAGAACACCGGCGTCACGCGCCCGAGGCGGCCGCCTCGGCGAGGGAGTCCAGGACCGGACGGATCAGCGGATGCCCGTCGGCGCCGGCCCGGACGGCGGCGAAGACCCGGCGGGTGGCCAGCTCGCTGTCCACCCGCCGGACCGCGACCCGGGCCAGGTCCACCCCGCGCAGCGCCGAACGCGGGACGAGGGCGACGCCCGAACCGGCCGAGGCCAGGGCGACGACGGCGCGGAAGTCGTCCGAGGAGTGCAGCAGACGCGGCTGGAAGCCGGCGTGCTCGCAGGCCAGCAGGACCACGTCGTGGCAGGGGTTGCCCGGGTACGGGCCGATCCACGGCTCGTCGGCGAGCGCGGCCACCGCGAGCGGCCCCGACTCGGCGGCCAGCGGGTGGGCCAGCGGCAGGACGGCCTCGAAGGGCTCGGCGTACAGCGGGACCCGGGTGAGCCGGGCGTCGTCGGCGCGCGGGGCGCCCCGGTACTCGACGGCCACCGCGAGGTCGGCCCGGCCGTCCAGCACCATCGGCAGGCTGGCGTCGCCCTCGGCGTCCAGCACCTTGAGCCGTACGCCCGGCGCCCGCCCGGCGAGCAGGCCGATCGCCGGGGCCAGCACGTGCGAGATGCCGGTGGCGAAGGAGGCGACGGTGACCTCGCCCGCGACGCCCGCACTGTACGCGGCGAGGTCGGCCTCGGCGCGCTCCAGCTGGGCGAGGACCGCGTCGGCGTGGCCGAGCAGGATCTCCCCGGCGGCGGTCAGCCGCACGCCCCGGCCCTCCCGGGCCAGCAGGTCGTGGCCGGTCTCCTGCTCCAGGGCGGCCAGCTGCTGGGAGACCGCGGAGGGGGTCAGGTAGAGGGCGGCCGCCGCGGCGGTCACGGTGCGGTGGTCCGCCACGGCCCGGAGGGTCCGCAGCCGTCGTGCGTCGATCACAGGCCAATTCTGCCAGCGTGCCGCGGCTGACCCGTCCGGCTGAGTCCGGGGGCACGTCCGGGTGGGTCCGCGGGCGCCTCCGGGTGGGTCCGCGGGCGGCAGTACCACCGGTGGCGTATTTCCGGCGGAGATCGCTTCGGCCCGTTGACCGTCGCGCTCGATCGGCGCTTGGCTCGTGGCCGAGCCGGGCCGCTGGGGATTCACGGGGATTCGAGGGCCCGGCACTCGTCATCCGGGGAGGATTTCCATGACCACCGCTCGTTCCCGCCGCCGGCTGGCCCGCACCGGCTGCGTCCTGGTGGCCGCCCTCGCGGTCGGTGCCGTGGTGCCGGCCGCCGAGGCCCGGCCGCCCAAGGGCGACACCGCCCGGGTCAGCGAGGGCACCAAGGGCGAGCAGCTCAACGGCTACTCGTACGCGCTCGGGCTGAGCGCCGACGGCCGCTCCGCGCTGTTCTCCTCGACCGCGACCAACCTGCTGCCC
Organism: Kitasatospora sp. NPDC053057; assembly: GCF_044546945.1. NCBI lineage: Bacteria > Bacillati > Actinomycetota > Actinomycetes > Kitasatosporales > Streptomycetaceae > Kitasatospora > Kitasatospora sp. NPDC053057. The sequence goes on along the minus strand of NZ_JBITZP010000018.1, from coordinate 23,942 downwards.
GTCGACGGCACCCCCAACGCCAGCGAGGTCTACGTCCGGGACCTGCGCAACGGCCACATCGAGCGGGCCAGCGTGGCCGACGACGGCTCCCCGCTGAACGCCGCCACCTCGGACGCCTCGATCAGCGCCGACGGCCGGTACGTCGCCTTCAGCACCACCGCCACCAACGTGGTGCCCGGCCAGGCCAAGCACGCCGGCGACGTCTACGTCCGCGACCGCTGGACCGGCCACACCGAGCTGATCACCGGCGGCAGCCTCACCACCGGCGACGACGAGACCATCCGCAGCGCCGACAGCCCCACCCTGAGCCGGGACGGCCGCTACGTCGCCTACGCCTCCAACCGCACCGACCTGGCCCCCGGGGTGCGCCGCGGCAAGGAGAACGTCTTCGTCACCGACCGCTGGACCCACACCACCCGGCTGATCACCACCGGCTTCGACGGCACCACCGCCGACAACAACTCCTTCCGCCCGACCATCAGCGCGGACGGCGCCACCGTCGGCTTCACCTCCCGGGCGGGCAACCTCGTCCCGCAGCAGCCCGCCGCGACCACCCCGACGGCGGCCACCGGCACCGCGGACCTGCTGGCCGGCCCCCGCTTCTACCCGTACTACGTCTGGAAGGCCGACACCGGCAAGATCACCGGCGCCAGCCTGGACGACACCACCGGTGAGCTGCGCGGCGCCGGCGGCGACGCCCGGATCAGCCCCGACGGCCGTTTCGCCCTCTACGGCCTGCCGGTCTACGTCGCCGGCCGGCCCGGCTCGCACGGCATCCGGATGGACCTCTACGCCCGCGAGCTGGCCACCGGCACGATCACCCGGATCAACACCTTCCTGCCCGGCACCACGACCACCGAGGGCGCCTACGACCCCGCCATGACCTCCGACGGCCGCTGGGTCTACTTCGACTCCGGCGCCGACAACCTGGTGCCCGACGACACCAACCAGCAGAACGACGTGTTCCGCCGGGACCTGCGGACCGGGCGGATCGAGCGGGTCAGCGCCGCCCAGGACGGCTCGCAGAGCACCGGCGGCTCCGACAGCCCGTACGTCGACGCCACCGGCGACACCGTGGTCTTCACCGCGGAGGACGCCAACCTGGTGCCGGGTGACACCAGCACCTACCTGGACGTCTTCCTGCGCCGGCTGTGACCCGCCCCGGCGCGGGGCCGGGCCGCCACCCGCCCCCGCGCCGTCTACGGCAGTTGACGTATTTCCTGATCGAATCCATCTCAGCTGTTGACCAACGGCCCGCCCCGTGGCGGGACCGTGGTGGGCGCCGGGGCCTCAGCGGACCGGCAGCGAGACCTCCGCCGGACCGAAGGTCACCGTGCTGCCCTTCGGCGTCTCGCCGCCGTACAGGTCGTCGTGGGTGCCGAGCACGAGCGTGAGCCGGTGGCCGGCCGGGAGGTCGTACGCGGTGGGGAACAGCGTGACGTCCAGCGGGAAGGGCTGCCCCGCCGGCCGTCCGCTCCAGCTCTGCGGGGCGTGCGCGATCAGGCGCCCGACGCCGAGGGCGTCCGTGTCGTAGAGGTAGGCGACGGCCGTGCCCTGCGGCGCGGAGGCGGTGACGGTGCTGTGCACCCGGACGGCTCCGCGCACGGAGAGGCCCTGCCAGTACCGCTCCGACCGCCGGACGGCGGCGGCGTCGCGGTCGAGCAGGGGCACCAGGGCGGTCGGCGGCTGGTGCAGCCACTGGTCGACCAGGCCGGAGAGCAGGACGATGCCGCCGCTCGCACCGGAGGGCTCGTCGCCGCGCACGGTGGACGTGTCGCCGAAGGTCAGCTGCTCGGTGCGGGAGCCGGCGGAGCTCCAGTCCGGGTACGCCTCGTGGGCACCGGTCGGGCGGACCTCCAGGTCGACTCCGTCGCGGGCGCCCGCGGCGCCCTTGAGGTAGCGGTCGAGCCACGTGCGGGCGCCGTCCCAGGTGGCATTGGAGAAGCCGAGCAGGCCGGTGAACTCCTGGCTCGCGTGGTCGCCGGGGCGCAGTTCGAGGCGCTTGGGGACGGTGAGCTTCTGGTAGAAGTCCGTCATCTGGCCGGGGTTGAAGAAGCTGTCGCTCCAGCCGTTGGCGAGGTAGACGGCGGTGCCGTGGGCGTTGATCCGGTCCAGGTAGGTGGCCGGTGAGCGGACGTTCGCCCACTTGACCACCTCGGGCAGGTCGTGGTCGGCGAACAGATCGTCCAGGGCGGTCGCGAACTCCGGGCTCTTGCGGCCGGTCAGGCCCTCGATCGTGGCCAGCCTGGTGGCGGCCTGGGTGTGCCGGGTCTGCCCGCTGTACAGCGCGTCGGTCAGGTCGGCCCAGCCGCTCAGCGAGGCGACGGCCTTGATCCGCGGGTCGAACGCGGCGCCGAGGAGGGTGAGGCCGCCGCCGAGCGACAGCCCGACCATGCCGATCCGGTCGGGGTCCGCGGGGGTGTGGGCGAGCGCCCAGTCGATCACCGTCGAGATGTCGGCGACGTCCTTGGGCCCGGCGACGTCCACCTCCCCGCCCGAACCCCAGAACCCGCGCACGGTGTACGTCACGACAACGTACCCGGCGGCCGCGAAACGGTGCCCCTGGGCGACGTACTCCAGGTCGTTCTGCCCCCAACTTGCCGGCTGCACCACCACCGGGTACTGCCCCTGGGCGTCCGCGCCAGGCGTCCCGGCGGGCGGGGTGAACACGTCGGCCTTGAGGACGACTCCGTCCGCGGCGGTGATGTCGGCCAGCCGGAAGCCTCCGAACGCCGACGATGACGCCGACGCCGACGCAGCACCGAACGCGGGCGCCGCGACGGCGGGTTGGGCCGCCACCGCCCCCGCGCCGAGCCCGAGTGCCGCGACGAGAACGGCGCTCAATGCCCGGTGTCCGCCGGTCCGGTTGGGTCGTGCCATCACGCTCTGCTCCCTGGGTTCACCCGATGTGATCGCGGCGAGCCTAACGAGCCGACGACAGCTCGGGGGAGGTGATGATCAGCCAAATTACTGGCCGGTAACGTGAGGTGGCGGCGGCTGCGGCTGCGGCAGGAACCGCGAACGGGGGTGGGACGCCGGTGCGGGCCGGCGTCCCACCCCCGAAGCGGGAGGGTGGGGCAGGTGGTTGGTGGCCGTGCGGCGGTGGTGAATCGATTCGCCACCGCCGCACGGACGTTGTGAGCCCGCGGGCTGGACCGGTTCCGAGCGGTCCGGCCCGCGGGTGGTCTATCGAAGGATCACTCCCCCAGCGCGGCGCGCGCGTCCACGAAGGCGGCGACGGCGCGCTCGACGTCCTCGGTGGAGTGCGCCGCGGAGAGCTGCACCCGGATCCGGGCCTGGCCGTGCGGGACGACCGGGTAGGAGAAGCCGATCACGTACACGCCGCGCTCCAGCAGGAGTTCGGCGAGCCGCCCGGCCTTGGCCGCGTCGCCGATCATCACCGGGGCGATCGGGTGGTCGCCCGGCAGGATCTCGAACCCGGCCTCGGTCATCCGGCTGCGGAACAGCGCGGTGTTGGCCGCCAGCTTCTCGCGCAGCTCGTTGGACTGCTCGACCAGGTCGAGCACCTTCAGCGAGGCGGCCGCGATCACCGGGGCCAGCGAGTTGGAGAACAGGTACGGGCGGGAGCGCTGGCGCAGCAGGGCGACGATCTCGCGGCGGGCGGCGACGTAGCCGCCGGAGGCGCCGCCCAGCGCCTTGCCCAGGGTGCCGGTGATGATGTCCACCCGGTCCATCACGCCGTGCAGTTCGGGCGTGCCGCGGCCGCCGGCGCCGACGAAGCCGACGGCGTGCGAGTCGTCGACCATGACCATGGCGTTGTAGCGGTCGGCCAGGTCGCAGATCTCGCGCAGCGGGGCGACGTAGCCGTCCATCGAGAAGACGCCGTCGGTGACGATCAGGCGGCGGCGGGCGTCCTGGGTCTCCTTGAGCTGCTGCTCCAGGTCGGCCATGTCGCGGTTGGCGTAGCGGTGGCGGCGGGCCTTGCTGAGCCGGATGCCGTCGATGATGCTGGCGTGGTTGAGCGCGTCGGAGATGACGGCGTCATTGGCGTCCAGGAGCGTCTCGAAGACGCCGCCGTTGGCGTCGAAGCACGAGGAGTAGAGGATGGTGTCCTCCTGGCCGAGGAAGGCCGAGAGGCGGTCCTCCAGCTCCTTGTGCACGTCCTGGGTGCCGCAGATGAAGCGGACCGAGGCCATGCCGTAGCCCCAGCGGTCCAGCGCGTCCTTCGCGGCGGCGAGCACCTCGGGGTGATCGGCCAGGCCGAGGTAGTTGTTGGCGCAGAAGTTCAGCACCTCGCCCGGGCGACCGCCACCGGTGACGGTGACCGCCGCGCTCTGCGGGGTGCCGATGATCCGCTCCGGCTTGAACAGGCCGGCCTCGCGGATCTCGTCGAGGGTGGTGGCGATGTCGGCGCGCACGTTGTCGAACACAACAGGCTCCTTTGGCGTCAGCGGGGTGCTCAGGCGGTCCAGTCGAGGATGATCTTGCCGCAGTTGCCGCTCGCGGCGTCGTCGAAGGCGGCCTCGAAGTCGGTGGCGGCGTAGCGGCCGGTGATCACCGGGCTGAGGTCCAGGCCGCCTTCCAGCAGCACGGACATCGCGTACCAGGTCTCGAACATCTCGCGGCCGTAGATGCCCTTGATGGTGATCATCGAGGTGACGATCGAGGCCCAGTCGACCGGGAACTGCTCGGCCGGCAGGCCCAGCATGGCGATCTTCCCGCCGTGGGTCATGTTGGCGATCATCGACTGCATCGCCTCGGGGCGGCCGGACATCTCCAGGCCGACGTCGAAGCCCTCGCGCAGGCCCAGCTTCTGCTGGCCCTCCTCGATGGTGTGCTCGGCGACGTTGAGCGCCAGCGTCACGCCGACCTGGCGGGCCAGGTCGAGGCGGTACGGGGAGACGTCGGTGATCATCACGCTGCGGGCGCCGGCATGCTTGGCGACGGCGGCGGCCATGATGCCGATCGGGCCGGCGCCGGTGACCAGCACGTCCTCGCCGACCAGCGGGAAGGACAGCGCGGTGTGCACGGCGTTGCCGAAGGGGTCGAAGATCGCGGCCACGTCGAGGTCGACCGGCACCCGGTGCACCCAGACGTTGGAGGCGGGCAGGGCCACGTACTCGGCGAAGGCGCCGTCGCGGTTGACGCCCAGGCCGATGGTGTTGCGGCACAGGTGGCGGCGGCCGGCCAGGCAGTTGCGGCACTTGCCGCAGACCAGGTGGCCCTCGCCGCTGACCAGGTCGCCGATCGCGATGTCCGCGACGCCGGCGCCGATCTCGGCGACCTCGCCGACGAACTCGTGGCCGAGGACGAGCGGGGTCTTGATGGTCTGCTGCGCCCAGCCGTCCCACTTGCGGATGTGCAGGTCGGTGCCGCAGATGCCGGTCCGCAGCACCTTGATCAGCACCTCACCGGGGCCGATCTCGGGCTTGGGGACGTCCATCAGCCAGAGCCCGGGCTCGGCGTTCTGCTTGACGAGTGCCTTCACGGGCGACGGCTCCTGACGTGCGGATCGGGGACGGCCTTCGGATACGAGCAAGGCCGAGGGGCGCGGTTCGGCCGCTCCTGACGGGCACGTTCCGGCAGGCAGAAATCTGCCTGGTGGGAGGGGGTGCGGTCCATCGAGGAATTCTTAAGGGCGGCCACAGCTGGGCTGAACGATCGTGCCCGAGCTGGGGGCGGGGGCGGCTGCGGCATGCCGGTGCTCACCCGTCCGGCCGAGCGCGGGGCGCCGGTGGCGACACCAACCGGCCGTCGGGCCCGGGTACTTGACAACGCGCCGCCAGCGGGACGGGCCACTCGGGTGGGGGTTGGGTCCGTTCGGGCCAGCCGGGCCGCGATCGGCGCGCGGGTGTTCGAGGCCGGTGCTTACGGTGGCGACGCTCCCGTGCGGCCCCGTGGAGCAGGCGCTCCGGGGCCCTTCGCCCCAGAGAGGCGCCTCGACACATGACCAAGACCCGACGGCCGCGCCCGGCCGCTCCCCGCACCGCCGGCCGCGCGGCCGCCGCCGCCCTGGCCCTGTCCGGCCTGCTCGCCGGCACGGCCTGCTCTGGTGACTCGAAGCCCCCCCAGCAGGGCGCCGGCCCTGCCGTCACCGCCGAACCCGCCGCGCTCAGCCCGTCCGCGACCGCCTCGCCGAGCCCAGGGAACGCGTCCTCCGGCGCGGTGGTGCCGCTGACCTCCGACGTCACCTCGCGGCTGGACGCGGCGATCCAGCGGGTGATGAGCCAGACCTCCGTCCCCGGCATCTCCGTCGGACTGATCACGCCCGGCGGCAACTACCAGAAGTCCTTCGGCGTCGCCGAAAAGACCGCCAGGACACCGATGGACCCCGGGCTCTTCACCCGGATCGGCAGCGAGACCAAGACGTTCACGGCGACGGCGGTGCTGCGCCTGGTGGACCAGGGCAAGGTCAGCCTGGACGACCCGATCTCCAAGTACGTGGACGGCGTCCCCGGCGGCGACGGGATCACCGTCCGCCAGCTCGGCGACATGCGCAGCGGCCTGTTCCCGTACAGCTCCGACCCGGACTTCGTGAACACCCTGATCAACGACCCGCAGCACGTGTTCACCCCGGACCAGCTGCTCGCCTACGGCTACAAGCACCCCGCCGTGTTCCCGCCCGGGACCAAGTTCCAGTACAACAACAGCAACTACATCCTGCTGGGCAAGCTGATCGAGAAGGTCGGCGGGCAGTCGGCCGGCGACTTCCTCCAGGCCCAGGTGTTCTCGCCCGCCTCGCTGGGCAAGACGAGCTTTCCCACCGACGGGACCCTCCCCGACCCGCACGCCCACGGCTACACCGACCAGACGCCCAACGGGGACATCCAGGACGCCACCAACTGGAACCCGTCCTGGGCCTGGACCGCCGGGGCGGTCATCTCCCAGCTCGCCGACCTGCAGAGCTGGGCCAAGACCATGGCCACCGGCGCGATCATCAGTCCGGCCAGCCAGGCCGAGCGACTGAAGACCCTGCCGACCGGCGACCCGGGCGTCACCTACGGCTTCGGGCTGTTCAACAACAACGGCTGGATCGGGCACAACGGCTCGATGCCGGGCTACGAGAGCGTGGCCGTCTACCTGCCGGACGCCCAGAGCACCCTGGTGCTGCTGCTCAACACCGATGTGCTGTACCAGGGTTCGGAGCCGTCCTCGCTGTTCGCGAACGAGATCACCAAGATCGTCTCCCCGAAGAACGTCTACTCCATCCCGCCCGCGACCCCCGCGCCCTCGACTCCCGGCTCGCCCTCCGGCTCCCCCTCGGCCTCCGGCTCGGCCTCGGCTCCCGGCTCGGCCTCCGGCTCGGCCTCGGGTCCCGGCTCGGCCTCCGGCTCCCCCTCGGCCTCCGGCAGTGGCTCGCCCTCGCTCCCGTCCGGCCACTTCCCCTCCACCGTGCGGGCTTGACCGTCCACCTCGCCCGGCGAAGGCCCGACCCGTCGTACCGGGTCGGGCCTCTGGCGTCTCGTCAGATCCCCAGCACCTCGCGGAGATCGTACGAGACCGGCTCCTCCAACTGCTCGTAGGTGCAGCTCTCCGGCGTGCGGTCCGGCCGCCAGCGGCGGAACTGCGCGGTGTGCCGGAAGCGGCTGCCCTCCATGTGGTCGTAGGCCACCTCGATCACCCGCTCGGGGCGCAGCGCGATCCAGGACAGGTCCTTGCCGCCGGTCCAGCGGCTGACCGCCCCCGGCAGCCGGCCCTCGGCGTGCGCGGACTCCTCCGCCCAGGCGCCCCACGGGTGTTGGGAGAGGTCGTCCATCCGGAGCGGGGCCAGTTCCTCGACCAGTTCACGGCGGCGGGCCATCGGGAATGCCGCGCAGACTCCGACGTGCTGGAGCCTCCCCTGCTCGTCGTGGATGCCCAGCAGCAGCGAGCCGACCACCGGCCCGCTCTTGTGCTCGCGGTAGCCGGCCACCACGCAGTCGGCGGTGCGCTCGTGCTTGATCTTGTACATGGTCCGCTCCCCCGGCCGGTACGGCTGGTCCAGCGGCTTGGCCACCACCCCGTCCAGCCCGGCACCCTCGTACTCGGCGAACCAGGTCTGCGCGAGGCCGAGGTCGGTGGCGGCGGGGGCGGTGAACACCGGGTCCTTCGTCCTGCGCAGCGCCGCCTCCAGCGCCGGGCGGCGCACCGAGAGCGGCTCGTCGACGAGCGAGTCGTCACCGAGGGCGAGCAGGTCGAAGGCGACGAAGGAGGCGGGCGTCTGCTCGGCGAGCAGCCTGACCCGGCTCGCCGCCGGGTGGATCCGCTCCAGCAGCTCCTCGAAGCGCAGCCGCCCGTCCCGGGCGATCACCACCTCGCCGTCCAGCACGCAGCGCGGCGGCAGCTCCCGCCGGAAGGCCTCCACGAGCTCGGGGAAGTACCTGGTCAGCGGCTTGCCGGTGCGGCTGCCGAGCTCCACCTCATCGCCGTCGCGGAACACGATCGTGCGGAAGCCGTCCCACTTGGCCTCGTACTGCATCCCCGGCGGGATCTTGGCCACCGACTTGGCGAGCATCGGCGCCACCGGCGGCATCACTGGCAGGTCCATGGGTCCCAGCCTCGCGCCAACGGGCTCGGGGCGCGCGCCGGGCGCCACGCCCTTACCGTGAGGGGCATGGGCTCAGCCGTCGAACTGGAAGTCGCCGGGCGTACCGTCCGGCTGTCGAACCCGGACAAGGTGTACTACCCCGAGCGCGGCTTCACCAAGCTGGACGTCGCTCAGTACTACCTGGCCGTCGCCGACGGGGTGCTGCGCGGACTGCGGGACCGGCCCACCACCCTCCAGCGCTTCCCGGACGGGGTCGACGGCGAGTTCTTCTACCAGAAGCGCGCTCCCAAGGGCCTGCCGGACTGGCTGCCCACCGCCCGGATCAACTTCCCCAGCGGCCGCTCCGCCGACGAGATCTGCCCCACCGAACCGGCCGCCGTGCTGTGGGCCGCCAACCTGGGCTGCCTCACCTTCCACCCCTGGCCGGTCCGGCGCACCGACACCGACCACGTCGACGAGCTGCGCATCGACCTCGACCCCCAGCCCGGCACCGACTTCCACGACGCCGTCCGCGCCGCCCACGAACTGCGCGCCCTGCTGGAGGAGCACGGACTGCGCGGCTGGCCCAAGTCCTCCGGCGGGCGCGGCCTGCATGTCTACGTCCCGCTGGTGCCCGAGTGGACCTTCACCGACGGCCGGCACGCCGTGATCGCCCTCGGCCGGGTGCTGGAGCAGCGGATGCCCGGGAAGGTCACCACCGCCTGGTGGAAGGAGGAGCGCGGCGAGCGGATCTTCGTCGACTACAACCAGATGGCCCGCGACCGCACCATCGCCTCCGCCTACTCCCTGCGCGCCCGCCCCCGCGCCACCGCCTCCACCCCGCTGCGCTGGGAGGAGCTGGACGACGCCGCCCCGGAGGACTTCGACCTGCGGACGGTACCGGCCCGCTTCGCCGAACTCGGCGACCTCACCGCGGAGATGGACGGCCACGCGTTCCGGCTGGACGGCCTGCTGGAGCTGTACGAGAAGCAGCTGCACGACGAGGGCCTCGGCGAACTCCCTTACCCGCCCGACCATCCGAAGGCCGCGGGCGAACCGACCCGGGTCCAGCCGAGCCGGGCCCGCAGGAAGTCGGTCTAGTCTGACCGGATGCCCTTCGACCACAACGACCACTACCACCGGTTGCTGCTGCGCTCGTTGCCGCCCGGAGCGCGCCGCGCACTGGACGTCGGCTGCGGCACCGGCACCTTCGCCCGGGCGCTCGCCCGGCGGGGGCTTGAGGTGGACGCCGTCGACCGCGACGAGCCTGTGCTCACCGCCGCCCGGTCGGGCACCGACTCGTCGCGGATCCAGTTCCGGCAGGCGGACCTCACCGCGCTCGAACTGCCGCCCGGCCAGTACGACTTCATCTCCTGCCTGGCCAGCCTCCACCACCTCCCGCTCGACACCCTCGCCCGGCTGCGCGACGCCCTGGCGCCCGGCGGGGTGCTGGTCGTGCTGGGCTGCTACCGGGAGACCACCGCCGGGGACCGGCTGATCAGCCTGGCGGCGGTGCCGGTGAACGCGCTCTGCCGGCTCGTCGTCCACCTGCGCGAGCGCGGCGCGCCGCCGTCCCGCGTACGGGCCCCGGTCACGATGCCGCAGACCTCCCTGCCCGAGATCCGGGCGTACGCGGAGCAGCACCTGCCGGGGTTCCGGGTGCGCCGGCTGCTGTTCTGGCGATACCTGCTGGCGTATCGCCGCGACCGGTGATCAACTGAGCGGGACGGTTTTCGGGAGGGGACGGGCATGGGCGTGCGGGGGCTGGCGGAGATCCTGGCGGACGCGGCGGGCGGAGTGGTCCCGCCGCCGGACGGGGCGGTCACGGTGGTGCCGCAGCCGTCGCCGCGTGAGGCCGGGGTAGCGGCCTTCGCGGCGCACGCCGTGGTGTTCACCGACGAGGACCCGGACTGGGTGCGCGAGACGCTCGCCGCCGCCGGCGGCGACCCGCTGTCCGCGCCGCTCTGCCCGCCCTTCCTCACCGCCTTCGCCGAGCGCACCGGGCGGACCGTCAACAACATCGACCTGCTCACCGTCGCCGACCGCCTCCCCGGCGCCCCGCCGCTGCCGCTCACCCCGGTCGAGGACCGCGAACACCCCCGGGTGGTACGGGCGTTGCGCTACCGCGAGGACGTCCGGGTGTACGAGGCCGACGGCGGAGTGCTGATCCTCGGCCGCGGCGTGGCCGGGCGCTGGGAGGCCGCCGTCGAGGTCGACCCGCAGGCCCGGGGGCGCGGCCTCGGCCGCGCGCTGGCCATCGCCGCCCGCCACCTGCTGCCGGAGGGCGCCGTCGTCTGGGCCCAGCAGGCCCCCGGCAACGCCCCCAGCGTCCGCGCCTTCCAGGCCGCCGGCTACCGACCGGTCGGCGCGGAGGCGCTGCTGGTGGTCGGGCAGCCGTAGGGCCTTTCGACGTCAGCGCACCAGGACCCGGTCGGCTTCGCAGTCGTACCCGAGGAACGGACCACTGCCGCCCTCGGCGTACGTCGGCACCGACCTGCCCAGCCGCCGTCCGACCGCGGCCAGGAAGCCGCACAGCGCGTCCAGCCCTTCCTGGCCCCGGAGTTGGGCGAGGTCGACGTCGAAGTCGATCCGCTCGGCGCTGCGGAACCGGAAGACCACCCCGACCCCCGGGCCGGGCCGCACGCTCAGCACCGGGCGCGCGGCACCGGACGGCCAGGACAGGACCTCCGCGGCCGGCGGCAACGGCATCTCGAAGCAGCCCACGACGAACGTCCGCTCCCAGCCCCGCTCCACCACCAGGTCCAGCACGGCCTGCCAGTCCGCCGGCGTGGTGTCCGCGACGTACCCGTCCGGCAACCAGCCATCGCGGGCCGGATCGAGCAGCCACGCGACGTGGTCGTCCCAGAGCAGATCAGGCATGCCGCCATCCTGCCTTCCGGGGCCTCTTCCGCCGAACGGCTTTCGGCCGAGGAGGCCCCGGCGCCCCGGGAACTCAGTCACCTACCCGTTGCGGGCGTCGCGCTTCGACCGGCGCCTCGGCCTCCTCGCCCTGCTCGCCCACCCGCTGCCCGCCGGAGGCCAACGTGCACAGCACCGCCAGGAGCGCGAATCCCGCTGCGACGAGCGGGAGTCGGGCGAGCAGGCGGTACGGCTCCGGGAAGCCGTCGACGCCGGCCTGCGGGCGGTCGTCGGCGGCACCCCCTTCCCGGAGGAGGCGGCGGAGGTCATCAACTCCTGGCTGGCCAGGGCCGCCGAGCACCCGCCCCGACTCACCGTCCAGGACGGCCTCCCGACCCTGCGGCACACCCCCCGGCCCGCCGACGCGACCACGGCCCTGACCAGGATCGCCGTGGACGCCGCCGAACTCCTCGGCGGCGAGGACCGCCGCCGGCTCAAGATCTGCACCGGCAACGGCTGCAGCGCCCGGTACTACGACAAGTCGCCCGGCTGCCGCCGCCGCTGGTGCTCCATGTCGGGCTGCGGCAACCGCGCCAAGGCCGCCCAGCACCGCCAGCGCGCCGGCACTTCGTAGGAACGGCCGGAACAGCAACGAATCCGGGCCGTCGTCTGGCGGACGGCGGCCCGGATCGCGTCGAAACCTGAAGGCCTAGCCGCGCGCGCCCGCCGGGGCCAACTCGGCGATGGTCCGGACGGCGTCCGCGATCTGCGCGTCGGTGAGATCCCCGCGCGCGGTCAGCCGCAGCCGGGAGACGCCGTCCGGGACGGACGGGGGCCGGAAGCAGCCGACCGCGAGGCCCGCCCGGCGGCAGTCGGCGGCCCAGGCGACGGCGGCCTCCGGGCCGGGGGCGCGGACCGAGACCACGGCCGCGTCCGGCTCGCAGGCCCGCAGACCGGCGGCGGTGAGGCGGGCGGCGAGGGTGCGGGCGACCTCGCGGGCCCGCTCGGCGCGCTCCGGTTCGGCCCGCAGCAGGCGCAGGGCGGCGAGGGCGGCACCGGCGGCGGCCGGGGCGAGGCCGGTGTCGAAGATGAAGGTGCGGGCGGTCTCGGTCAGGTGCCGGATCACCCGGCGCGGGCCGAGCACGGCGCCGCCCTGCGAGCCGAGCGACTTGGACAGCGTCACCGTGGCGACGGTGTCCGGCTGCCCGGCCAGCCCGGCCGCCGCCAGTGCGCCGCGCCCGCCGGGGCCGAGCACGCCCAGCCCGTGCGCGTCGTCCACCAGCAGCGCGGCGCCGTGCGCCCGGACGGCTTCGGACAGCCCGCGCAGCGGCGCCGCGTCCCCGTCCACCGAGAACACCGAGTCGGTGACCACCAGCGCCCGCCGCTGCGCCCGCCCGGCCAGCACCTCGGCGACCGCCGCCGGGTCGCTGTGCGGGGCCCGGTGCACGTCGGCCCGGGCGAGGCGGCAGCCGTCGATCAGCGAGGCGTGGTTGTAGGCGTCGGAGACGATCAGGGTGTCCGGGTCGGTCAGCGCGGTGAGCGCAGCGAGGTTCGCCGTGTACCCGGAGGAGAACACCAGCGCGGCCTCCACACCGCAGAACTCGGCCAGCTCCTCCTCCAGTTCGGTGTGCAGCGCCGTCGTCCCGGTCACCAACCGCGACCCCGTCGCCCCGCCGCCCCACCGCAGCGCCGCCTCCCCCGCCGCCCGGGTCACCACCGGGTGCCTGGTCAGCCCCAGGTAGTCGTTCCCGGCCAGGTCCAGCACCGGATCCTCCGCCGCCCGGCTGCGCAACGTACGGGTCAGCCCGGCGTCGGCACGCAGCTCGGCGGCCTCGTCGAGCCAGTCGAAGACGTGCGCGGGGGCGAGCTCGGCCGCGGTGTGCGATGCGGAGGTGAGGGGGAGGGTCATGTCCGGCACTCTGGCACGCCCCGCGAACGGGGTTCAATGTGCCACTCAGCACATGATCGGCGCGGCCCACTGGCCGGTCGTGACAACCCGGGCCCCGCCTCCCGCCGCTCGGAGGCTTTGCCCGGGGTGGCGGCGAGCAGGCAAGATAGCCGGGTGACCCTCCTTGATCTGATGCCGAAGCCCGCCACCCCCGATGCGCTGTACGAGACCTTCGCAGCCTGGGCGGAGGAGCGCGGGATCACGCTGTACCCGGCGCAGGAGGAGGCGCTGATCGAGCTGGTCTCCGGGAACAACGTGATCCTGGCGACGCCGACCGGCTCGGGGAAGTCCCTGGTGGCAGCCGGTGCGCACTTCGCGGCGCTGGCCGAGGGGCAGCGGACGTTCTACACCGCGCCGATCAAGGCGCTGGTGTCGGAGAAGTTCTTCGACCTGGTGAAGATGTTCGGCACCGAGCAGGTCGGCATGATGACGGGTGACGCGAGCGTCAACCCGACCGCGCCGATCATCTGCTGCACGGCCGAGGTGCTGGCCCAGATCGCGCTGCGGGACGGTACCCGGGCGGACATCGGCCAGGTGGTGATGGACGAGTTCCACTTCTACGCCGAGCCGGACCGCGGCTGGGCCTGGCAGATCCCGCTGCTGGAGCTGCCGCAGGCGCAGTTCCTGCTGATGTCGGCGACCCTCGGCGACGTCCGCCGCTTCGAGGAGGACCTGACCCGCCGCACCGGCCGCCCGACCACGGTGGTGCGCAACGCGACCCGCCCGGTCCCGCTGTTCTACGAGTACCGCCGCACCACCATGCACGACACCCTGGAGGAGCTGCTGCAGACCGGCCAGGCGCCGGTCTACGTCGTGCACTTCACGCAGAAGGAGGCGGTGGAGCGGGCGCAGTCGCTGATGAGCATCAACATGTGCTCGAAGGCGGAGAAGGACGCCATCGCCGACCTGATCGGCAACTTCCGCTTCACCACCAAGTTCGGCCGCAACCTGTCGCGTTACGTCCGCCACGGCATCGGCGTGCACCACGCGGGCATGCTGCCGAAGTACCGCCGGCTGGTCGAACGCCTCGCCCAGGCAGGCCTGTTGAAGGTGATCTGCGGCACCGACACGCTCGGCGTCGGCGTCAACGTGCCGATCCGCACGGTGCTGTTCACCGCCCTGTCGAAGTACGACGGACAGCGCGTGCGGATCCTGCGCGCCCGCGAGTTCCACCAGATCGCCGGGCGGGCCGGCCGGGCCGGCTTCGACACCGTCGGCCAGGTGGTCGCCCAGGCGCCGGAGCACGTGATCGAGAACGACAAGGCGATCGCCAAGGCCGGGGACGACCCCAAGAAGAAGCGCAAGGTGGTGCGGAAGAAGGCCCCGGAGGGCTTCGTCGGCTGGACCGAGGAGACCTTCGACAAGCTGATCGCCGCCGACCCGGAGCCGCTGGTCTCCCGGTTCAAGGTGAGCCACGCGATGCTGCTGTCGGTGATCGGCCGCCCGGGCAACGCCTTCGAGGCGATGCGCAAGCTGCTCACCGACAACCACGAGGACAAGTCCGCCCAGCGCCGGCACATCCGCACCGCGATCGCCATCTACCGCTCGCTGCTGCAGGGCGGCGTGGTGGAGCGGCTGCCGGAGCCGGACGCCGAGGGCCGGATCGTCCGCCTCACCCTGGACCTCCAGGAGAACTTCGCGCTCAACCAGCCGCTGTCCACCTTCGCGCTGGCCTCCTTCGAGCTGCTCGACCCGACCTCGCCGTCCTACGCGATGGACGTCATCTCCGTCGTCGAGGCGACCCTCGACGACCCGCGCCAGATCCTCGCCGCCCAGCAGAACAAGGCGCGCGGCGAGGCCGTCGGCGAGATGAAGCGGGACGGCATCGAGTACGAGGAGCGGATGGAGCGGCTCCAGGAGATCACCTACCCGAAGCCGCTGGAGGAGCTGCTCACCCACGCGTACGAGGTGTACCGCCGGGCCCACCCGTGGATCGGCGACCACCAGCTCCAGCCCAAGTCCGTGGTCCGCGACCTGTACGAGCGGGCCATGACCTTCTCGGACTACGTCGGCTTCTACGAGCTGGCGCGCACCGAGGGCATCGTGCTGCGCTACCTGGCCGGGGCGTACAAGGCGCTGGAGCAGACCGTCCCCGAGGACGTGAAGACCGACGACCTGAAGGACGTCATCGCCTGGCTCGGCGAGCTGGTCCGCCAGGTCGACTCCAGCCTGCTGGACGAGTGGGAGCAGCTGGCCAACCCGACCGAGGCGGCCACCGCCGAGGTCACCCTGGACGACAAGCCGGCGCCGGTCACCGCCAACGCCCGCGCCTTCCGGGTGCTGGTGCGCAACGAGATGTTCCGCCGGGTCGAGCTGTGCGCGCTGGAGCACTGGGACGAACTCGGCGGGCTGGACGGCGAGTACGGCTGGGACGCGGACCGCTGGGCGGACGCCATGGACGGCTACTGGGACGAGTACGACGACCTGGGCACCGGTCCGAACGCGCGCGGCCCCAAGATGCTGATCATCGAGGAGGAGGACTCCGCCTGGAAGGTCCGGCAGATCTTCGACGACCCGGAGGGCGACCACGACTGGGGCATCAGCGCCGAGGTCGACCTGTACGGCTCCGACGAGGAGGGCCGGGCGGTGCTGCGGGTCACCGCGGTGGACCGGCTCGACGGCTGACCCTCCGTCAGGATCGACGGTTGAGTGAACGTCAAAAGGGGCCCGGCGCGCGCCGGGCCCCTTGGCGTTTGTCACATCCACACAAACGGCTGACCCGCCGCATAGGACAGCGCCCGGGTGGCCTCGTCCAGGTTCGGCTCACCGCCTGAACCGGATGCGGTCGGCGCCGGGGTGGACGGCGCCGGGTTCAAGGAGGCGGTGTCGGCCGGGCGGGCGTCGCCGGGGCGGGAGCTGGTGACGGTCACGTAGTGGCCGACCGCCTCGACCCGGGCCTCGCTGCCCGGCTTGGCGCTGCCGGCGGACGGGGCGGGCGCGATGTTGGTGTCGGCGAGCATGAAGGCGACCACGCCGGGCTTGCCGCGCAGAGTGTCGGCGGCCCTGGCGGCGGCGGCCTGGTCGGCGAAGCGCAGCAGGGTGACGCTGCTGCGCACCGGGTGGTCGACGCCGGTGAAGCTGACGATCAGGTAGGCCTGGCAGCCGCTGTCCTTGAGCAGCTCCTGGGTACGGTCCTGGAGCACCTCGTCGCACTTCTCGCCCTGCCGGATGCCGCCGCGCCGGGCCTTGTAGCCGGCGACCTCGACCGGGCGCTGGGCGGGGAACAGGTTGCCGGCGTTGAGAGCCTCGGGGTCGGTGGTCGGCGGCGGGTTGCCCACCACCGGGGGCGTGCGGGCGGAGTCCTTGGTGGAGGGGCCGAGGCCAGGTATGTAGTCGCCGGGCATCGGGCGGGTGATGATCCATCCGCCGACCGCGACCACGCCCACCATGACGATCCAGCCGACCGCCCGGCGGCCGCTCAGCCGCCGGCCGCGCCTGCGCTCGATGCCGACGGCCCGTTCGGCGCCCCCGCCGGTCCGCCGCCCTGCCCGGCCGTCCTGGCCCTCTCCCGGAGTCGGGGTGCGCTCCCCCTGCGTGGTCATGGCGCAGATTCTAAGCACCCCGCGGGTGGCCTGGGTCACGGGGTGGGGGGTTGTCGATCTTCTCCCCGCACGCCCCCGCGCTACCCGCCGGTAACCGCGTTCCCGGGCCCCCGTCAAGCGCGTGACCAGCGCCGACGCCGTGAGCTTCGACACTGTGGCAATCGGCACATCCTTCTGGGGATCTTCTGGTGGGTTTGCTCTGGCGCCGTTCCGACGCCAGCAGGCAGGATCGGCCCCATGGATCTGCTCGATACCCTCACCGACAAGGGCCTGCGCGGCGAAATCCCGACCCGCGAGGAAGCCCTCGCCGTCCTCGCCACCACCGACGACGAGCTGCTCGACGTGGTCGCCGCGGCCGGCAAGGTGCGCCGCCGCTGGTTCGGCCGCCGGGTCAAGCTCAACTACCTGGTGAACCTGAAGAGCGGGCTCTGCCCCGAGGACTGCTCCTACTGCTCGCAGCGGCTGGGCTCCAAGGCCGAGATCCTCAAGTACACCTGGCTCAAGCCGGAGCAGGCCGCCGACGCCGCCCGCGCCGGGGTGGCCGGCGGCGCCAAGCGGGTCTGCCTGGTCGCCAGCGGCCGCGGCCCGACGGACCGTGACATCGACCGGGTCACCGACACCATGGCCGCCATCAAGGACGCCGACCCCGAGGTCGAGATCTGCGTCTGCCTCGGCCTGCTCTCCGACAACCAGGCCGAGCGGCTCAAGGCGGCCGGCGCCGACGCCTACAACCACAACCTCAACACCTCCGAGGGCACCTACGGCGACATCGCCACCACCCACACCTACGCGGACCGGGTGGACACCGTGCAGAAGGCCCACGGCGCCGGGCTGTCCGCCTGCTCCGGCCTGATCGCCGGCATGGGCGAGAGCGACGAGGACCTGGTCGACGTGGTGTTCGCACTGCGCGAGCTCGGCTCGGACTCCGTCCCGGTCAACTTCCTGATCCCCTTCGAGGGCACCCCGCTCGCCAAGGAGTGGAACCTCACCCCGCAGCGCTGCCTGCGCATCCTGGCGATGGTCCGCTTCGTCAACCCCGACACCGAGGTGCGGATCGCCGGCGGCCGCGAGGTGCACCTGCGCTCGATGCAGCCGCTCGGCCTGCACATCGCCAACTCGATCTTCCTCGGCGACTACCTCACCAGCGAGGGCCAGGCCGGTCAGGCCGACCTCGACATGATCAAGGACGCCGGCTTCGAGGTCGAGGGCGCCGGCGAGGCCACCCTGCCGCGCCACCGCGCCGACCTCGCCGAGGCGGCTGCCGCCGCGGGCTCCTGCGGCACCGCCGCCTCCGCCTGTGGCAGCGGCGGCGGCTGCGGCCCGTGCGGCGGCGGGCACAGCCACGGCGCACCCGAGGCCACCCCGGTCGCGGAGAGCGTCGAGGAGAGCAACGACGGGCTGCGCGAGGACCTGGTCAAGGTCCGCCGCCGCGGCGCCGGCACCGAACTCGCGCCCAACGCCTGACCCTTCGGCGCCTGACCCTTCGGAGAGACCTCACCATGTCCCAGCTGTCCGCGGACACGCTGCTCGCCCTCGACCGGGCGCACGTCTGGCACCCGTACGGCCCGATGCCCGGCACCGTCACCCCGTACGTGGTCGAATCCGCCTCGGGAGTCAGACTGCGCCTCGCCGAGCCCGTCGCGGACGGGCGGAGCGAGCTGGTCGACGGGATGTCGTCCTGGTGGGCGGCCATCCACGGCTACCGGCACCCGGTCCTGGACGAGGCCGTGCGCGAGCAGCTGGGGCGGATGAGTCACGTGATGTTCGGCGGGCTCACCCACGAGCCCGCCGTCCGGCTGGCCTCGAAGCTGGTGGAGATCACCCCGGAGCCGCTGCAGCACGTCTTCCTGGCCGACTCGGGCTCGGTGGCGGTCGAGGTCGCCATGAAGATGTGCCTGCAGTACTGGCAGTCGATCGGACGGCCGGAGAAGCGCCGGCTGCTCACCTGGCGCGGCGGGTACCACGGCGACACCTTCCATCCGATGTCCGTCTGCGACCCGGACAGCGGGATGCACCACCTGTGGGGCGGGGTGCTGCCCGGGCAGCTCTTCGCACCGCAGCCGCCGGCCGGTTTCGACGCGCCGCTCGATCCTGAATACGCGGCGCACTTCGAGGAGTTGATGGAGCGTCACTCCGGTGAGCTGGCGGCCGTCATCGTCGAGCCGGTGGTCCAGGGCGCGGGCGGGATGCAGTTCCACTCCCCCGCGTACCTGCGGATGCTGCGCGAACTCTGCGACCGGTACGGGGTGTTGCTGGTCTTCGACGAGATCGCCACCGGCTTCGGGCGTAGCGGCGCACTGTTCGCCGCCGACCACGCGGGCGTCTCCCCCGACGTGATGTGCCTGGGCAAGGCCCTCACCGGCGGCTACCTGACGCTCGCCGCCGCCCTGTGCACCAGCGAGATCGCCGACGGGATCAGCCGCGGCGAGATGCCGGTACTGGCCCACGGGCCGACCTTCATGGGCAACCCGCTGGCCTGCGCGGCCGCCAACGCCTCGCTGGACCTGCTGCTCGGGCAGGACTGGGCGGTACAGGTCAAGCGCATCGAGACCGGGCTGGTCGAGGGCCTCGCCGCGGCCTCGGACGTTCCGGGTGTTCGCGACGTACGGGTCCAAGGCGCCATCGGCGTGGTGCAGTTGGACCACCTGGTGGACGTCTCGGCGGCGACCGAGGCGGCGGCCCGCGAGGGCGTCTGGCTGCGGCCGTTCCGGGACCTCATCTACACCATGCCCCCTTACGTGACGGAGGACGAGGACGTGGCACGGATCGCTGCCGCCGTGACCGCCGCGGCGGTGGCCGGATGAGCGCGCGCATCCTGTTCGTGACGGGCACCAACACGGACGTCGGCAAGACCGTCGCCACGGCGGCCGTCGCCTCGGCGGCGCTGCGGGCCGGGCGGAAGGTCGCCGTGCTCAAGCCCGGGCAGACCGGCGTGGCTCCCGGCGAGCCGGGCGATGCGGCCGAAGTGCGGCGCCTGGCAGGCGAACTGACGTTCAGTGAGCTGGCGCGCTACCCCGAGCCGCTGGCCCCCGACACCGCCGCCCGGCGGTCCGGCCTGCCCTACCTCTCCCCCGCCGAGGTCGTCGCCGAGGTCGCCGAACTCGCCGCCACCCACGACCTCGTGCTGGTCGAGGGCGCGGGCGGCCTGCTGGTCCGCTACGACGACCAGGGCCGTACGCTCGCCGACCAGGCCCGCGCCGTCCTCGACGCCGGTCTTCCGGCCGAAGTGCTGCTGGTCGCCTCCGCCGGGCTCGGCACCCTGAACATCGTCGCGCTCACGGCGGAAGCCCTCGCGGCCCGCGGACTCCCGCTCGCCGGCGTCCTGGTCGGCTCCTGGCCGACCACCCCCGGCCTCGCCGAACGCTGCAACCTCGCCGACCTGCCGCGCTCGGCCGGCGCCCCGCTGCTCGGCGCCCTGCCGGAACGCGCGGGCGCGGCCGAGGACTTCGCGACCCTTGCGCTCTCGGCCCTCGCCCCTGAGCTGGGCGGCAACTGGGACGCGGAGCACTTCGCACACGTCCATCGACCGGAACAGGGTCCGCTTCCCTCGAAGGTGTGATCCCGGCGCCCAAACCGTGCGTCATGGGGTACCGGCTCAATACCGTTCCAGGCATGACAGACGGGCTGACCATGGACGAGGCCCTGCGGGCCTTGGCCGCCCTGGAGGCGGCGTGGAAGGACGACGACGAGGCCCTGTCCGCCCTTGCGGCGGGCGGGGCTGACGAGCGGTCGCTGCCGGCGCTGGTCGCCGAGTACGGCGAGCACGCGATGGACACCTTGATGGCGCTGGCCTTCGGCCTGCGGTCCAGCATGAGCGACGAGGAGATCGCCGAGCTGTCGGACGCCGTCAGCGCCAACATCGGCGCGCGGATGAGCGCCCTGCTCACCCAGACCCTCAAGGCCTGGGGCACGGTCGCCGCGCCCGACGACCTCTCCGTCACCAAGATCATCGCCCACACCGTCATCGACGCCATGCGCGCCGTCACGGAGGACCCGAGCAAGACCGAGGTCCTGCCCCTGCTGGCCACCTTCCGCAACTACGCCCTCAACGGCGTCTGAGGGACGGACACTTCGGCGCGGGCTTCGAGCATCCTCGAAGCCCGCGTTGCTGCCAGGGCCTGCGAGCGGCCCGAACGTCCCTCACCTGCTTGAGCGTCCCACTGCCCGCCGCCAGGGTGAAACAACGGGACTCCGCCGGGGCATTCGTTTCGCTCCATGGAATGCGCTGTCCGCTCACATAGAGTGACCCGCCGGGTCGCACCCCCTTCCGGCATCCCCCGGCGGGTGTAACGCGGTCGTCTGTCTGTCCGAGACGACCGATCCCGGACTGGTCCTGGATGTCACCCGCCCGTGCGGCCGGGGACGCGCAGAAGGAACGATGGTCATGAATGCGAGCTCCTCTCCGCCGGTCCGGCGGTCGCGTACGGTGTGTCTGGCCGCTGTCGCCGTTGCCGGAGCACTCGGACTGCTCAGCGCGTGCGGCGGATCCTCCCACCCCGGACCCACCGGCGCTCTGAGTCCCGGACCCGGCCAGACGTCCCTGGCGGGATTTCCCGGTGCCTCCGGAACGAGCGGTACGGCCGCTGTCAGCGCATCACCGAGCACGTCCTCGCCCTCACCTGCCAGCGGCCAGCCGTCCGCTCCAGCGGCCGCCAACGCGGTGACGATCAAGAACTTCGCGTACTCCCCGCCCACTCTGACGGTCAAGGCGGGCACGAAGGTGACCTGGACCAACACCGACCCCGACGCTCACACCGTCACCAGCAAGCAAGGATCGGGCGGGCCACTGCAGTCGGCGGCCCTGGCCACCAACGACACCTATAGCTACACGTTCACCCAACCCGGCACCTACCCCTATTACTGCACCATCCATCCGTTCATGACCGCCACCGTCGAGGTGACGCCATGAGCGAGGACACACACGACTCCGACGGCGGCGGCGAGCACGGCATGACCCGCCGGCAGCTCGTGCGGCACTCCGCCTGGTTCGGTGGTGCCGTCGTCCTGACGGTCGCCGCGGGAGAGGTGATCAGTCATATCCCCGGATCGGCGAACGCGGCCCCGGCAAGCAGCGCGGACCTGCGGTTCGTGCAGGTCTCCGACAGCCACATCGGCTTCCAGGGCCCGGCCAACATGGACGTCACCGGGACGTTCGCCACAGCGATCGACCACGTCAACTCCCTCGGTTTCCGACCCGACTTCGTCATGCACAGCGGCGACCTGACGCACCTCTCCACCCCCGCCCAGTTCGATCAGGTCAAGCAGATGCTGTCGCAACTGGACACCGACCGGGTCTTCACCGTGCCGGGCGAGCACGACTCGATCGGAGACAACGGACCACGCGCCTACCGGCAGGCTTTCGGCCAGAACACCCTGGGCGACGGCTGGTACAGCTTCGACACCCACGGTGTGCACTTCATCGCGCTGGTCAACACGCTGCACCTGGAGCAACTCGGCCACCTGGGCAACGACCAGATCGACTTCGTGCGCAAGGACATCGCCGGTCTGTCGTCGGACACCCCCATCGTGATCTTCAGTCACATCCCGTTGTTCGCGATGTATCCGACGTGGGGCTGGGGCACCGACGACGCGGTGCAGCTGCTGTCGATGTTTCGCCGCTTCTCCTCGGTCACGTGCCTCAACGGGCACGTCCACCAGCTGTTCAGCAAGACCGAGGGCAACATCACCTTCCACTCGGCCCGCCCCACCTGCTACCCGTTCCCCAAACCCGGCCAGGGCCCCGCCCCGCTTCCGCAGGTGCTGCCCGCCGGACGCCTCAAGGACGCACTCGGCATCCGCACCGTCAATTACTGGCAGGGCAACCACGCACTGGCCGTCAAGGACGAAAAGCTCGCATGAACACCCGGAGCCTGCCCGCCGTCGCCTTGCGTCTGGCGCTCGCCGCCACGCTCGCGGCGAGCGGATACATCCACGCCCAGCTCTACATCGACGGATACCGCCTCGTCCACGTCATCGGCCCGCTGTTCCTGCTGCAGGCCAGTACCGCCTTCGCGGCGGCCGCACTCCTTCTGCTGGCGGCACCCCTGCTCCTGCGAATCGCCGCTGCCGCGAACGCCATCTGCACGCTCGTCGGGTTCGCCGCATCCCGCACCACCGGATTGTTCGGGTTCTCCGAGGACGGCCTGCAACCCGCCCCGCAGGCCGTGCTCAGCCTCATCGCCGAGGCGCTCACCCTGCTGATCGTCGTGGCCTGGCAACCCTCGCTGGCGGCGGCGGTGAAATCGAGAGCGGCGGCGGCCGAGCACGTGGAGGGCTTCGCTCCCCCCGCCGGCCACCGACGCCTCCATGACACCCTGTGGCTCCTCCTGCCCGTGGCGGTGGTAGCCGGCCTCTTCTGGTACGGCCGGGTACACACCCCCGACTACGAGACCAGCCTCTTCGGGAATCGCGGCACTGACGCACAGCTGCTGAAAGCCCAACTGGGATCGGCACTCCTGGGACTGGCGCTGATCCAGCTACTCCTGGCCCTGTGGATCTACGGCCGCCTGCCCGCGCTGCGAGCCGCACCGCACCGGGTCCACACCACGCACCGCCTCATCGGCCTGACCGCCTTCCTCCTCTCCCTGCCCATCGCTCGGCACTGCATCACCGCCTACGGCGTCCAATTCACCGACACCCGTGTGGCGCTGCACTCGCTCACCGGCTGCTTCCTCTACGGCGCCTTCGTCGCCAAGGTCATCGTGGTCCGGCACCGCCGCTGGCCCGGCTGGGCACTCCCCCTGGCCGGCGGTGTCCTCGTCACCACGATCGCCCTGATCTGGTACGCCGCCCCCTTCTGGTTCCTGAACGACTTCCAGGCCCCCGGTCTGTGAGCAGCTGAGCCTGCACGCCGCCTGAGCGCACGCGCCCGCCCGGCTACTCCGGCGGAGCGCCGCACGGTCCGGTTCGGTACCGTTCCCGACTATCAGGGTCTACGGCCGTTCGGGCACGTGGGTCGGCGTGTCGCGGGCCGGCTCCGGGCGACCGGCGCCGGCCGCGTGAGGCGAAGGCCTTCCGGCGCGGGGGGGGGGACGTCTCGAAACCCCCGCCCCCCCGCCCGACCGGGACACCCAACACGCGAAATCCCGTTGACACCTGGCGCCGTTGTAGAACGGGGCCGCAAACG
>NZ_JBITZP010000017.1:0-172497 GCF_044546945.1 Kitasatospora sp. NPDC053057 | reverse complement strand
GGGCCGCCGCCATGCCCGCGCACCTCTCACCCGCACCGACGGCCAGCCCAGATATCAACTGACTGGCCGTCGGCCACTACCTGCGGATTCGGGTCTGAGGCTGATCCCGGAACGGGCTCCCGGCATCGTGCCGGGGGCCCGTTCGTCGGCGTCGACTCCCCGCTCCCCGGAGGTGCTCGCCCGCGGGCTCCTACGGTTCGGTGAGGGGGCCGTCGGCCCGGGCCCGGACGGCGAGGCCGAGTCGCCACGTCGCGATGTCGCGGTAGCGGATCGGCCCGGGGCCCCGGCCGATGTTGCTGCCGACGAGGTGAAGGCGTTCGGCCCGCCACGGCCGGCCCACGAACCCGCCGAGCCCGGCCGCGGCCTGCGGCACGCTGACCGGGTCGTCACGGCGGGCCCGTGCCAGCGTCAGGTGCGGGCGCAGCGGCCGGTCCCTGAACTGGATCCCGCAGGACCTGACCACCTCCCGGACGGCGGCGGCGAGCAGGTGCAGCCCCTCCAGGTCGCCGTCGATCCCGCTCCAGAGCAGTCGCTCGTCGAAGTGGCCGCCGCCCCGCAGGCTCAGCCGCAGGGCGGGATGCGACGCGACGGGACCGGCCAACGCCGACTGCAACAGCGGCACCGCCGTGGACGGCTGTTCGCCGAGGAAGGCCAGGGTGATGTGCCAGTCCTCGATCCGGTTCCACCGCAGCCGCGGGTACCCGGCGTAGGCGGGCTGCAGGGCCCGGGCCAGTTCGTCCTTGGCGTCGTCGGGCGGAGCCAGGGCCACGAAGACGCGCCGGGTCGGGGGTTCTGGGTGATCGTGCACGAGGGATTTCTAGCACCCCCGCACCGGCTTGAGCGGCCTCGGGTTCGTGGTGCCGCTCGGGCTGGGCCGGGCCGCCTCCGGCCTGCCCCGGCACGCCTGGGGGAGCCCGACGGAGCTGCTGCGGCGGGCGCTGTCCGACGTCCGGGCACGGTGCCGGAGTCCGGGTGCCGGCCCGCCGACCCGGGTCGCTAGCCGCCGAGGGTGAAGCCGATCACCGCGCCGCCGCCCTCCCGGTTGGCGGCGAACGCGGTGCCGCCGTGCGAGCGGGCCACCTCGGCCACGATGGCCAGGCCCAGGCCCGAGCCGGGCAGGCTGCGGGCGGCGGTGGCCCGGTAGAAGCGGTCGAAGACCCGGTCGAGGTCGGCCTCGTCGATGCCCGGGCCCCGGTCGCGGACCTCGACCCGCGGGCCGCGCGCCACCACCTCGATCGGGGACGTCCCGGCCGGGTCGAACTTGGCCGCGTTCTCCAGCAGGTTGTTCACCGCGCGGGCCAGCGCGTCCGGGCGGGCGATGACGACGGTGCCGTCCGTGTCCACGGTGATCTCCCGGTCGCTGCGCCGGCGGGCTTGGGCGGCGGCCTCGTGCACCACCTCCGCCAGCACCACCTCGACCGGGTCCTCGTCCGCCTTGCGGTCCGCCGCGAGCGCCACCAGCTCCTCCACCAGCTGGGTCAACTCCCGGGCCTCCTCGGACAGGTCGGCGAGCAGCGCGGCGCGCTCGGCGGGCGGCAGCCGGTCGATGCTGGGCAGCACCGAGAGGTTGGTGCGCAGGCTGGTCAGCGGGGTGCGCAGCTCGTGCCCGGCGTCCTGGACGAGCCGGCGCTGGTTCTCCTTGGCGGTGGCGAGGCGGACCAGCATCCGGTCGAAGGCACGGCCGAGGCGGCCCACCTCGTCCGTCCCCGCGGCGGGCACCGGGACGTCCAACCGGCCGCTGGAGGCGACCAGTTCGGCGGCGTCGGTGAGTCTGACCAGTCGGCCGGTGACCCGTCCGGCGACCAGCCAGCCGGCCCCGCCCGCCACCAGCACGACGGCGGCCACCACGGCCACCATCTGGGTGCGCAGCCGCGCCAACAGCTCCTCGATGTCGTCGAGTCGCTGCACGATCTGGACGGCCCCGCGGCCGCCGCCGAGCGAGACCACCCCCACCCGCCAGGTGGCGCCGGGCAGGCGGCGCACGTCGGTCACCGTCCGGGCGGCGGCGTCGGCGTGGGCGAGCTCGCGGTCGTCCCGGGTGGGCGGCAGGGCGATGTGGGAGGTGCCCGGGACAACGGCCCCGTTGGGGGCGAGGGCCTGGGCGGTGACCCGGATCGGGTGCAGCAGCTGCTCGCTCAGCCCGCTCGGGCCGTTGAAGTCCCCCGGGAACAGCTTCTGGCGGTCGACCTGGCCGCTCACCGCGTGGACGGCGGAGTTGAAGTCGTCCGCCTCGTCGTCCTGGATCAGGGCGGCGGCGGCGCGGTAGCCGAGCGTGCCGATCAGCACCGCGACCAGCGCCGCCATCGCCGCGAAGGCGAGCGAGAGGGTGGTGCGCAGGCCCGGGCGGGGCAGGCGGGGGCGGTTGCCCGCGGGGCCGGTCACGGCTCGCGCAGCGTGTAGCCGACGCCGCGGACGGTGTGGATCAGCGGGGTGAGGCCGGGGAGGTCGAGTTTGCGCCGCAGGTAGCCGATGAACACCGCGAGGTTCTTCGAGCCGGGGCCGAAGTCGTAGCCCCAGATCCGCTCGTACAGGGTGGTCTGGTCGAGGACGGCGCCGGCGTTCCGGGCGAGCAGCTCCAGCAGGTCGAACTCGGTGCGGGACAGCTCCAGTTCGCGTCCGTCGCGCCAGGCCCGGCGGGCGGGCGGCTCGACCCGCAGGTCGGCGACGGTCAGCACGTCCTCGGTGGTCTCGGCCGGAGGGTTGCGGCGCAGCAGGGCGCGCAGGCGGGCGAACAGCTCGTCCACGTCGAAGGGCTTGACCAGGTAGTCGTCGGCGCCGGCGTCCAGTCCGGCGATCCGGTCCGGGATCTCGACCCGGGCGGTGAGCATCAGCACCGGGGTGCGGTCCCCGGCGGCGCGCAGCCGGCGGCAGACCTCCAGGCCGTCCGGGGCGGGCATCATCACGTCGAGCACCAGGACGTCCGGGCGCTGTTCGGCGAGGACGGCGAGGGTCTGGGTGCCGTCCGCGGCTATCCGTACCCGGTAGCCCTCCAGCGTCAGGGCGCGGGTGAGCGAGTCGCGGATGGCGCGGTCGTCCTCGGCGATCAGCACGGTGTGGGTCATGGGGAGATTCTCCCTGGCGTGCTCACGGCAGTGGAGAGCGGGGCGGGGCTTGCTGCCCGCCGCGGGTTTCGCACGCCGCTTCGTGGGCGTACGGTGGCCACACGGTGGTGCGCCGCCGGGTGGGCCGCCGGTCCGTGTCGGCACGTCCCGCCGGAGGCCGCGATGGCAGAGCGGATGGCCTTCCTCACCACCCCGCGCGCGGAGCGGGAGCGGCGGGACGCGCGGGAGCGGCTGGGGGACTGGCGCGAGGTGTACCGGCCGGGGGCGCTGCTGCCGGTGGTGGGCGGGCAGGCGGCGAGGTGCATGGACTGCGGACTGCCGTTCTGCCACGCGGCCTGCCCGCTGGGGAACCTGGTGCCGGAGTGGAACCGGCTGGCGGCGGACGGGGACTGGCGGGCCGCGGCCGCCCGGCTGCTGGCGACGAACAACTTCCCGGAGTTCACCGGGCGGCTCTGCCCGGCGCCGTGCGAGAGCGCCTGCGTGCTGGCGATCGACGGGGCCGCGGTGACGATCAAGAACGTGGAGCTGGCGATCGCCGACCGCGCCTGGGAGGAGGGCTGGGACGGGCCGCTGCCGCCCGAACGGCGGGGCGCGGTCCGTCGCGTGGCGGTGATCGGCTCGGGCCCGGCCGGGCTGGCAGCCGCCCAGCAGCTGACCCGGGCCGGGCACGCGACCACGGTCTACGAGCGGGCCGACCGCCCGGGCGGGCTGCTGCGCTACGGGATCCCGCCGTTCCGCCTGGAGAAGCACCGGCTGGACCGGCGGCTCGACCAACTACGGGCCGAGGGCACCGAGTTCCGCACCGGGGTGTGGGCCGGGCGGGACGTCACGGGGGAGCGGTTGCGGGCCGAGTACGACGCGGTGGTGGTCGCGGTGGGTGCCGCCGCCTGGCGGGAACCGGCCGTGCCCGGGCTCCGGCTGCCCGGGGTGCATCCGGCGCTGGAGTACCTGACGTGGGCGAACCGGGTGGACGAGGGGGACCTCGCGGCCTCACCGCTGTCCGCGGAGGGGCGGCGGGTGGTGATCGTCGGCGGCGGGGACACCGCGGCCGACTGCCTGGGGACGGCGCTGCGCCAGGGCGCGGCCGCGGTCACTCAGTTGGACATCAACCCGTGCCCGCCGCAGGGCCGGGCGCCGGAGCAGCCCTGGCCGGTCCACCCCAAGGTGTACCGGGAGACCACCTCGCACGAGGAGTCGGGGGCGGTGGCGGCCGGGCCGGGGCCGTCGGGGGCGGAGTCCGGTCCGTCGGCGGCCGACGGCCGGGTCTTCGAGGCAGTGACGGTCGGGTTCGAGCCGGGGCCGGACGGGCGGCTGGCGGTCGTCCGCCTCGCCTCGTGCGAGGCGGACGACCGCAGCCCCCGGGCGGGCACCGAGCGGGTGCTGCCGGCGCAGCTGGCACTGCTCGCGCTGGGCTTCACCGGGCCCGAGCCGGACCAGCCGCTGTTCGCCCAACTCGGCCTGGGCCTCGGGCCGGAGGGCGCGTTGGAGCGGGACGACGGCTTCGGCACCGCGGTCGACGGGGTGTTCGTCGCCGGGGACGCTGGGCGGGGCCAGTCGTTGATCGTCTGGGCGATCGCCGAGGGCCGGGCTGCGGCCGCGGCGGTGGACCGCTATCTGCGCGGACGGACCGAACTCCCGGCACCGGTACGGGCGTCGGCGCGGACGCTCACGCTGTGAGGGCGTGGGCGCCCGCGCCGGACGGTCCGCGGCTTGTGATCAGCTGAGGCCGAGGACCGAGAGGGCGGTGGTCCAGTCGCTGGCGATGGCCTGCTGGGCGGGCACCAGGTCCACCTGGTGGTTGCAGACGGCGCGGTAGAGCTTGTACTCCACGGTGTCCTTGTCGGTGGAGGACAGGCCGCTCGCGCCGGTGGCGTAACGCGGCTGGGGCCAGAGGTTGTTCGGGTCGGTGGGGTTGCCGCCGAGCGACAGCGGGATGAAGTGGTCCTCCTCGTAGTCCGCCGTGCTGGTGTCGGCGTAGCCGTACTGGGCGATCTGCTGGACCTTCAGGCGGTTGGTGTAGGTGCTGGACGGGCGGATCGAGGTACTGTAGCCCGAGACGCAGATGGTGGAGTCGATGGTGTCCTGGGTGACGTCCGGGTTGGTGGCGCCGGGGGTGCAGGACGGGTCGGGCAGCGGCAGGTAGGCCTGTGAGCAGGTCGCGTCGAGGGCGGCGCGGGTGTGCGAGGCGGTGGTGGGGGCGGCGTGCGCGGTGCCGGCGGTCGCGAGGGCGGCCGCGGCGAGCACCACGGTGGCGACGGCGGGGGCGATGCGGTGGGCACGAAGCATGTGGGGAGCTCCCTGTCACGGGCCCGGCACGGGGCGCCGGGCGGTGTGTGTCCATGCCACCATCAGCGGGTCTATGCGGGTAGACCGGAAATGGTGAATAGTTGACAAAGCGTCAGTCAACGAGGCCGGGGCAAGATTTCGCTTGACGCGGACCCGGCAGGCCGGCAGGCGTGTGCGCAGACGAGCAGGCGTGTGCATGATGAAGGCGGCGTGCGATGGGACCGCCCGCCGGTGCTCACCTCCGCGCAACCCGGGGTGCCCCGCGAGCCGTCGCCCGCGTCGCGTGGCCGTCGCGACCCCGGGTAGGTGCCGGGCAGCAGACGGACGGAGGGGGACCGCCATGCCCGACCGACTTCCCGGGGTGCCCGCGCAGCCACCGGCGCAGATGCCTGCGGAACCACTCGCGCAGGTGGCTGGGCAGGTGGCCGCGCAGCCACCCGTGCCCGCGCAGGTGGCCGCGCAGCCACCCGTGCCCGCGCAGGTGACCGCGCAGCCACCCGTGCCCGCGCCGGTGCTGCCGGAGGTGCCGGCGGTGGCGGGCCTGCCCGTGCCTCCCGTGCCACCCGTTCCGCCCTGGTCGGGTGGCGGTCAGTCGCCGCCGGTGCTGGGGCACGCGGCCCGCAGCATCCCGAAGGCCACCCTCGTCTCCCTGAAGGTGGACGGCCCGCCGCACAGCCCCGGCTTCGTCAAGCACGCCTATCTGCGCCGGCTCGACCTCCGGCCGGACGAAGTGGCCGCGCTGCACGGGCGGTTGACGGCCGAGGTGCCCTGGGACCTGCTCGCCGCCTCCGCCGCCGACCCCGGCGACCGCCTGCTGCGGGCCGCCGTACTGGCCGCCGTGCCCGGCCCCGCGCTACGGGAACTCGGCGGCGCGCTGGAGGGGTTGCGCCGCGCGGACGCCACGGCCGAGGGTCGGGCCCGGGCCGGGCGGGCCGCCGCCGCGAACGCCGCGTACGACCACAACGCGGCCGTCGAGCCGATCGGCATGCTGAACCTGGAGCGCCTGGAGATGGCCCCGGCCGGGATCGAGCGCGGCGAACTGGTCGCCACCGTCCCGCTGGCGCCGCTGGAGGAGACGGCCGTCACCCAGAAGGAATGGTCCGTCACCTCCAAGGAGTTCAGCTCGATCGTCACCGACTCGCTGGAGAACGTCAGCGAGACCGGCGTCACCGACAACACCGAGCTCGCCCAGTCCACCACCAACCAGCTTCAGCACAGCAACCAGTTCAACGTCACCGGCACCGTCTCCGGCGGCATCTCGCTGATCTCCGGCTCCGCCAGCTCCGGGATGACCAGCCAGAGCGCCGACTCGCAGTCCGCCACCGACAGCCGCAAGCACGCCACCACGATCACCCAGAAGGCCTCCGCGCGCACCAAGCAGGAGCACAAGGTCACCATCACCACCACCACCGTGACCGGCTCCTCGGAGACCACCACCCGCACCCTCAAGAACGCCAGCCCCACCGACGCCGTCCGGATCGACTACTTCAGCATGATGCGCAAGTGGCGGGT
Organism: Kitasatospora sp. NPDC053057; assembly: GCF_044546945.1. Taxonomy (NCBI): domain Bacteria; kingdom Bacillati; phylum Actinomycetota; class Actinomycetes; order Kitasatosporales; family Streptomycetaceae; genus Kitasatospora; species Kitasatospora sp. NPDC053057. Next base: position 165,637 of record NZ_JBITZP010000017.1, on the reverse strand, counting down.
GCGGCTCTACCGCTCCGGGCTGCGGCTGACCTACGACCTGGCGATCCCCGAGCCGGCCGGCGCGCTGCGCCAGTCGTACGCCGAACTCGCGGCGCTGGAAGCGCGGTTGGGGCCGTTCCGGTTCGACGTGCCGCACTCCGACATCACCGAGGAGGTCCGCCCCGGGGAGAACCAGGCGCACTACCTGGTGCTCGCCGAGCGGTACGGCGCCGCGGTGCCGCTCGCCCCCGGCCCGCACCCGGACATCCACGTCAACGTCACCGCGCCCAACAACGACGGCGCCGCCATCTTCGACGCCCCGCCGCTCAACGTCCCGGACCGGTACTGGATCAAGAACCTGCAGTTCCAGTTCACCTCGGAGAGCCGCACCGGCGACTACCACTACAACCTCAAGGTGCTCGGCAGCAGCATCCCCGAATGGAACGAGCCGTTCGGCACCCACGGCCCGGTCGACCTCGCCGACCCGCTCAACGGCTCCCTGCTGGCGCACGCGAGCGGGCCCTGCACCGTGAGCTTCCGCCTGGTCAACAACCGGCAGACCTGGCTCAGCCTGACCGCCGTCGTCGAACCCACCGACGAGGCGCGCCGGCAGTGGCAGAACGACGTCTGGGCGGCGCTGTTCAACGCCGCCCAGACCAAGTACTACGCCGAACAGCAGGACCTCGCCGCCCGCGCCGCCGCGCTGCGCGAACGCCTCAACGGCGTGGACACCCTCACGCTCCGGCGCGAGGAGAGCGACGAGATCATGAAGGGCGTGCTGCGCTTCCTGCTCGGCGTGGACTACCACCTCATGCCGTCGGAGGTCGTGGACGCCTTCAAGGCCTCGGTCGGCAACGACCCCGACCGGCTGGGCCACGGCGCCGGCTTCACCGGCGACGACACCGGCGCGCTCGGGCTGAGCGCCGCGGCCTGGGCGGCGGTGCTCGGGCACGAGGCGGAGGCGGCCTTCGTCAACCAGGCCATCGAGTGGGAGAACGTGGTCACCTTCCTCTACTCCTACTTCTGGGACACACCTGCCGCCTGGCCCTTCGTCAGCCGGATCAGCCACCCCGACGCCAACCGGCAGGCCTTCCTGCGGGCGGGCAGCGCCCGGGTGGTGCTCACCGTGCGCAAGGGCTGGGAGGAGGCCTGGGTGCGGTTCGCCGAGGGCGGCTTCCGCGGAGCCCCGCTGCCCGCCGACCACCCGTACCTGACGATCGCCCGGGAGATCGCCGCCTACGACGACCGCAACTATCCGGGCATCCCGCCGGCCAACCCGGGCAGCAGCTCGCTGCTGCTGGAGGACGAGGTCGTGACCACCTGCCAGGCCGTGGTCGAGCCGGCAGCCGGGGGAGCGCCGGTGCTGGTGCCGGTCGCCTCCAGCGCGGGCTTCGACCCGGACACCATGGTGGTCGTGGACGAGTACGACGACCGGCGGATCCAGGAGACCGCAACGGTGGTGCGGGTGCCGGACGACGGCCACCTGCTGCTGGCCGGGCTGACCCACCGGCACGACGGCAGCCTGACGCCGTTCCCGATCCGCCGCCCCGGCCACCGGGGCACGCTGATCGCGGAATGGAACGAGTACACGCCGACCTCGGGGACGGACATCGCGGTGAGCAGCCCGTTGAAGGACATCGCGTGAGCGAGCGCAGCGAGCGAACCATCAAGAGGTGCGTGTGGGCGAATGCCCCTGCCGAGCGCAGCGAGGCGGGCGCATGAGCTTCCTCAGGGACCAGGACACCTGCCTGTTGTTGGGCAAGGCGCGCGAGGAGCCGCCGACGGTCTTCGAGTACCTGGCCGCCGAGCTGTGGGTGCGCCACCACTTCGGGGTGGACTTCGACGCCCGCCCCGGCGCGACCTGGGTGACCTTCCAGCTCGACCGGATCGCCGAGTGGTGGGGCACGCCCGGCCGGGACCGGCTCGGCCCCGAGGAGGCGCTGCCGTACGGGCGGCTGACCGCCCAGCCGCAGGACCCGGTGCTGCGGATGGTGCTCCAGGTGCTGTCGGAGGACCTTCGCAACACCTTCCCGGCGGCCAAGGTCGACGCGATCAAGCGGATGCTGAAGGACCGCAGCACCCCGGCGGTCAAGCTGGTCAGGGCCGTCCGCGAACTCACCCCGGGCGGTGCGCTCAAGCCGGACCTGCTCGGCCTGCAGAACCACGTCCCCGAACTGCGGATGGAGGCCCTGGAGGTCGGCACGGAGGGCGGTGCCCTCGACACCTACCGCGAACTCCAGGGCAAGATCGCGGTGTTGCGCGACCCGTGCGGCCGGGTGATCGAGAACCGGCTGGTCGCCATGCAGCGCACTGCCCTCCAGCAGCTGCCGTACTCGGTGGTCGCCGCCGGTACCGACTGGCGGCTCGGTGCCGGGCTGAAGATCCTGCCGATGCCGGTCAACGTCACCGAACTGAACGGGGAGACGTACGTCGACTGGATCTGCTACTGGCCCACCGACCGGGCCGAGTTCCGCGAGTACCCGAGGCCGGCCAACGGGCGTCCGGGGTACGACGGGCTGGTGCTCTACCACATCCACCGGGTGCCGCTGCGGGCGGTGCAACTGCCCGACAGGATTCGGGAGGCGATGCTCAACCTGGTACGGGCCCGGCAGCGGCCGGCTCCGCTCGGGCCCACGCTGGTGCCCGAGTTGGCGCTGTCGATCGAGCGCGACCAACGGCTGTTCACCCACGAGGGCGAGCTGTTCCTGGCCGGGCTGGGCGCGGTCGGGCTGCTGGCCCTCGGGGTGTGGGCGGCGATGGGCACGGGCGTGGTGGCCGGGCTGGGGGTGGTGGCCAAGGGCGGGCTGGTCGCCGCGGCGAACGCGCCCGAGCTGTTCGTCGGGGCGGTCGCCGCGGCGGCCCGGCTGGCGGACCAACTGTGGTCGGTGGTGTCGCAGTTGGGGTACCTGTTGCCGGCCTTCGGGTAGCGGGCGGGCGGCGGTCGGGGCTTTGCGAGCATCCCGCGGCACCTGCCTGATGAGAGGTCGTGCGGGATGGATTCGGGCGGGAGGACGGGGATGGTGGAGCTGCGCTACACACCGACGGCCGAGGACTTCCGGGCGGCCTTCGCGGCCCGCGCCCGGGGACCGTCGCGGGCCGCCGGGAGCGGCGCGACACTCACCTGATCGCGGGTGGCTCGGCGGTCGGTGGGATGCTGTGCTCGCTCGACGCGGGGTCGGTGAAGCCGCAGTCGGTGCTGTTCGTCCTGGTCGTGCCGGCGGTGCTCGGGCTGCCCCGGTGGCAGGTGCGGCAGGCGATGCGGGCGGTGGCGGACCGCGGCGAGTTCCGGGTGATGCTGGACGACGCCGGGCTCACCGTCGCCAACGCGGAGTCCGTCACGCCGCTCTCCTGGCCGGAGCAGCGCTACCACCTGGAGGCGCCCGAGCTGTTCCCGCTGCTGGGCGGTGACGAGGAGATCGGCGTCATGACCGTGCTGCCCAAGCGCGGCACGGACGATCCCGGCCGGCTCGGCGAGCTGATCGCCCGGCACTCCTCGGCGCTTCCGCAGGCGACCTTGAAGGGGTTTCCGCAGGGCTGAGCGGGCGGTCACGGGACCAGCTCCGGCCGGTGCGCGCGCTGGTCGTAGCGCCAGAGCGCGGGGAGGGCGGCGGCCAGGACGGCGCCGCCAGTGCACGCCGAGCTCACCGGCTCGCCGCTCGCCGTCGGCGCGGTCGGCGCGGTCGAGCTCGTGCCCACCATCGTGTTCGGCCCGAGTGGATCGCCGCCGACGCCCGCGCCGAGCGCACCGCCCTGCTCGCCTGCCGCGACGGCGCCGGGGTGCACGCCGGCACCCTGCGCACCGAGGGCGAACTCCCATCCATCAAAGCCCAGTTGAGCGCACGGTGCCGAGCCGGACTGCGCCCGCGCACCGCGCTGCGACTGCTGCTGACCGTCGACCGGTACATCATGGGCTGGGCCACCGAGGAGCAAGCCTGGCGGCAGGACGTCGCGAAGCGCACCCGGCCGCCGTTCCCGGACGAGGCCTGCGCGACCTCCCGCTGCTCAGCGAGGCCGCCGAGGCTGCGGATGACCGACCACGACGCCGACTTCGACTACGGGCTGCGGGTGCTGATCGAGGGCTTCCGGGCGGAGATCTGCGCGGGAGGCGGGGGAAGGCTCCACCTGAGCGGGGAGAGCTCCCACCTGACGGGCGATGGGTTAGCGTGTGCGCCATGACCACTCTTGATCCCCGCACCACGGCCCTGGTCCTGATCGACCTGATGGAGCGGATCGTCGGCTACCAGCTCGCGCCGTACACCGGTCCGGAGGTCGTGACGGCCTCGCTGAAGCTGGCCGAGGACTTCCGCGCCGCCGGTGCGCCCGTCGTCGCGGTGCGGGTCGAGCGGCCGGGCGTCACCGAGCAGCCGCCCGGCAGCGAGCTGGTGGCCGAGGTCGAGGCGGCGGCCGACGAGGTCGTGGTGAAGCGCACCATCGGCGCCTTCGAGGGCACCGGGCTGCACGAATTGCTCCAGGCCCGGGGCGTCGAGACCCTGGTGTTCACCGGGATCGCCACCAACCTCGGCGTGGAGTCGAGCGCCCGCGCGGCCGCCGACCGCGGCTACCGGCTGGTCTTCGTCGAGGACGCGATGACCGGGCTGACCGAGGCGGAGCACCGGGCCTCGGTGGACCTGGACTTCCCGCGGCTGGGGGACGTCGTGGCGGCGGCGGACCTGCGGTTGGGATAGTGGACGGCGCCGGGGTGCTCAGGCCGTCCGGCGCAGCGCGATGACGTTCTCGGTGACGGTCGCGCTCTGGCCGCCGGGACCGGTGGCGGTGCGCCGGGGTGCGTGGCAGCGCTCGGTGCGCCAGCCGTCGCCGAGCCGCAGGGAGGCGAGGACCTCCTCCGGCGTGGGGAACTCCACCTCCTGTCCGGCCTGCCAGGACCAGGGCGCCACCGAGGCGTGGTCCACCACGATCAGCAGCCCGTTCGGCGCCACGGCCTGCGCGGCGCGGCGCAGGACCCGGGTGCGCGGGATCTCGACGGGCGTGTGGAAGTAGCTGGCGCTGACCAGGTCGAAGCTGCCCGAGGGGAAGGTCCGCGCCAGGTCGTGGCGGACGGGACGGACCCGGGCGGACAGGCCGGCGGCCCTCGCAAGCTCGGCGACGCGGGCGAGGGCGGTCGGTGCGACGTCGACGGCGGTGACGTCCCAGCCGAGGGCGGCGAGCCGCAGCGCGTCGCCGCCGTGTCCGCAGCCCAGGTCCAGCGCCGTGCCGGGGACGGGCGCGAGTGCGGTGACGAGGCCGTCGAGGACGGCGTTGGGCCGGGTGCCCCACTCGGGGTCGAGGCGGGAGTAGTGGTTCTCCCAGAAGGTCGCGGAGTCGGCGTGCTCGGTGTGCCCGGTGTGCTCGGTGTGCATGGGGTGCCCTTTCGGGGGGTGGGGGTAGCGGCGGTTCGCGCCGCCGGCTTCGCGGGTCGGCCCCGCTGCTACGACGGTGCCCCGCGCCCTGCCCGACTTGCAACGCTCCATGCCGTTTCGGCAACCTGAGGGCATGGGCAACGCGAAGAAGGACGTCCTGGACGCGGTCGGCCCCCGCCTGCGCGAGCTGCGTCGCCGGCGCGGGATGACGCTGGCGGAACTCGCCGAACGGACCGGGATCAACGAGAGCACCCTCTCCCGGCTGGAGGGCGGCACCCGCAAGCCCACCCTGGAGCTGCTGCTGCCGCTCGCCGAGGTCCACGCCGTCCCCCTCGACGACCTCGTGGGCGCGCCCCGCACCGGGGACCCGCGCATCCACCTGCGCCCGGTGACCCGGGACGGGATGACGTACGTGCCGCTCAGTCGCCCCGGCGGCGTCCAGGCCCACAAGCTGCTGATCCCGCCCCGGCCCGGCACCGAGCCGGAACTGAAGACCCATGAGGGATTCGAGTGGGTCTACGTGCTCTCCGGCAGGCTGCGCCTGCTCCTGGGTGACCAGAGCCTGGTCCTCACGGCGGGCGAGGCCGCCGAGTTCGACACCCACGTACCGCACTGGCTCGGAGCGGACGGCGACCGGACCGTCGAGCTCCTCGTCCTCTTCGGGCACCAGGGCGAACGGGCCCACCTGAGGGCCCGCACCGCCTGACCGCGTGCGGACCAGGCGGTTTCCTTCCGTTTCCTTCCGATCAGCGGATCGATCTTCAGCAGACCGACCCTACGCCCCGGCCTGCTGGTAGAGCGTCACCAGGAGGCCGTGCACCGGCTCGCCCTCCGGATCCTCCTCCGTCTCGTCGACCAGCGCGGCCAGAGCCTCGGCGAGCCGCGCTGCCTTGGCCGGGCTGATCCGGATGTGGCGCAGCGTCAGGAGGTGATCGGCGGGTGAGCGGTCCAACTCCTGGGCGACGGCGCCGAACAGCGCGGCCGTCCCCTCGGCCTGCGGTTCGGCGACGAGGAGTCGCTCGGCGGTCCGCCGGTAGTACTTCTCGGTGCCGCCGCGCACCCGTCGCGTTCCCGCGTCCTGGACCAGCCCCGCCTCGCACAGCACCCCGAGGTGGTGCGAGACGCTGCCCTTGTTCACTCCCAGCTGCGCGGCGAGCCGGCTGATCGTCGACGGCCGGCCGCTCAGGGCGAAGAGCAGGCGTTGGCGCATGGGGTGGGCGAGTGCGGTGTGCTGTCGAGGCGTGCTGATCTGCTGGACGCCCTCGTCTGGTTGATGGCTCACCAGATCAAGCGTTAAGTACGTTTGACGGTTTGGCAAGCCGCTGGTCTACTCCCTCCCATGACCTCCACCACACTGCCACTTGCGTTGGACGCCGTTGCCGTCGTCGAGTCGATCGCCGACCTGGTCTGCGAGAACTACGTCTTCCCCGATGTCGCCCGGCAACTCGCGGCCCTGCTGAGGCGCCGGAGTGTCGAGGGATCCTACCGGGCCGAATCCGCCCAGGAGTTGGCCGAAGCGGTCACCGCGGACCTGCGGTCCGTCAACGGCGACCTGCACCTGGCCCTCAAGTACCACGCCGTGCCGGTGCCGCCGGAGCAGGGCGCGGCGGTACTCGCCGCGATGCGGAGGGAATTCGACGCCTCCCTGGGCGGTGTTCCGCGCGTGGAGCTCCTCGACGGCGGCGTCGCGCTCCTGGAGATCGCACCCAAGATGTTCCCGCTGGACTGGGCGGCGCGGCCGCTGGCCGCGGCGCTCTCACTGGTGGCACCCGCCCGAGCCCTCATCCTGGACCTGCGCCGCAACACCGGTGGCGATCCGGACACGGTCGCCTTCATCTGCGGCTACCTGCTCGACGGCCGCACGCACCTCAACACCATGCTCTCGCGGCAGGGGGAGGTGGCCGAGCAGTCCTGGACGCCCCCGTTCGTACCGGGTGCCCGCTTCGGCGGCACCAAGCCGCTCTACGTGCTGACGAGCGGAAACACCTTCTCCGCGGGCGAGGAGCTCGCCTACGACCTGCAGCAGCTCGGGCGCGCCGAGGTCGTCGGGGAGGCCACCCGGGGCGGCGCGCACCCGCGCCAGGGCTGGACGGTGCACCCGCACCTGGAGCTCAGCGTGCCCGTCGCCCGCGCCGTCAACCCGGTCTCGGGCACCAACTGGGAGGGCACCGGCGTCCGGCCCGATGTGCCGTGTGACGCCGAGGCGGCGCTCGACCGCGCGCTGCCCCTGGCCGTGGCGCGCCTGACCTGAGCGCAACGGTCGGCAGCGGCCGTCCGCGGCCGTCCGCGGCGAGGTGGATTTTCGTGGTCAGCCCGCCGCGGAGCGTCCGACCGGGCGAGCAGGGCGGTGAAGACCTGCTCCCAGGTGCCGTCGATCGCCCACGCGATCGCGTCGATCACCTGCCCGCGGTCACGCCACCGCCCGCCCCGCTTTGGCGTCCGTCGTCCGTCGTCCGTCGGGCAACAAGGGCTCAATCCGCGCCCACTGCACGTCAGTCAACGGCACGACCGGACCGGTGATCCGGTGATCGGAAGGTAGCGGTCATTGGGCGGGGTGATTCGGGCACACTGGGGCGATGAACTTCGGGGCGGGGCTCGGCGAGGATGGCTGGGACGATGACGGGGCCCTCCGGGCTGCGCTGAGGCGTACGGCCGAGGGGCTCGGGCTCGTCCTGCCCGAGTCGGACGGGAGGTGGGGTCGCCTTGCGGAGTACGTCGACGCGGGGAGCGGTCGGCGCGTGATGGTGTATCCGCCAGGCGAGAGGCACCGGACTTTCCAGGTGAATCTCCAGGACAACAGCACGCGCCTGGCCTGGGGGTGGACCGCAGACCTGGCCGAGGTGGTCAGGGCGACGGCGGCGTGGACGGGCGGCGCGGGGCTCGAGGAGACCAGCGCGCACGCCCCGTTCGTCCGGTTCAGGCCCTGGGCCCTCGTCCACGAGCGGGAGCCGTTCGGTGTCGTCGAGTTGGAGTGGCGCGTCAAGCTCGACCGCATCCACATGCCGCCGTACGACCGGCACCCGCGCCCCCACGCGCTGCTGGCGGCGGCGTACGCCCAGCCGGTGCTCCGCCGGCTGATGCCGGTCAACAGCCACTTCAACCTCTGGTTCTCCACCAGTGTCGAGGAGTTCTGGAGGGCGCGGGTCGGGTACATCATCTGCCCGTACGACGAGGGGCTGTACGGGGTGCGGAAGGAGGGCGAGCTGGTCGCGCGCACCGAGACGCCGGAGGAAGCCGTCGCCTTCGTGGTGGCCGCCCTCCCGGAGGGGCTCGGGCCGGCGAACTGAGGCAGCGCCTGGAGGCCGCCTGCACCAAGGCCATCACGGTCGGCGACCCGTCTACCGCACCATCAAGGGCATCCTGATCGCCGGCACCGAGACCGACCCCGAACCGGAGACCGGCGCCGCCGGGTTACACCTTGCTCGCCTCTCGGACGGTGTGGAGGCGGACCAGGACGTTGTAGGCCCGGCCGATGGCGAGGTAGTCCGCGCCCAGGGCGTCGTGGAGGAACACGCCCTGGGTCTTCGGATACGTCGTGGGGGTCGGTGCGGTGTAGCCGACATGGTCGTCGGCGGCCGACAGCAGGATCCTGCCGCCGGTGCGCCGCTGCCACCACACCGTGGTCTCGGCCATCACCTGGTCGCGGGAACAAAGCCACAGCGGGTGTCCGGCGTACCCGTGATCCTGCTCAGGCAGGTACGGATGAACGTGCCGGTGAACCGTCGACGGCCGCCTTGACTTAAAGTGCGCTTCACTTTCTAGGGTTCCTTCCAGTTGATCATCCGACGAAGGGGGAAAGCGCTCGTGATCCTCGTGACAGGAGCCACCGGAAACATCGGAAGTGCTCTGCTCAAGGAACTGCAGGCGTGCGGTGCCGGACCGCTCAGGGGGCTCACCCGTGATGCCGCACGGGCAGCGTTCTCCGAAGGGGTCGAGGTCGTCGAGGGTGACTTCGCCGAGACGGCGTCACTGAAGCCCGCGCTGGAGGGCGTCCGCTCCCTTTTCCTCGTATCACGCCTGGGTTCGGACGCCGACATCCTCGACGCCGCCCGGCAGGCGGGCGTGGAGCATGTCGTGCTCGTCTCGTCCATCACCGTCCAGACCCATCCGCACCTTGGCCCTGCGGGCGAGAACCTCGCTGTCGAGCGGCTGCTCAAGGACAGCGGCATGGCCTGGACGATCCTGCGGCCGACACAGTTCGCCTCGAACGCGATGATGTGGGCGGCGTCGATCCGCGACGGGCAGACGGTCCGCATGCCGTACGCGGACACCGGCCTGCCGACGATCCACCCCGCGGACATCGCGTCCGTGGCGCGCGTTGCCCTGACCGAGCCCGGCCACCGGGGCCAGACGTACGCACTGACCGGCCCGGAACGGGTGACCGTCCGTCAGCAGGTCGAGTCCATCGCGGCGGTACTCGGGCGGGAGGTGCCGTTCGCCGAGATCAGCCGGGAGGAGGCCCACGCTCAGATGACCGCGGTCTTCGGAGCCGGGGCTGCGGACGCGGTGCTCGACGTGACGGGCGGAGACGTCAACGAAGCGCTGCTGCAGGTGCGCGACACGGTTGCGCAGGTCACCGGCTCAGTGGCTAGGCCCTTCCAGCAGTGGGCATCGGAGAACGCCGCAGCCTTCCGCTGAGCTCCTCGCCCTGAGCATGTCTACCCGTATGCGGCTGGGCACGTCCCGGTGTACGCCGACAAGGGGCATGGACCCCAAGCTCGTCGCGGCCGCCTTCGGAATGAATCCCGAGGCCACCCTCATCTACCTTGCTGATCACATTGACCCAGGATGATTTTCGGATCAGCACGAACGGACGCCCTAGGTCTGGGTGCCGGGGACCTGCTCGTCCGCAGCCTCGGTCATGGCGAGGCCGGCGCTGACGGCCTGCCTGTCATCGATTCCGACGTGCCGAAGGTAGGCCCACCGATCCAGCTGAGTGCATGCCCAGTTGGGATCGTATGCTGCGGTGGGCAGCTGCGGGATGCGCTTGCGACCGGTTTCATCCAGTCGGTACGGCTCCTCGAACGCGTTGTTCCACGCCTGGATAGCGGGGGTGTACCGCTGTTCGGCCTCCTCGGCGCTGATCCCCAGGTAGGCCGCTATCTGTGCCCAGGAACTCCCACGTTCGACTTCGTAGATGACGGCCGATTTCAGAGTCCGTTCGGCCAGGTCGACGAGCTGCCGGGCTTGGCTGACTCGACCGCCGAATCCGGTGTCGGCATCATTGCGGGTGCCCACCAGCCCCGAGGCGCCGTCAGCCACCTCCGTGGCGTTGTCGGCGAGTACGAGTCGGGCCAGCCCTTCGCGGGAGTATGCGGCTCGGTCGCGGTCATAGGGGGTGGGCTCACTCATGAGGGACAGAGTCCCATGTCCGCCTCGATCCGGTTGGGCCAGGAGTTGTTGGTCGACGGGGCGATTGCTGCCGGATGCTGCACTCAGTTCCTCGGCAGTTCCAGGGCGTCGCGCAGTCGTCCGTCCGAGGCGGCGAGGAGCCGGGCGGCGGTGGGTGCGTCGACGTCGGCGAGCAGGACCAGGACGGCGTCCTTCGTCCGGCCGTCGGTGGCGGTGAGGGCGCGGCGGACGGCGTCCTCGTCGGCGCCGGTGGCCTCGGCGACGATCCGGCGGGCGCGGTCGCGCAGCTTGGCGTTGGTGGCCCGCAGATCGACCATCAGATTTCCGTACGTCCGGCCGAGGCGGACCATCACGGCCGTGGACAGCAGGTTGAGCACCAGCTTCTGCGCGGTGCCGGCCTTCAGCCGGGTGGACCCGGCCAGCACCTCCGGGCCGACCTCCACTTCGATCCCCAGCTCCGCCGCCGCCACCAGTGCCGAACCCCGGTTGCACGCCAGCCCGACGGTGAGTGCCCCGGCCGCCCGCGCGGCGCGGACGGCGGCCAGCGGGTACGGGGTGCGGCCCGAGGCGGAGACGCCCACCAGGGTGTCGGCCGGGGTGAGGCCGAGCGCCGCGACGTCCGCCTCGGCGAGGTCGGTGCGGTCCTCGGCGCCCTCGACGGCCCCCGTCACGGCCGTCCGGCCGCCCGCGATCAGGCCGACCACCAGGGCCGGATCGGTGCCGAAGGTTGGCGGGCACTCGGCGGCGTCCAGCACCCCGAGCCGCCCGGCCGTGCCCGCCCCCGCGTAGACCAGCCGCCCGCCGCGCGCCATCCGGGCGGCCACGGCGTCGACCACGGCGGCGATCCGCGCCAACTCCCCGGCGACGGCGGCGGGGACGGTGCGGTCCTCGGCGTTCATCAGGCGGAGCAGGTCGAGCGTGGGCAGCCGGTCGATCCCGGCCCAGTCGGCGCGGACCGTCTCGGTGGGGGGTACGGCGTCCTGGGTCATCGCGGCCTCGGGGGTGTCCAGGGGTGCCAACGGATGGTCCCCGCGATCCTACGGGCGCCGCCGGTCCTCGCCGGTGCCCGGCAGAGGTTCCGGCCGAGGATCCGGCCGAGGAGGCGTCAGATGGCCTGCCGGTTCGCTGCTCAGGCCATCCAGAAGAAGACCGCCGTCATCCGGCGGTCCGCCAGGTCGGTGCCGTAGTAGTTCGTGGCGCTGTGGATCAGGTTGGCGTGGTAGAGGAGCAGTTGGTTGTAGCGGTTCGGGACGCGGACGTCCTCGGTGAAGTGGTCGGCGGGGACGTGGCGGGTGCCGAGGGCCTCGACCAGGTTGTTGTGCGGGGCGTTGACCAGGTTGCCGCCGAGGCGGCCGCCGGGGAACTGCTGCCGGTAGAAGCTGGTTCCGGCGTCCTTGGGGGCGCCCGGGCTCAGGTAGAGCACGGCGGCGTAGCGGCAGAGCGCGCGGGAGTCGGTGTGGGGGCGGGACTCCGACTCCCCGGCGCCGACGACCTGGACGCAGTTGTGGTTGAGCGTGCCGCCGCCCGGGGTGCTCTGCACCCACAGCCGGGAGGCGCCGGTGGCCTTGCGAACCTGGGCCTCTACCCGCGCCAGCTCGTCCGGCTCCAGGCCGGGCATGGTGCGCAGGCCGGGCCAGGTCTCGGGGCGGTACGGGTAGCCCTCGGTCCAGTCGCCGCGGGCCAGAACGCGCTCGCGGACCGCGTCCGGATCGGGCAGGACGTTGTCCAGGACCCAGTAGTCCCGGCCGCGGGTGGGCTTGCGGTAGGGCAGGACCGGCAGTGCGGTGGGCCTGATGGGCTGTGAGGGCATGGGCCGACCATAGGGGCGTCCCGCGTCAACTATCTGCCGTGAACAGGTCAACCTTTCGTCAAGTGCTGCGCAGGTGGGAGCGGCCCCGGGGCCCTCATCGGCGGATGCGGAGGAAGACGCCCGTGAGGATGAGGAGGGTGAGCGCCAACAGGATTCCGGCCTCGACGAGTTGGATCGGGACGAGGTGGGCGGAGGGGTGGTACTGGAGCCAGGTGCCGGTGGCTCCGTCGCACCGGTGCGTGGTGATGCACGCGTCGGAGCCGATGCGGCTGCCGTCCGGCATGATGGCCTCGCGGTTGATCAGCCACGCGTTGGTGGGTTGCGAGGCGTGCAGGGGAGCCGTCTCGTCGACGGTGGGGTAGAAGGACGGGCGGGCCCAGCGGATCAGGCCGTGGGCGGTCGCGACCAGCGCGCCGGTGAGGAACATCGCGGGCAGGGTCCGGCGCGTCAACTGGCCGACGAGGACGCCCAGGGCCAGGGCGAACAGGGACCAGGCGACCGGCGCCACCCCAAGGGCCGGGTAGGTGAAGAACTGGAACGGCGGGTCGAAGGCGACCGGCCCGTGCACGATGTCCTTCCACCACACCCAGCTCATCAGTGCGGCGAGCACGCCGGTGACGGCCAGAACGGCGAGGCCGGGTACCGCGAGGCGGGCGGCCAGCCAGCGGACCGGGCTGACGGACTGTGCGCGGATCAGGCGAATCGTGCCGCGCTCGTGCTCCTGGGCCAGCAGCGGCGCGCCGATGAACACGCCGATCAGCAGCGGGACGGCCGTGACCGCGGGCTGGAGCACGGAGATGTACCAGAAGTTCGGTCGGTCGATCGGCGAGAGCAGCGCCCAGCACTGGGCGCTGTCCCAGCTCTCGGGGCTGTAGCAGCCCGTCCGGCGCAGCACGCCCACGGTGTGGCTGCAGAGGACGTGGATCCAGATGAGGTCGGCCGCCACCAGGATCAGCAGTGCGGCCAGTGTCCGGAGCATCACGCGACTTTGACGGATCGTCAGCCAGAGCAGTCCGCGCAGTCGGGGGGCGGCGGAGCGATCGCGGCTCATCGGTGTGGGGGCGGGCTTCGCCTGGTCGGTCAGGACGTTGGTGCTCATGCCGCCTTCTCGTCGTTGGCCGGGGTGGCGCCCGGTCGGGAGTCAGTCGGTCGGGGGGCGGTTGGTCGGGAGTCAGTCGGTCGGGGGTCGGCCGGTCGGGGGTCGGCCGGCGCGCGGAGGTAGCCGAGCAACAGCTCGTCCAGGCTGGGGCGTTCACTCTCCCAGGGGCCGTCCAGGGGCTCACCGGTGCGCACCAGGGCGGTCGCCCGGCGGCCGCCGACCCGCTGCTCGACCACCAGGTCGGCCGGGAGCGCGGCGCCCTCGGCGGGCCCGGTGAGCAGCTGGTGCCCGTCCAGGATGTCGTCCAGGTCGCCGGCCAGCCGGATCCGTCCGCCCTGGACGAGCAGCAGGTGGTCGATGACGCCGTCCAGTTCGGGGAGGATGTGCGAGGACACCACGATGGATGTGCCGCGCTCGGCGGCGGCCGACATCAGGGTGCCCATGAGCTGGTGCCGGGCGAGCGGGTCGAGGTCGGCCATCGGCTCGTCGAGCAGCAGCAGGTCGGGGAGCTTGCCGAGGGCGAGCGCCAGGGAGACCCGGGTGCGCTGGCCGCCGGAGAGTGAGCCGATCCGGGCCTTGGGGCGCAACTCGCCCTGGTCGACGATCTGTTGTGCCGTCTGCTGGTCCCAGGTCGGGTTGAGCTCGCGGCCCATCCGGAGCGTCTCGGCGACGGTGAGGCCCGGGTAGAGCGGCTTGTCCTGCGCCACGTAGGCGACGCGGGCGCGCTGCTCCGGTGTGGCCGCCGGTTCGCCGAATACCATCAACTCTCCTTCGGTGGGTTGGAGTTGGCGGGCGGCGAGGGAGAGCAGGGTGCTCTTGCCCGCGCCGTTGGGGCCGACCACGCCGCAGATCCGTCCGGCCGGGACGGTGAAGTCGCAGCCGTGCAGGGCCCATCCGCCCCGGTACTGCCTGCCGAGCCCGACGGCCTCCAGTGCCGGAGCTGCGGTTGTCGGGTCGTTCACCCGGTCCCCCCAATGTTTCGGTTGGTGTTGGCCGAGGGGCGCCCCCGCTGCCCCTGGGTTCGGTGGTGCCCGGGGAGACCCCGGAGTCCGTCAGTTCGGTGGTGCCGGGGAGACCCCGGAGTCCGTCAGTTCGGTGGTGCCGGAGAGACCCCGGGGGGCGACCCCGGTGTCGAAGCGCTGCTCCAGTGCGGAGGTCATCAGCGCGGCGATGTCCTCGCGCTCCAGCCCGGCTTCCCGGGCCCGGTCCACCCAGCCGACCAGGTCCGCGCGCAGCGGTCCGTCGGCCGCCGCCTCCGGCCGGGCGAGCGAGCGTCGGACGAAGGTGCCGAGCCCCGGGCGGGGCTCGACCAGTCCCTCGCGTTCGAGCTCGCGGTAGGCCTTCAGCACGGTGTTGGGGTTGATCGCGGTCAGCTCGACCACCTCACGGGCGGTCGGCAGCTTGTCCCCGGGCTGCAGCATTCCGAGCCGCAGCGCCTGCTTGGTCTGCTGCACGATCTGCTGGTAGGTGGAGACGCCGCTGCGCCGATCGATGCGGTACTCGATCACTCCCGTTGCGGCCTTTCACTAGTGCAATAGTGGAATGGTGGCCCACTGCGGCGCGCGGGTCAAGCCGGACCGGGGGCGGGAGGGGCGGGAGAGGCTGAAGGGCGGGAGAGACGGGGCCGGGTCAGGGGCGTTTGAGTAGGAGCAGGCCGTCCTGGTCGACCAGTCGCTGGTAGCCGTGGTTCTGGTAGGCCGCCAGCATGCGGGCCGTGGCGGCGGTCGCGCACGGGGACTGCACGCTCGGATCGTGCAGGTCGACGGCCACCCACTGCGGGCCGGGCCCGACCGGCTCCTGGCAGACCAGGGTGACCTCCGCCCGGCCGGTGAGCTGGGCGGCCAGCCGGTTGGAGGCGGCCACGCTGGCGTCGTCGGGTATCAGGTGGAGCATCGCCCGGGTCTCGGTCAGCCGGGGCGAGGTGCGCCACGCCTCGGGCATCGCCACCTCGTGCAGCGGATAGATCGCCAGTGTCACGGCCGTCACCAGGGCGGTGACGGCGAGTGCGCGTCGGACCCGGCGGGTGGTCTGGTGGTGCGGGGCGGTGGAGGCGGGTGCGGGAGCGGGGCGGCCCGCGGGGGCGATCGGGTGCATGGCGTCGGGGCCTTCCGCGATGTCGGAGCGGTGCACGGTGTCGACGCGTACTGCCGGGGTGGTGCGGCGTACCGCGTCGGCGGGTACTGCGGGGGTGGTGCGGCGTATGGCGTCGACCAGGGCGGCGAGGACGATCGGCATCAGCACCGCGCTGTAGTGGTAACTGACGCCCCAGTAGTGAGGGTTGGTCGACAGCAGCCGCCAGGCCAGGGTCGGCAGGCAGAGCAGGATGAGCGGTGAGCGCAGACCGAGGAAGCCGCCGGTCGCGGCGAGCAGGAACAGCAGCAGCCACTTGATCGGCGGCCAGCCGAGCCGCAGGGGCAGGGCAGAGAGCGGGGAGTGCCCGCCGCCGTCCAGCTGCTGCCAGTAGTCGAAGCCGCCGCTGGGGTTGAAGGCCGGCAGTACGACGAGGAGAGTGAGCGCGGTCGCGGCGACCCCGGCGGTGGCGAGGGCGAGGCCGGGCACCGGAGTGCGTCCGTTCTGCCGGGCCTGCCAGGCGATCAGCAGGCCGACGGCGGCGACCGTCAGCCCCATGTCCTCCTTGACCAGCAGCAGTGGCAGGGACCAGAGCGCGGCGGCGAGCGGTCGGCGCCGGCCGAGTGCGGTGGCGGCGAAGGCGAGCAGCGGAACGGCGAACGCGATCTCGTGGAAGTCGTCGGCCGCGGCTCGGACGATCCCCCAGGACGCCCCCGTGGCGCAGCCGACGAGCAGCGCCACCCTCGGCCCGGCCACCTGATGGGCCCAGCGGGTGAGCGGGACGACGGCCAGCGCCATCAGCAGCGCCTGGGCGACCAGGAGGGTGAGCGGGCTCGGGAAGGCCCGGTAGGCGGGGGCGAGGAGGGCGATCAACGGGTGGAAGTGGTCGCCGAGCAGATCGTAGCCGGGTGCCTTGAGCGGCACGATCGGCTCGCGGCCGTGTGCGTACGCCCGGACGGCTTGCTCGAAGATCCCCAGGTCATAGGCCTTGGTGAGGCCGCGTCGGTGCCGGTTGACGGCGACGCAGGTGTAGAGCGCGGCGAAGCCGGCCGCCAGGCCCCAGGCCAGCGCGGCGGGGCGGCGCGGGGGAGGGGCGGCGGATGGAAGGGCGACGGGCGGGTTGAGCGCGGTGACAGTCACGGGCATCGGCAAAGTACCCTTTCACTATTCGATTAGTGGAAGGGTGATGGAAGCCCGAGCGGGCGTCAAACCCGGTCCGGCGGTGCCGATCGGGCCTTTGGTGTGCTCGTTTTCAGGCGGCGTTGCGGGTGGTTCCGGGTGGTTCCGCGCGTGTGGGGTGGGCGCGGTATCCGGTTGCGGGCTGCCGTTCGCCGCCCGCAGGGCGCCTGCCGGCCCCGGTCGGCGGTCCGGCTCGGTCTAGCTCTCGCGGACGGCGTAGGAGCCGAGGGCGCCCTCCAGTCGGTCGAAGGCCTGGGCGGCGGAGGGGTGTACGGCGGTGGCGATGGCGGCCTGATCCTCGCCGGCCAGGGTGCGGCGGAATACCTCGGAGAGCACCGCCCGGTCGACGGCGGCGAGCAGGGCGGCGGCGACCCGGCTCTCGAAGTCGACGCCCTGGGCGTCGTCGGGAGTCGCGTGCACGGCCTCGGCCAGCGCCTCGGCGAGTGCGGCCTCGCTCTGCTCGTGCAGTTCGCGCAGTCGGGCGCCCAGGGCGGGACTCTCGGCGATGGTGCGGGCGAAGTCGGGGCCGGAGAAGCCGAGTCGCGGATCGTGCCGCTCCAGCCCGGCCAGGCAGTCGCGGCGCAGTGCGGCGAGGGCGGACTCGCCGGGGGCGCGCTCGGCGACGGCGAGGGGGAGCCGGTCGACGATCTCCTCGTGCAGATCGAAGAAGAGGTCCTCCTTGCGCGGGAAGTGGTTGGTGACGGTCATCTTGGCGACCCCGGCGGCGGCCGCCACCTCGGCGATGGTCGTGCGGTCGAAGCCGCGCTCGATGAAGAGCCTGGTCGCGGCGTGCGAGATCGCCTCGCGGGTGCGGCGCTTGTTGAGCTCGCGCAGATTCGGGGTGGTGCCGGTGTCGGTCATGGTCCGAGCCTAGCGCAGCTCGCTGGGTCGAGCACAGAAATTAGGCTTGACCCAATCAATGGGTCCGTCCTAAGTTCTTTCCGGGCGGTCGGGGCGGCCGCCGGAGGAACGACCCGGGGAGGGCACATGACCATGTCGGTCACCACGAAGGGCAGGACGGGCGAGGTGCGGCCGGAGCGGCCGGAACCATTGCCACCGGGCCTGTGGAAGATTGGCGTGGTGCTCGCGCTGGGCCCGATCCTGGCCCTGCTGGACGCCACGATCGTCAACGTCGGCATCGATTCGGTCGCCCGCGATCTGCACAGCTCGATGGAGGCGGTGCAGTGGGTGGCCGCGGGGTACCTGCTGGCGATATCGCTGACCATGCCGCTCTCGGGCTGGGCCGCCGGTCGGTTCGGGGCCCGGCGGGCCTGGCTCGGCTCGGTCGTCCTGTTCGTGCTCGGATCCGCGCTCTGCGGCCTGGCCTGGTCGACGGGCAGCCTGATCGCCTTCCGGGTGCTCCAGGGCATCGGCGGCGGAATGATCCAGCCGCTCGGGCAGACGATCATGGTGCAGGCGGCCGGGCCGTCCCGGATCGGCCGGGTCATGGGCACCCTGCTGCTCCCGATCAGCCTCGCCCCGGTCCTGGGGCCGATCCTCGGCGGGCTGGTGCTGGAGCACCTGGACTGGCGTTGGATGTTCCTGCTGAACGTGCCGGTGGGGATGTTGACCGTGCTGCTGGCGGCCCGCTGGCTCCCGGCCGAGGCGCGGTCCGCACTCCCGCGGCCCCGGCTGGACGTGACCGGCCTGGTGCTGCTGTCGCCCGGCCTGACCGCACTGGTCTACGGACTGTCCACAGTCGGCGAGGGAAGCACGGCCGGCCCGGTGGCGGTCGCGGCGGGAGCGGTGCTGCTGGCGGCCTACGGGCGGCACGCGCTGCGGGTCGGGCGGCGTGGCGAGCGGGCTCCGCTGATCGACCTTCGGTTGTTCGCGCGGCGGGGCTTCGCCGTGGCGACGGCGAACAGCTTCCTACAGGGAGCCGTGCTGTACAGCTCGATGTTCCTGGTGCCGCTCTACTACCAGCAGGTGGAGCACGCCGGAGCGGTGGCGGCCGGGCTGCTGCTCGCACCCCAGGCGCTCGGTACGGCGGGCACCTCGCTGCTGTCCGGCCGAATAGCCGACCGCTTCGCGCCGCGCCCGCTGATCCTGGTCGGCATCGGCTGCTCGCTGCTCGGCACCCTCGCCTTCACCCAACTCGGCCACGGGTCCGGCCCCGCCGACTGGCTGGTCGTCGGCTCGCTGGCGCTGCGCGGGGTGGGCATGGGGATCATCGTGATCCCCGGGATGGCGGCGGTGTACGGGAGCGTCGAGAAGGCCCAGGTGCCTGCGGCCGCCGTTGCGATCAACGTCCTCAACCGGCTCGGCGGGGCGCTCGGTACGGCGGTGCTGACGCTGGTTCTCCAGCAGACCCAGGCGGGGCACCCGGGTCATCCCGGGGCGGCTTTCGGCGCGACCTTCTGGTGGGTGCTGGCCCTGTCGGCGCTCTCGATCACACCGGCCCTGCTCTACCCGGGCTCCGCCCGTAAGGCGGGCTGACCGGGCCGCAGCCCTTGATCATCCATCATTTCCGTTCGACCGTTTCGACCCTGGAGGTACCCGTGTTCACCAAGCGCCCCGCTGGCCTGCGGCTGCTCACCGTGCACGCCCACCCCGACGACGAATCCAGCAAGGGCGCGGCCACCCTCGCCCGGTACGCGGCTGAGGGCGTGGACGTCCTGGTCGCGACCTGTACCGGTGGCGAGCGCGGTTCGGTGCTCAACCCGGCGTTGGACCGGCCCGAGATCCGCGCCGACCTCACCCGGATCCGGCGCGAGGAGATGGCCGCCGCGCGTGAAATCCTCGGCGTGCGGCAGCAGTTCCTCGGCTTCGTCGACTCCGGGATGCCGGGCCCGGACGAACCGCTGCCGGAGGACTGCTTCGCCGCCCAGCCGGTGGAGGTCGCGGCGGCACCGCTGGTCGCGCTGATCCGGGAGTTCCGTCCGCACGTCGTGATCACCTACGACGAGACGGGCGGGTACCCGCACCCGGACCACGTGATGACCCACAAGGTCGCCGTCGAGGCCTTCGAGGCCGCTGCCGATCCGAAGCGCCACCCCGAGGCGGGCGAGCCGTGGCAGGCGGCGAAGCTCTACTACCACCTGGCGCTCTCCCGGGTCTGGTTCCAGACGTTGCACGACGCCATGACGGAGTGCGGAGTTCCCTCGGAGATGGGTGAACTGCTCGCCGGCTGGCCGGACATCCCGCCGGCCCTCGCGACCACCACCCGGATCGCCTGCGCCGAACAGTTCGCCGTACGGGACGCAGCGATGCTGGCGCACGCCACCCAGGTCCAGCCCGGTGTCGCGTTCATGGCCCACCCACGGGACATCGAGCGCGAGGTCTGGCCGACCGAGGACTACCACCTGGCGCGGAGCTTCGTGTCCGACCCCGGCGGCCCGGTCGGGGCGGTCGAGAACGACCTGTTCGCGGGGGTGCGGGTGGCGGAAGGGGCTTGAGCCGGGCGTTCGAACAGGGCAGGTTGATCTCATGACAACTCCCCAGCCTGCCCCCGACGAGCAGAAGCTTACGATCGGTCAGGAGTCGCGGACCCGGACCCACAGCTGGACGCAGGGTCCGCCGATCGCCGAGTTCTCGCACCTCACCGGTGAGGAGATCCTGCTGGAGTGGATCGCCGGGCGGATCCCGGAGCCCTCGATCTGCAGCACGATGGGGTTCCACCTGACCGAGGTGAAGCCCGGAACGGCGGTGTTCGAGGGTGAGGTGGGAGACCACCTCTTCAACCCGATGAACACCGTCCACGGCGGGTACCTGGCCACCCTGCTCGACTCGGCGCTCGGCTGCGCCGTGCTGAGCAAGTTGCCGGCCGGGGTCGGGTACACCACCACCCAGCTGAACGTCCACATGCTGCGCCCGCTCTTCGCCGACTCGGAGCTGCTGCGCTGTGAGGGTGTGGTGCTGCACCAGGGCCGGACGATGGCGACGGCGGAGGCCAGGGTGGTGGGCGCGGAGAGCGGCAAGCTCTATGCGCACGCCACCACCACCTGCGCGATCCTGACGCCTCGCCCGGCGGCCTGACCTTCCTGCCCCCAAGGCCCGGATCGCTGCTGCTGCCGCTGTTGCTACCGCCGCTGCCATGGTCACTGCCGAGGCACGTGAACGGGCCCCGGCTATCGCGACAGCAGGGGCCCGACCCGAACACCCCCGAGAACCAGGGGGTGGGGCGCTCAGAGCACCGCCAGCACCCCACAGAGCGCAAGGAGGCCACAGATTCCGAAGTTGACCAGCTTGTGCGATAGGAAGATCGCCGCGAACTCGCGGATGGTCGCGCTCGGCCAGTAGTAGCGGGCGGTGGGCGAGCCGAAGACGTGCCCGTTGACGCCGGTCTTGCGGGCGGTCAGCGCCGCCCGGAAGGCATGGAAGTTGTTGGTCACCACGACGCAGCGGTAGTCGGGCTTGGCCCGTTCCATGATGGCCCTGCTGAAGAGCAGGTTCTCCTCGGTGGTGCGCGAGCGGTCCTCCCGCTCGATGTGCTCGGCCGGGAAGCCGCGCTCGATCAAGTAGTCGGCCATCGCGTCGGACTCCGGCAGCTTCTCGTCCGGACCCTGGCCGCCCGAGGTGATCAGCACCGGCGGGTTGCCACGCGCAGCCTGCTGCTCGTACACCTCGCGGCCCCGGTTGAGCCGGCTGGCCAGCAGCGGCGGCACGCGCTCGCCGCCGATCAGGCCGGACCCGAGGACGACCACGAAGTCCACGTCCCGGCGCGGCCGGTGGCGACCGTACAGGAAGGCGTAGCCGACGAAGCAGACGAACAGGAAGGAGATGTAGCCGACCACCAGTACGGCGGTGCCCGCCAGGATGGCGAGCCGCGGTGAGCGGGTGGCGATGGCGGCGAGGAGCAGCGCGATGACGGCGATGATGCCCAGCCCGGCGAGCAGGGAGAGCAGATTGGCCGGGCGTCGGCCCTCCTTGCGGATCATCGTCACGCCGTTGGCGAGCAGGAACCAGACCAGGGCCACCGTTCCGACGGTCGGCAGCAGGATGATCGCCACCGCCGCGAGTTCCGCCACCAGCGTGGGCGCCTTGCGGAGTTCGGCGAGCAGGGCGAGGGCGAGGAGCGAGACGGCGATGCCGAGCAGGACGGCATTGCTGAATCGGCGGCGGTCGCGCAGTACCCCGATCCCGCACAGCAGGAAGAACAGGGCGGCTGGGGCATAGGCGAGCATGGGTCGTATCGTAGGGGGAGCGGATGTGTGGATCATCTGTACGAACGGACCGTGGTCCCAAGTCGTTCCGCCCCTCATCCGCCCCTCAGGCGAAGCGTTCGACGGCGGCGAGGAGGGCCTCCTCCATCCGGGGGCTTCCGGTGTGTCCGGCCTCGTCGATCACCGTCAGCCGCGCGTCCGGCCAGGCCTTGGCCAGCTGCCAGGCGGTGTGGAGCGGCCCGCCGAGGTCGAGCCGGCCGTGGATCAGCTCGCCCGGGATTCTGGCCAGTCGCCCGGCGTTGCGCAGCAGTTGGCCGTCCGACAGGAAGGCCCGGTGCGAGAAGTAGTGCGCCGTGATCCGGGCGAAGGCCATCAGGGCGTCGGAGGGTCGGTCGGAGTAGGCGTTCGGCTTGCCCAGCACCTCGTGCGAGATGACCGCGTCCTCCCAGGTGGCCCAGGCCCGGGCGGCGGCCCGACGGACCTTCTCCTCCGGGCTGTTGAGCTGCCGGCTGTAGGCGGTGAGCAGGTCGAACACGTCGCCGTCCCGGTCGGCGGCGGGCAGGAAGTCGCGGAACTCCTCCCACGGACCGGGCAGGAAGCGGCCGACGCCCTGGTAGAGCCACTCGGTCTCCTCCGGGCGAGTCATGGTCACCCCGCAGATCACGATCCCGGAGAGCCGCTCCGGGTGGGCCTGCGCGTATGCCAGGATCAGCGTGGATCCCCAGGAGCCGCCGTAGAGCAGCCACTTGTCGATTCCCAGGTGCTCGCGCAGCCGCTCCAGGTCGGCGATCAGGTGCGCGGTGGTGTTGTGCTCCAGCCCGGTCGACGGGTCGGCGGCGTGCGGCAGGCTGCGCCCGCAGCCGCGCTGGTCGTACTGGACGACGCGGTAGCGCTGCGGGTCGAAGTACCGCCGGGAGCCCGGATTGTGGCCCGAGCCGGGCCCACCGTGCACCACCACGGCCGGCTTGCCGGCCGGGTCGCCGGAGGTGTTCCAGTGGATCCGCTGCCCGTCGCCGACATCCAACAGGCCTTGCGCGTACGGCTCGTCGTGGTGGTACGGCTCGGGCATCGGTCACTCCTCCGTGGACGTTTGGACGGGTCGCCGGGCGAGCCTACCTGCCGTCAGGTCCGTGAGGCCGTCGGATTCGTCAGAGCCCGATGTTCAGCCCGAAGGCGGTGTCGAGGGCGGTGTCGAGAGCGGTGTCGAAGGAGGCGTAGAGGACGCAGAGGAACAGCCAGAGGCCGAGCGCACCCGTGCCGCCGGCGGTGATCCGGCAGAGCCGGCTGCGCCGCGTGGGCGCCGCGCTGCTCACCCTGGTCTACGCCCTGATCGAGGGCCCCTCGCGCGGCTGGACCGACCCCCGGGTGATCGGCTGCGCCGTCGCCGTCGTCCTGCTGGTTGCCTTCCTGCTGCTCGAACTACGCCTGGCCGAGTCGATGCTGGAGCTGCGGCTGTTCCGGGACGACACCTTGAGCGGTGCCCTGTTGAGCGGTTTCGTGGTCAGCTTCGGGATGTTCGGGGCGCTGTTCTTCCTGCCGCTGTCGATGCAGGGCGTGCTCGGCTGGTCCCCGTCCGGCTCGGCCTACGGCGGGCTGCCGATGACCGCGATGCTGGTGGTCGCGGGCCCGCTGTCCGGCCGCCTCGCCGCCCGGTACGGCCCCCGGCCGCCGATGGTGTTCGGTCTCGCGATCGGCCCGATCGCGGACGCGCCCACCGGCGCGGCACACGGCGGTGGCGGCGCGGCCGGAGCGCTGCCCGCGCCGCGATCGAGCCGGGACCGCGCCGCGACTGCGCCCGGACGGCGGCTGGACTGAGCCCGGGGCGGCGCGGATACAGCGCGGATACAGCGGCGCGGCACAGCGCCTCAGCGGATCCCCTCCACCGCCGCCTGCGCCGCCCGGGCCAGCTCCCGCCGGGCCCCGGCCCGGGTGGGCTGCGGCCCGGGCGGCGGGATCGGCGGCAGGAAGGTGACGTCCGCGACCAGCCCGCGCACCGCGACCACCCGGGCGAGCGAGGTGAGCAGCCCGTCGTCACCGATGAAGGCGGGCGCACTGGTCGGCCGCCCGTCCGCCAGCCGGTAGCGGATCGTCACCGGCTGGACGAAGGCGCCCGCCTCCACCGCCGCCTGGAACAGCGCGGGCCGGAACCGGCCGCTCTCCCGCCCGCACCAGGTCGACCCCTCCGGGAAGACGATCACCGGGTGACCGGAGCGCAGCACCTCGGTCACCGCCGACACGGTGTCCGGGAGCGTGCGCAGCCGGTCGCGGTCAAGGAACACGGTGCCGCCCCAGGCGACCAGGTGCCCGAGCACCGGCCACTTGCGGACCTCCGTCTTGGCCAGCGAGCGGCCCGGCCGCCCGGCGGCGAGCAGCGGGATGTCCAGCCAGGACACGTGGTTGGCCACCACCAGCGCCCCGTCGGCGCCGACCGCACTGCCGCCGCCCGCTCCGGCCGACCCGGGCACCCTCGGTGTCCCGGGCGTCCCGGGCGTCCCGGGTGTCCCGAGGTGGACGGTCACCCCGAGGGTGCGCAGCAGCACCCGCGCCCAGAGCCGGATCAGCTGGTCCCGGGCGCCGTACGGCAGCAGCCGCACCGGCAGGCTGAGCAGTACGCCCGCCAGCACCGCGAGCAGGCAGGCGGTCAGCCGCAGCACCCGCCGGGGGTGCGAGACCTCCGGCGCGCGCTCGCCCAGGCAGGTTTCCGGTCGGCAGGGCGCGGTCGGCAGCCAGACGCTCATGACGAGGCGCCCAGGGCGGGTGCTCCGGACAGGAAGTGCCGCAGGTAGCGCGGGTCGGTGCGCTCCAGCGACAGCAGCACGTACAGGTCGGCGCAGTCGAAGTCCGGGTCGTACGCGGGCTCGCCGCAGACCCAGGCGCCGAGCCGCAGGTAGCCGCGGAGCAGGGCGGGCAGGGCGCCGCGCTCGGCGCGCGGCACGCCGGTGGCGTCCCAGCGGCGGTGCGGGGCGACCCGGTACTCCTCGGGGGCCAGGTACTTGGCGCTGACGGTGTCCCAGACCCGGGCGGCGGTGGCGCCGCCGTCCTCGAGGCCGATCGAGCAGCAGCCGCCGACCCAGGTGTTGCCGGTGTCGGCGAGGTAGCGGGCGATGCCGCCCCACATCAGGTTGATGACGGCGCCGTTGCCCCGGTGGTCGGGGTGGATGCAGGAGCGGCCGAGCTCGACCAGTCCGGGCCGTACCGGCGCCAGCGCGGAGAGGTCGAACTCGCCGTCGGAGTACAGCCGTCCGGCCCGACGGGCGGCCTCGGGGCGCAGCAGTCGGTAGGTGCCGACGACGGCGCCGTCCTCGCCCTCGCGGACCAGCAGGTGGTCGCAGTACTCGTCGAAGGGGTCGATGTCGAGTCCGGCGACCGGGCTGTGCAGGTCGGCACCGAGTTCGGCGGCGAAGACCTGGTGGCGCAGCCGCTGGGCGGCGCGCACGTCGTCCTCGTCGCGGGCGAGGGAGACGGTGTAGGCGGCGGCCGGGGTCGGCTGGGGGCGAGGGGCGGGGACCGCCGGGGCGTCGTGGGTGGGGGCGACTGCGGACGGAGCGTACGTGGGGACGGTGGTCATGGCGGACCCTCCAGGGCAGCACGATCGGCGGTGCCGTGGATCGCCATGGCACCGTCCCGGCCCGCAGGAGCTGGGCATGGATGCGAACCGGTCCCCGTATGTGTCTCCAAGCCGGTTGGCATTCACGTTGCGGCCCGGCGGAGCGCAGATGTGCACCTGTTGAATGGGACCCCCCGCAGCCTGCCGGTCATCTGCCCGGCACCGGGCGGTCGTTCGTGCGGGGTGGACAACGGGGGCGCGTATCTGCCTCGCGCGCCCCCGCCGTCACGCTCCTTGGATGTCGACGGGCCGACAGACTCAGAACGCCTGCCAGCCCTGCGGGTCGACGCCCCCGGGGACGGCGGCGGCCGGTCCGTACGGCTCGCGGGTGTAGACGAAGGAGCCGACGTCCAGGTGGCTGACCGTGCCGTCGGCGCGCCGGACCACCCGCAGCGTCTCGCCCGCGTAGTAGTTGTCCAGGCCGAGCCAGCTGCCGTCCGGCTGAGGCCGGAAGCGCGAGCCCCGGCGGCCGCCCGCGAGTTCGGTGAGCTCCAGGACACCTTCGGCCCGCAGCCGCAGGACGTTGGGCGCGGCGCCCCAGTACCAGGGGCCGGTGAGCGCCAGCAGTTCCTCGTCCACCTCGGACAGCGGGCGCCAGGGCGCGGGCAGCCGGGGCTCGTGGGTGGCCGTGATGCCGATCAACTGGGCGGCGAGCAGCGGGGTGTTGGCGCCGCTGGTGGCGTTGGACAGGGCGAACGCGGCCAGGCCGTCGTCCGCGCTGACCCACAGCCCGGCCGTGAAGCCGGGCATCGAGCCGGAGTGGCCGTACAGCAACCGGCCCTCGTGGCGGCGCAGTTGCAGGCCGAGGCCGTAGCCGGAGGTCCACTCGGCGTCCTCCGGGCCGACGGCGGGGCGGCGCATCTCGGCTAGGGTGTCGGCCTTGAGCACCTTGTCGTCGCCGGCGGCGAGGAAGGCCGCCCAGCGGGCCAGGTCGGCGCCGGTGGACCAGAGCTGGCCGGCCGGGCCCATCAGGCCGGTGTCGGTGAGCGGTTCGGGCAGCATGACGTCGGCCCACGGGTGGACGGCGAAGCCCCCGGCGTGCGGGTGCTCGGGCAGCAGGGTGGTGCGGTCCATGCCGAGCGGGGCCAGCACCTCGCGGCGCAGCACCTCGCCCCACGGTTCGCCGCGCAGCTTCTCGACCAGCGCGCCGAGCAGCGCGTAGCCGGGGTTGGAGTAGTGGTGGCGGCGCCCGGCCGGGTGCTTGAGCGGGCTCTCCTCCAGCAGGTCGCCGAGTTCGGGCCGCAGGGCGCCGTCCGTCCGCTCCCACCAGGGCTCGGGCGTCTCGGCGGCGAGCCCGCCGGAGTGGGCGAGCAGCTGGGCGACGGTGGCGTCGTCGGCCGGGGTGCCGGGCAGGTGGCGGCCCAGCGGGTCGGCCAGGTCGAGCAGGCCCTCGTCGCGCAGCCGGAGCACCAGCACCGCGACGAAGGTCTTGGTGAGCGAGCCGATCCGGTACTGGACGTCCGGGTCCGGCGCGTGCCCGTCGATCATGCTGCGGGCACCGCTCCACACCAGTCGGCCTTCCCGCACCACCCCGGCCACCAGCGAGGGGGTGCGGCCCTCGGCCTGGGCGACGGCGACGCGGTGCAGCAGGGCGCGGCGGGTGGTCGGCAGCAGTTGGTCGGGCTGGTCGGTCATCTGATCGTCTGAGCTCATCGGCATGGACGGACAGTAGCCCAGCCGGGCCCCGGACCAGCACGAATAAACCCGCCGGCAAATCCCGTCAGCCGGTCAGCCGGTCAGCCCGTCAGCGGCGGCAGTTCCGGCCGCTCCAGCCACGCCTCGAACAGCGGGCCGAGCGGGGTGGTGGTGTACCGGGAGGCGTGCGCGAGCAGGTCGGAGGTGGCGACCACGCCGTGCCGGTTGACGCCCGCCCAGTCCCGCAGCATCGCGAAGAACGCGCCGTCGCCGAGCGCCAGCCGCAGCGCGTGCACCGTCAGGCCGCCGCGCTGGTACAGCCGGTCGTCGAACATCAGCCTGCGGCCCGGATCGCCGAGCCTGAGGTCCTGCGGCAGCCCGGCCAGCAGCCGGTGCGCGGCGGCGGCGTGCACGGCCGCGCCCGGGCCGCCGGCGTACTCGGACCAGAGCCACTCCGCGTACTTGGCGAAGCCCTCGTTGAGCCAGATGTGCCGCCAGTCGGCGATCGAGACGCTGTTGCCGAACCACTGGTGGGCCAGCTCGTGCGCGATCAGCCGCTCGCGCTCCCAGCCGCCGCCGAGGTGGTTGGTGCCGAAGGTGGCCACGCCCTGCGCCTCCACCGGGACGTCCAGCTCCTCGTCCGCGACCACCACCGCGTACTCACCGAACGGGTACGGCCCGAAGACCTCGGCGAAGTACGCCATCATCTCCGGCTGCCGGGCGAAGTCCCGGGCGAAGGCTTCGGCCAGCCGCTGCGGGACGTACCCGGTCTGCGGCACGTGCCCGGCCTGCGCCCCGAAACCGGCCTGTGGGTGCGCGGGGCGGGCGGCCAACGGCACCGGCTGGTAGTGCCCGATCGAGACCGTCACCAGGTACGACGAGGTCGGCGCGCTCTGCTCGTACACCCAGGTGGTGCTGGACGCCCGGGTGGTCCGGGTGAGCAGCCGCCCGCCGGACAGCACCGTGAACGGGGACGGCGTGGTCACCGCCACCTGGTACGTCGCCTTGTCCGCCGGCCGGTCGTTGCACGGGAACCAGGACGGCGCGCCGACCGGCTGACTGGCCACCAGTGCGCCCTCGGTCAGCTCCTCCCAGCCCAGCCCGCCCCACGGGCTGCGCACCGGCCGGGGGTTGCCGGTGTAGTGCACCTCGACGGTGAAGGCCGCACCCGCCGCGAGCGCCTTCGCCGGGCGGATCCGCAGCTTGCCGCCGCGGTGGGTGTAGCGGGCGGTCTTGCCGTCGACCAGCACCCGCCCGATCCGGAACTCGGCCAGGTCGAGCGCGAACTCGGCCAGCGCCGCGTTCGCGACCGCGCTCAGCCGGGCCGAGGCGGCCAGCCGGTTGGGCCCGGGCCGGTAGTCCAGGGCGAGTTCGTAGCGGTGCACCCGGTAGCGGTGGTCGCCGCTGTTCGGGAAGTACGGGTCCGGACCGCCGACGGCCGGCGGGGCGTGGTGGGGCTTCACGGGGGCGGGCGCTTCCTGCGGGCCGGGACGGGTGGTCGTGGCTGGACGGGTCGTGCCCGGGCTGGTGGTCCTGCCGGGGCGGTCGGTCGGAGGGGTGGTCACGGCGCGGTCTGCCACGCCTCGATGGGGTTGCCCAGCCACCGCGTGTCCGCGGGGACGGACTCGGCGCGCATCACCAGCGAGGCCGGGCCCAGCGTGCTGCGCGCGCCCACCGTGCTGCCGGGCAGCACGATCCCGCCCGGGCCCAGGGTGGCGCCCTCGCGGAGGACCACAGTATCCATCCGCATGATTCGGTCGTGGAAGAGGTGCGTCTGCACCACGCAGCCCCGGTTGACGCTGACGCCGTCCCCGAGGGTGACCAGGTCCGCTTCCGGCAGCCAGTAGCTCTCGCACCACACGCCGTGCCCGACCTTGGCGCCGAGCGCCCGCAGCCACAGGTTCAGCACCGGGGTGCCGGGCACCGCGCCGACCAGCCAGGGCACCGCCAGTACCTCCACGAAGGTGTCGGCGAGCTCGTTGCGCCACACGAAACCGCTCCACAGCGGGTGCTCCACCGCCCGGAAGCGACCGACCAGCAGCCACTTCGCGGCCACCGCGACCAGGCAGGCCGCGCCGCCCGCCGCCAGCAGCACCGGTCCGGAGAGCAGCGCGGCCAGCAGGGGGGAGCCCGCCGCCAGCCAGGACAGCGCCGCCACCGTCGCCAGGCCCAGCGCCCCCGAGGCGAGCACCGGCACCAGCCGGGCCAGCTCGACCAGCCCGCGCGCCCACCGCAGCCGGGCCGGCGGCTCGTAGGTCAGGCTCTGGTCCGCCTGGTCCGCCGCGCGCGGCAGCCGCATCGGCGGCATGCCCAGGTACGAGCCGCCCTTCTTCGCCTTCTCCGGCGTCGCGGAGAGCACGCCCACCAGACCCCGCTTGGGCACCGAACGGCCCGGCGCGGTCATCCCCGAGTTGCCGAGGAAGGCCCGGTCGCCGACCTTCGCCTCGCCCAGGCGCATCCAGCCGCCGCCCAACTCGTACGGTGCGATCAGGGTGTCGTCGGCCAGGAACGCGCCGTCCCCGACGGTGGTCAGGCTGGGCAGCGCCAGCACCGTGGACACCTCGGCGCCCCGGCCGACCCGCATCCCCAGCGCCCGCAGCCACAGCGGGGTGACCAGCCCGGCGTACAGCGGGAACAGCACCTCGCGGGCCCGGTCCATCAGCTGGCTGACCGTCCACGCCTGCCAGCTGACCCGGCCGTGCAGCGGGTGCACACCCGGTACCAGGCCGACGCTCAGCAGCCGGACCAGCACCACCAGCTGCGCCGCGTACAGCGCGCCGTACGCCAGGGTCGCGGGCAGCAGGCCGAGCAGGGCGCCGCCGAGGGCCGGACCGAGGTCCGCGCCCTGGTCGACGAAACGGGAGAGCACGGCGAGGGCCGCCGCGGCGGGCAGCACCGGGAGCAGTCCGAGCAGGGCGTCGCCGGCGCCGTACAGCGCGGCCCAGGCGGGCCGGCGGACCGGCGCCTTCCTTGACCAGGACCACTCGGCCCGGCCCAGCTTGACGGCGGGCGCGCCGCCCCAGCGCTGGCCGGTCGGCACCTGGCCGGTGACGCTGGACCCGGGCAGCACCTGGGCGCGCTTGCCGACCCGGGCACCGGGCAGCAGCGTCGAACGGGTGCCGACCACCGCGTCGGCGCCGACCTTGATCTGGCCGACCTCCAGCCGGTCGCCGTCCAGCCAGTAGCCGGACAGGTCGACCTCGGCCTCGACGGCGCAGCCCCGGCCCAGCTTGAGCATCCCGGTGACCGGCGGCAGCGAGTGCAGGTCCACCTCGCGGGCGACCTTGGCGCCCAGCACGCGGGCGTAGGGGACCAGCCAGGCGCCGGACAGCTCGGTCGCGCCGCTCAGCTCGGCGAGCCGCTCGGCCGCCCACAGCCGCAGGTGCACGGCGCCGCCGCGCGGGTAGCTGCCGGGACGCAGGCCGCGCAGCAGCAGCCGGGCGCCGCCGGCGCCGATCGCGAGCCGGCCCGGCGAGCTGTACAGCACGAGCGCGCCCGCGCCGACCGCCCACCAGGAGGCGGTGGGCGCCCACGGGTAGTCGCCGAAGTGGGAGAGCAGGTTCCCGGCGGCCAGCAGGGCGACCGTCCAGCGCAGGCCGACCACGGTGAACAGCGGGATCAGCAGGAGCAGCTGGAGCAGCTTGGCCCGGGTCGGCACCAGGGTGACGGTACGGGCCTCGCCGCCCTCGGCGGCGCCGCGTTCCAGGTGGCGGGCGAGCTTGCGCAGCGTCGGGTGCTGGTAGATGTCCAGCACGGCGGCGCTCGGGTAGCGGGTGCGCAGCAGGGTGGTCAGCCGGGCGGCGGCCAGGCTGCTGCCGCCGATCGCGAAGAAGTCGTCGCGCGCGCCGCCCACCTGTACCCCGAGGATCTCGGCCCACTGCTCGGCGAGCCAGGCCTCGGTGCCGTACAGCTGCTCGCTCGGCCCGGCGGCCTCCAGCTCGGGCAGCGGCCAGGGCAGGGCGTTGCGGTCGACCTTGCCGGAGGTGCGGGTGGGCAGGGTCTCGACCGGCGCGAGCAGCGGCACCAGGGCGGCCGGCAGCTCGGCGCGCAGCCGCTCGACGGCCTGCTCGCGGTCGAAGCCGTCCTGGACCACCAGGTAGCCGACCAGCAGCTGGTTGCCGCCGCGCGCGGTCCGCACGGCGGCGGCCGCGCCCGCCACGCCGGGCAGTGCCTGCAGGGCGGCGTCCACCTCGCCGAGTTCGATCCGGCGCCCGCCGAGCTTGATCTGCTCGTCGGTGCGGCCGAGGAACAGCAGGCCGGCCGGGTCGGCCTGGACCAGGTCGCCGCTGCGGTAGGCACGCTCCCAGCCCAGCGAGGGCAGCGGCGCGTACTTCTCGGCGTCCTTCTCCGGATCGAGGTAGCGGGCCAGGCCGACCCCGCCGATCACCAGCTGACCGGTGCCGCTGGGGGCGACCGGCTGCCCGGCCTCGTCCACCACGGCGAGGTCCCAGCCGTCCAGCGGCAGGCCGATCCGGACCGGGCCCTCGCCGGTCAGCAGGGCGGCGCAGGCCACCACGGTGGCCTCGGTCGGACCGTAGGTGTTCCACACCTCGCGGCCCTCGGTGACCAGGCGCTGCACCAGCTCGGGCGGGCAGGCCTCGCCGCCGAAGATCAGCAGCCGGACCTCGTTGAGCGCCTCGGCCGGCCACAGCGCGGCCAGGGTCGGGACGGTGGAGACCACGGTGATCTCCTGCTCGGCCAGCCAGGGGCCGAGGTCGGCGCCGCTGCGCACCTGGGAGCGGGGGACGGGCACCAGGCAGGCGCCGTGCCGCCAGGCCAGCCACATCTCCTCACAGGAGGCGTCGAAGGCGACCGACAGTCCGGCCATCACCCGGTCGCCGGGTCCGATCGGCTCCTCCCGGAGGAAGAGCGCGGCCTCGGCGTCGACGAAGGCGGCGGCGTTGCGGTGGGTGACGGCGACGCCCTTGGGCTTGCCGGTCGAGCCGGAGGTGAAGATGATCCAGGCGTCGTCGGCCGGGGTGGGGCGGCGCTGCGGGGCGGGCGCGCGCTCGCCGGTGGCGCTCAGGGCGCGCCCGGCGCCGAGCACGGCGGCGACGGCGGCCTCGCCGAAGACCAGCTGGGCCCGCTCGTCCGGGTCCTCGGCGTCCACCGGGACGTAGGCGGCGCCGGCGGCCAGCACGGCGAGGATCGAGACGTACAGGTCGTTGGTGCCGGAGGGCACCCGGACGCCGACCCGGTCGCCCGGGCCGATCCCGGCGGCGGTCAGCCGGCGGCGCAGCTGCTCGACCTCCGCGGCCAGGGCGCGGTAGCTGAGCACGGTGCGGCCGTCGTCCAGGGCCGGCTCGTCGGGGTGGGCGCGCACGGTGGCGTCCAGCACGTCGACCAGGGTGCGCGGGGCGGCGGCCGGGCGGCCGGGGAACAGGGCCTGCGGCTGTGCGGCCCGCGGGGGTGCGGCCTGCTCAGGTGCGGGCCGCAGTGGCGTGGCGTTCTGCTTCGGGTGGCTCGGTTCAGCTGTCATGGCAGCCCGTGCGCTCCTCGTCCTCGCCCCGTTCCGACCGATGTCCGGCCCTTGGGGCGGTGAGAGCACCCGCTTGACGGGAGACCCCACTCCGGGGCCGGAGCGGACAACCCGACCGATGGTAGCCCCGGGTCTCCGAGCCGGCAGGAGCTGAAACTCGACCCAACTGGGGCCGGAGTTGGCGGATCTGACGTCACATCAGGCAATAACTGATGTCTATTGCCGTAGATGTGACGATCGGTCAGTCAAATTGACGGTTCGTCAGGTCGAAATCTCGATCGTGATCCATGCCACAGGAAATGCTGCTCCCTTCGGGTGGTGGGCCGGGCCGGCCGGGGACTGCGGCTGTGCTTTCCCCGGCCGGCTCGGCCTCGGGGCGCTGCGTCATGGACGTCGTACGGCGCCTCGTCTGAAGGTCGGGACAGGCCGGACCGGCGGTCCGCGCCTAGGCGGCGCGGGGAGCGATCCGGGGCGGCGTCCAGTCGGCGTGCTTCAGGACCGTCCGCATCATCGCGCCGGGCGGGGTGAGGCGGATCGCGGCGTTGCGCAGGCCGACGGCCAGCGGGTTGGCGAGCTGCTGGCCCATCCGGCCGGCCCGGCGGGCGTCACGGGCCACGGTCTGGCTGCGTGGACGGCGGGCGGCGTCGTAGCGGGCGAGCGCACCCTCCACCGTCGGGCCCCCGGCGACCGCCGCCGCGAGGGTCGCCGCGTCCTCCAGGGCCTGGCAGGCGCCCTGGCCGAGGTGGGGCGTCATGGCGTGCGCCGCGTCGCCGAGCAGGGCGATCCGGCCCGAGACGTACGAAGGGAGCGGGGTGACCAGCTCGTTGACGTCGTGGTGCAGCACCGCCTCCGGGTTGGTGGCGGCGAGAAGTGCGGGGATCGGGTCGTGCCAGCGCGCGAAGCGGCGGCGGACCTCGGTCAGCGGGTCCCGGTAGCGCACCCCGGCCGGGGAGTTGAGCACGGCGTGCCACTCGGCCCGGCCGTCCGGGAAGGCGATGTGGCCGAACTCGGCGCCGTGGCCCCAGGTCAGCTCGAAGTCGGAGGTCAGCCCGTCGATCGGGCGCTCGGTGATCGCCCGCAGCACCGTCGAGCCGCTGTAGACCGGCCCGGGGTGGGCGGGGAAGAGTCGGCGCCGGATCCGGCTGTTGATGCCGTCGGCCGCCACCAGGAGATCGGCTTCCAGGGTGGTGCCGTCGTAGCCCACCGTGACCCGGGCGGGGTCGGCGGTGTGGATCTCCGTCACCTCGGCGCCGATCACCAGGGACTCGGCGGGCAGCGCCTCGCGCAGGATGCGGTGCAGGTCCGCCCGGGGGATGCCGACGATCGGCGCCCCCAGCTCCCGCTCCAGCGCCCTGCCGTCCATCAGGGCGAGCCGGCGGCCGTCCGGCGTGCGCGTCCCGCCGGTGTACTGCCGCCGCGAGGCCGCCTCGACGGCGTCGCCCACCCCGAGGATCCCGAGCGACCGCATGCCGTTGGCGTGGAGCGAGATCCCGGCCCCGGCGTCGTCCAGTACGGCCGCCCGCTCGATCACGGTCACGTCCCACCCCGCCAGCCGGAGCCCGATCGCGGTCGCCAGTCCGCCGATGCCGCCCCCGACCACCACCGCGCTGTTGTTGCTCATGCCCGGTCCTTCCCGTGTTGCCGTGCTGTTTTCTACAGCTGTAGAAGGAGCGTACTACGGGCTTATCGGAGCCGACCGGAGGGGAGGGGCAGGCTCCTGGACTGCGGCGACGCCTGCTTCGGAGGCGGCCGGATGGGCGAGGTGGGGCCCCGGCCCGGTAGAAAGGGGGGATGCGGCGAGACCAGGAGCAGAAGCAGAGCGGCACGGGCGGGGCGGGGCGGCCGGACCGGCGGACCGTGCTGGCGGATGCGGCGATCGGCGTGCTGGCGGACGCGGGGGTGCGGGGGCTCACCCATCGGGCGGTCGATGCGGCGGCCGGGCTGCCGGTCGGCACCACCTCGGCCTATCTGCGCACCAGGCAGGCGCTGCTGACCGCACTGGTGCGACGTCTGGTCGAGCTGGACCAGGGGGAGTTGCAGGCGATGGGGGAGCGGGCGGCGATCCGTTCGGCAGGCGAACTGGTCGAGAACATCACCGAGTTGATGCGGCATCGGCTGACCGGCGCGGGGCGGCGGCGATCGCTGGCGCGGTACGCCTGCGCGGTGGAGAGCGTGCGCGATCCCGAGCTGCGGGAGATCCTCGTGCCGCGCGAGAACGCGGGCCGGGCCGTCGTCCGGGCCTTCCTCGCCGACCAGGGCGTCGCCGACCCGGACGGGCGGACCGCCACGCTGCTCGCCTGCATCGACGGACTGGTCTTCGACCGCCTGGTGGGCGGGGGCGAGACCGGGGCCGACGAACTCCAGGGCCTGGTGG
The DNA here is from genome assembly GCF_044546945.1 of Kitasatospora sp. NPDC053057. Classification (NCBI taxonomy): domain Bacteria; kingdom Bacillati; phylum Actinomycetota; class Actinomycetes; order Kitasatosporales; family Streptomycetaceae; genus Kitasatospora; species Kitasatospora sp. NPDC053057. The sequence goes on along the minus strand of NZ_JBITZP010000017.1, from coordinate 130,594 downwards.
CGGCCGCCCTGCGCGGCGCGACCGGGGCTTAGGACTCTGCCGGTCACAGGTGATCCGGATCTGCGATGCTTGCGGCCATGGGTGAGCTCCGAAGGGTGGGGATCGTCGGCCTGGGCCGCATGGGCCAGACCTTGGCGGCGGCTTTCAGCCGGGCGGTCGGGCCGGGCCGCCTCTACGCCAGCGGGCGCTCCGCTTCGAGCATCGCGCGGTTCGAACAGGTCGTCCCCGGCGCGCAGATCGCGTCAGTGCAGGAACTGCCCGGCTCCGCGACGCTGATCATCCTGTGCACGCCGCAGGCTGCCCTGCCCGCCGTGCTCGATGACCTGCGACCGCGGCTGACCGCCGACCACATCGTGCTCACCATCAGCAACCGGCAGCCGTTGTCCGCCCTGGCCGAGGCGGTGCCGGGCCCGGTGGCCAAGCTGATCCCCAGCGCGGGCAACGAGATCGGCGCCGGCGCGACGCTCCTGGTGCCCGGGCCCGGTATGACCGAGCCTGCGATCGAGGACCTCCTGACGCTGCTGCGGACGTTCTCCACCCCGTTCGTCATCACCGAGGAACAGGGCCGCGCCGCAACCGACCTGGCGTCCTGCGGCCCGGCCCTACTGGCAGCGGCCGCAGCGGCGATGGCCCAGGCTCAGTGCCGGCGACAAGCCCCGTTGCCGGGAGAGGTGGCGGAGCGGCTCGTCATGTGCAGCCTGGAGGCGGCGGGCCTCCTGGTCGGGGGCGGCGCTTCCTTGTCCGATGTGATCGACCGCGTCGCGGTTCCCGGCGGCAATACCGCCGCCGGGATCGATGCAGCCCGCGACGGCCTCATCGCGGCATGGCGTGCTGCTTTCCAGGCAACACAGGACAACGAACGGTCCGGTCGGCACCTGCACTGACCTCGGGGCACGAGGGCCGGCCGGCGCATTCCTCCGGTCCCGGGCTGCGCCCGACCGGTACCCCACGGGAACCATGAGTCCTCGGCCGGGCGTGCCGGCCGGTCAGGAACCGGCTCCCTTCGCGTGCTCCAACTCGGCGGCGTAGCCGGCGAGCAGGATGCGGAGCGTGCGGTGGAAGCGCTGCTCGGAGTCCAGGCCCTCGCCGGTGTCGAAGGCCTGGGCGAGGTGGGGGTAGATGGTTCGGTCCAGGGCGGAGAACTGCTCGGGCTGGGGCTCGGTGCCCTCGTGGTGGGGCGTCTCGCCGACCTCACTGAGGGTGTGGCCGAGGGTCCACATGACCACCGAGTTCAGGACGTCGAGCGCGTCGGCCAGCGGGACGCCGTCCTCGCGGAGCACGGTGATGCCGCGTTCGAGCAGGGCGAGCGAGGCGGGAGTGGCGGCCGGCCGGGTGGCCAGGACGGTGAGTATGGCCGGGTGGTCCAGCAGCATCCGGCGCAGTGCGACGGCGAACTCGCGGACGACCTCGGTCCACGGGCCGTTCGGTTCGGCGAAGAGGTCCCCCGCTGAGAACTCCAGTAGGCGTTCGACCATCCCGTCGAGCAGGGCGGCCTTGCTGGGGACGTAGTGGTAGAGCGTCATGCCCTCGCAGCCGAGTGCTGCGCCGAGCTTGCGGTTGGAGAGCGCGGCGAGACCGTGTTCGTCGACGTAGTCGAGGGCTGCGTCGATGATCTTCTCCCGGGTCAGGCCCGTCCTGGGGCGTGCGCGTCGTCCCGGCATGTGCTCCTCCTGGCTCCAGGTCGGCCCGGCGAGGTGCCCCGATCGGGCCTTGACAATTCTTGCAGTGCAAGAAAACAATAGCCGACGTCAACTTCTTGCACTGCAAGAAACGCACGGGGGAGGACGTCATGCAGCTGGTCGCCGTGATGGTGCGCAAGCTCAACGAGGGTGTGGAGTACTCGGAGTTCCGCAAGGGATGGATCCCGGACGAGGTGTTCCCGGACGACCCGCGGACCCGGGTGATCACCGCCACCGCGCTGGAGGACTCGCGGGAGGTCATCACCATCGCGTTGATCGAGGGCGACCACGGGCCGGAGTCCATCGGGGAGTGGATGGAGCGCCTGGGTCCGGTCGAGGAGCGCCGCTTCGAGCGGATCAAGGACCTGGTCGGCCCGCCGACCCTGAATGCGGTCTACCAGGTCGTTGCCGAGGACAACCTGTCGCAGCCGATCGCCGAATAGCGGTCGACCCCCGGGCCGTGGGCGACGCCGGAGCCCACGGTCCGGGCTGACAGCCACCGCCCGTCAACCGCCATGATTGAGCTGCCGTCAAGTCAATCAACCGTCAAGTTGGTTCATTCACAGAATGTTTCGACCGGATGTGGCATGGAACTCGAAAGATTTCCGCTGCTTCGAGGTCTTCACATGGAGTTCTCAGACTGACAGGCTGGGGCCGCCCTTTCAGTACGGAGGAGGTTCCTTGTCCCGCATATCCACGTTGGCCGGAGCGGTCACCTGCGCGCTCGCCCTTGTCACCGGAACCGCTGTGGCCGCGTCGGCCGCGCCGTTCGACCAGGCCCCGGGTGCGGCGGCCGCCGAGGCGAAGGTCGACCCCGTCGACTGGAAGCCTTGCAACCCCGACCCGAGTAAGCCGGACCCGGGCATCTACGACTGCGCCGTCTACCCCGTGCCACTGGACTACGACAACCCGTCCGGTGAGAAGGTCGGCATCGCCATGATGCGGCGGCGGGCGAGCGACCCGTCGAAGCGGATCGGCTCGCTGTTCCTCAACCCCGGTGGCCCCGGCGGCAGCGGCTACATGTGGGCGACCACGGCCCGCTTCGGCGCCGAGGTGCAGGCCAAGTTCGACCTGGTCGGCTTCGACCCCCGCGGGGTGGCCCGGAGCAACCCGCTCAAGTGCTACAAGACCCAGGAAGAGGCCGACGCGGTCAACAACCGCATGGTGGGCGTGCCCGTCACCAAGGCCGAGGTCGACGACACCCTGGACGCCGACCAGGACTACACCGACGCCTGCAGCAAGAACGCCGGACCGCTGATCGAGCACATGTCGACCATCAACGTGGTGCGTGACCTCGACCGGATGCGCCGCGCCGTCGGTGACTCCCAGCTCACCTTCGCCGGCTTCTCCTACGGCACCCTGATCGGTTCGACGTACGCGAACATGTACCCGAACAAGGTGCGCGCGATCATCATCGACGGCAACGTCGACCCGAACCTGCGCCTGCACAACGGCCTCGAGTACGACCGCCAGCGGGCGGGCGGCTTCGAGCTGGCCCTGGACGAGTTCCTGAAGCGCTGCCAGACCGCCGGCGCCCCGCGCTGCGCCTTCGGCGACGGCGACACCCGGGCCAAGTTCGACGAGCTCCGCGACCACCTGCGGACCAGCCCGATCGCGCTGTCGAACGGCTCCCAGGTGACGCTGAGCAGCTTCACCAGCGAGGTGGCCAACGCCCTGTACTCGCAGGCCAAGCTGGCTCCGCTGGCGAAGTCGCTGCAGGCCACCTACCAGGTGATGAAGAAGCCGGCCGCGGCCGCCCTGCTGGCGCCGAAGGCGAACGTCCCGGACGACGAGGCCAACCAGCTCACGGTGAACGTCCCGCGCGCGCTGCGCGAGGCCCCGGCCGACTCCGAGTACGCCGGTGACGACTCCTACATGGGCGTCAACTGCCAGGACAAGCCGTACCCGTCGAACGACCGGGTGTTCGCCAACGTCGCCCGGGCGTGGGAGAAGGAGTCGCCGACCTTCGGCCGCTACCAGGCCTTCGACGCCCCGGCCTGTGCGAGCTGGCCGGCCCCGGCCCGGGACGCCGAGCGCTTCAGCGGCCCGTGGAACAAGAAGACCTCCAACACCGTGATGGTCATCGGCAACCTCTACGACCCGGCCACCCAGTACAAGTTCGCCCAGCGGATGCAGCAGGAGCTGGGCAACGCCGTGCTGGTCAGCGTCGACTCGATCGAGCACTGCGCCGTCGGCCGCAGCAAGGCGCTGAACACGATGGTCACCCGCTACCTGGTGGACGGCACCGCGCCGCAGCCGGGCCAGTTGCTCAAGCCTGACGCCGAGATCTTCCCGGCGGTCTGAGGGCTCTCCCCTCGAACGCCCGGCCGTTGAGGCCGGGGCTGTGGTGGTCGGCGGTTCCGCCGGCCACCACAGCCGTGTTCCCCGGCCCAGCGCCCGGAGCGCGCGGAGAATGCGGCAGAAGATCGTCATCGAACCTCCCGTGGAACGGATTCTGCGGAGTTGTCGTGGACCGTAGTCGATGCCACTGACAATCGGCCCTCGGGCAGGGGCCGTGGTGAGTATTCAGCGAGACAAGGGAAATGGCGTACTGTCACATTAATTCGTAAATGAATTCACAAAGCTGAATGGGGGTGTTAGCGTGCGGCCCGCCAGACTCTCTCGAACCTGAGAAAGTGAGGGAAGGGCATGCGACACGAATTCTCCGGGCGGACGGTCCTGCCGGGCGATCCCCGGTACCGGACGCTCAGCCAGGGCTTCAACCAGCGTTGGCACAGCAGTCCCGCCTACATCCGGCTGGTGGCGGACGAGGCCGACGCGGTGGCCGAGTTGAACCGGGCGCTGGACCGCGGACTGCGCCCGACCGTGCGCGGCGGCGGGCACTGCTACGAGGGCTTCGTCGACAACGACCGGGGCGTGATCCTCGACCTCAGTACGATGCGCGGGGTGGCCGCCGGGGCGGACAAGTTCGGCCGGCCCACGTACTGCGTCGAGGGCGGCGCCACCAACTGGGACGTCTACACCACGCTGTTCCGGGAGTACGCCGTCACCCTGCCCGCCGGGTCCTGCTACTCGGTCGGTGCGGGCGGGCACATCTGCGGCGGAGGGTTCGGGGTGCTCTCCCGCCGGCACGGGCTCACGGTCGACCACCTCGTCCAGGTCGACGTGGTCACCGTCCGCGGCGGCCGCGCCGCGGTGACGCGGGCGAACCGGGAGGACGCGAGCGGCTCGCCCGAGCAGGACCTCTTCTGGTCCCACACCGGCGGCGGTGGCGGGAACTTCGGGGTGGTGCTGCGCTACCACTTCGCGATCGACGTGCCCGAGCCGCCGCCGCGGGTTTGGATCAGCAGCGTGGCCTGGCCCTGGGGCGAACTGATCGACCGCCCCGGCGACTTCGAGAGGCTGCTGACCAACTTCGGCGCCTTCCTGGCCGAGCACAGCGGCCCGCGGGAACCGGTCTACGACGGGCTGTTCGCGATCCTCAAGCTGACCCACCACTCCAACGGGAACGTCGTGCTGTTCAGCCAGTGGGACGGCGACGACCCGACGCCGCTGGACGAGTTCGTGGCGGCGGTCGAGCAGGGGATGGCGACCCGCTCGGTGGTCCAGACCCACAGCGTCGCCGGGCTGTTCCTGCCGTTCCCGGAGCGACGGCGCCAACTGCCGTGGTTCCAGGCGACCATGACGCTGAACCCTTCGGGCGACAACCAGCGCGGCAAGTACAAGTCGGCCTACCATCGGGAGCCGTTCGACCGGGCCCGCATCGCCACCCTCTGGGACTGGCTGACGCGGGACGTGGGCGGGGTGGACCTCAGCAAGACGCTGGTGCAGATCGACTCCTACGGCTGCCGGATCAACGCCCGCCGGCCCGAGGAGACCGCGGTGCCGCAGCGGGACTCGATCATGAAGCTGCAGTACCAGACCTATTGGACCGACCCGGCCGAGGACGCCGACCACCTGGCGTACCTGAGCGGGCTCTACCAGGAGATGTACCGGGAGACGGGAGGCGTTCCGGAGGTCGACACCGCGACGGACGGCGCCTACGTCAACTACCCGGACGTGGATCTGGGCACGATCGATCAGCCCGACCCGGCGTACCCGAGGCTCTACTACAAGGAGAACTATCCACGCCTGCAACGCACGAAGGCCTACTGGGACGGAGAGGAGGTGTTCCACCATGCCCAGTCGATCCGGCCGCTCCGGGCCTGAGCCCCGACCTGCGATGCGCTGAGCTGAGCCGGGCGCTTCGGGGAGGTTCGGTCCGGTTGAGGAGGTCCGGAAGGCTGGGCACCCCACGGGCCCGTAGCCCGACCGGGGCGGCGACCCGGTCGGGTGTCCCGGCCAGCCGGCCCCTGGGCCCGCAGCCCCGCAGCCCTACTGCCCCGCCATCGCTACGCGGCCTGCTCCGCGCCCTCCTCGATGATCCGCCCGTCGTGGAGCTCGATCACCCGGTCGGCGAGCCCCATCAGCGTCGGGTCGTGGGTGGCGACGAGGACGGTGACGCCCTCGCTGCGGACCACCGCGCGCAGCAGCTCCATGATCGAGCGGCCGGTCTCGGAGTCCAGCTGGCCGGTGGGCTCGTCGGCGATGATCAGGCCCGGGTCGTTGGCCAGTGCGCGGGCGATCGCGACGCGCTGCTGCTGGCCGCCGGAGAGCTCGCCGGGCCGCTGGTTGGCGTGGTCGGCCAGGCCGACCAGCGCCAGCAGGGTGTGGGCGCGCTCCTCGCGCTCGGCCGGCGGGACCTTGCGCAGTCGCATCGGCACGCCGACGTTCTCGGCGGCGGTGAGCATCGGGATCAGTCCGAAGGACTGGAACACGAAGCCGATCCGCTCCCGCCGCAGAGCGAGTCGGCGGTCCTCGTCCAGCCCGCCGAGGTCGATGCCGTCCAACGCGATGCTGCCGCCGGTCGGCGCGTCCAGTCCGCCGACCAGATTGAGCAGGGTGGTCTTGCCGGAGCCGGACCGACCCTTGAGCGCGGTCAGTTCGCCGCGCGCGATCGAGAAGTTGATGCCGCGCAGGGCGTGGACGGTCCGCTCGCCGGTGCCGAAGCTGCGCCGGAGATCGGTCACGGCCACCATCGGGCCGGTGGTCGTCAGGGCGGTGTCGGCGGCCTGGTGCTGCGTCATGCGGCGTCCCCCTGTGGGCGGTGGCTACCCGGTTCTTGTCCGGGTCAACGGTTGAGGTGGGTTCGCGGGTTCACCGCCCGAGCAGAGAATTCGAGAGAGGGAAGTCCCTGCTCAAGTGCGTGCGGTGAAGCCGAAGTTATGAAGTGTGCATGGCATTTCAACGGCTTGTTACCGGCGGGGATCCTATCAATGCAAGGAATTTGCTCATTACTTACTTGATTCGCGCAAGTCCCTTCCGTTCCCGGATCGAATCTGACAGCATCGTCCGCTATCCGGCGATCGATTGCCGGTGATCACTGCGCCGGTATGCCCGTGAAGTGGCCGTCTGTGGCCGATATGTGCCCGGAATGGATCGGATCGACGGGCGGGGCTGGGATGCGACCGGGGACGCGACCGGGGGAGGAACTTGATGCTCGGCTTCGTCGTGCGCAGACTGCGCGGGCGACTGCCGCTGGCTGCTGCCGTCCTGTTGACGGTGTTGATCACCACGGCGGTGCTGACCGCCTTGGTGACCTTCAACAGTGGTGTCGGTCAGGCCGGTCTGCGGCAGGCGCTCCAGGGCTCGGGCCATGCCCGGACCACGGTGGTGGTGACCGCCGAACACGGCCGGGACCAGCGGCAGAAGGACGAGGAGGCCCTCGCCTCCTACCGGCAGAAGCTCTTCGGTGATCTGCCCGTTCGCACCGACAGCCTGCTCCGCAGCCGCTCCTTCGGCCTCCCGGGCGGCGACGCCGCGGCGGCGGGCACCGCAGCGGCCGGGACAACGGCGGGCGGGACCAGCACGGCCAAGGTCGACCTGACGGTGCTCGCCGACCTCGACCGCAACCAGGTCCGGTTGACCGCCGGTGCCTGGCCGGGCGCCGCCACCGGGCCCGTCCAGTCCGCCGCCCCCCAGGTCGCCGTTCCGCAGACCATGCTGGCCCGGCTCGGGCTCACCGCCCAGGCGCTGCCTGCGGACGTCCAGTTGGCCGATCGGTTCGACGGCACGCCGCTGACCGTCCGGATCACCGGTACCTACCGGGCCGTCGACCCGTTCGCCCCGTACTGGCGCATCGATCCGGTCGGCGGCCACGAGATCGAGGTCGGCGGGTTCACCACCTACGGCCCGATGATGGTCGACCAGAGTGCCTTCACCGCGGGCGGCCTGCCGCAGAGCAGCCGCGGCTGGCTGCTGGACGCCGACTTCGCGGGCGTCGACCAGGACACGGCCCAAGCCGTCGGCGACCGCGCCCCGGGCCTGGCCGACGACCTGCGGAAGACCTCCTCGCTCAGCGCCAAGACCGAACTCCCGGACGTGGTAGCTGAGCTGTCGGCCGGTCTGATGGTCGCCCGTTCCACCCTGCTGATCGGCGCCCTGCAACTGGCCGTGCTCGCCGCCGCGGCCCTGCTGCTGGTCGTCCGGCTGATCTCGACCCGTCAGGAGCGGGAGAACGAACTGCTCGCCGCCCGCGGCGCCTCCGGTGCCCGGCTCGGCGCCTTTACCGCCCTGGAGTCGGTGCTGCTCGCCCTCCCGGCGGCGGTGTTCGCGCCCTTGCTCACCCCGTTCCTGGTCCGTGTCCTGGCCGGTCTCGGCCGCTCCCACCAGGTCGCCCTGGACACCCGACTGCGCTGGACGCTCTGGCCGGTGGCCGTGCTCTGCGCGCTGGTCTGCATCGTGCTGGCCACCGCGCCCAGCCTGCTGCGCGGCGCCGGAGCGGCCCTGCGCCGCAAGGCCGGTCGCCGCCAGGCGGTGGTCTCCGGGATCGCCCGCAACGGCGGGGACCTCGCGGTGCTCGCCCTGGCCGTGCTCGCCTACCAGCAACTCGACCAGTACGGCGGCGGATTGTCCACCGACTCCTCCGGCAAGCTCGGCGTCGACCTGCTGCTGGTCGCCACCCCCACCCTGGCGCTGTGTGCGGGAACCCTGGTGGTGCTGCGGCTGCTGCCCCTGGTGGCCCGGCTCGGCGCCCGGGCCGCCGCCCGGGGCAGCGGCCTGGGCCCAGCCATGGTCGGCTGGCAGCTCGCCCGCCGGCCCGCCCGGGCCACCGGGCCCGTCCTGCTGCTGGTGATGGCCGTGGCCACCGGCGTGCTCGCCTTCGGCCAGCACGCCACCTGGACCGCCTCGCAGCGCGACCAGGCCGCGTTCGACACCGGCGGCGGCCTGCGCATCTCCGCCTCGCACACCGCGTTGATGGGCCAGGGCGGCCGCTACGGCGCGCTGCCCGGCGGCGACCGGCTGGTCCCGGTGGCCCGCGAGGAGCAGGCCCTCCCGAACGGCACCGGACAACTCCTCGCCGTGGACGCTGCCGCCCTCGCCGACCACGTCCCGGTCCGCAGCGACCTGCTCGACGGGCACTCCGCGGGGGACCTGTTCCGCCCGCTCGCCGAGCCCGCCCCGACCGGAGTGGCGGCCGGGGTGCCCCTGCCCGGCCGCCCGCTGCGGATCGACGCCGACCTCTCCATCCGCCAGACCTTCCGTGGGCAGGTCCGGCTGCCCAACACCGTGCACATGATGGCCGACGCTCCCCCGGAGGTGGCGCTGCTGCTGCGGGACCGCTTCGGCTACGTCCACAAGGTGCCGTTCGCGGGCCTGCCGGTCACCGGCGACCTCCGCGCCTCGGCCCCGCTGAGCACGCTGGTCGACGCCCCGATGGGGTCCGCCGCCGCACCGCTGACCCTGGTCGGGGCGACCGTGTCCTACAGTGACCGCGCCGACGGCGAGGTCACCGTGCGCCGGTTGGCGGTGTCCGACAGCGCCGACGGTCCGGCGGCCGACGTCCCGCTGCCGGCCGGCCTCTCCTGGACGGTCGGGGGCAGCCAGTCCGGGCCGCCGGCCACCGTCCGGTCCGAACCGGCCGGCGCCGAGCGGCTGTTCACCGTTGGCTACAGCGCCGCGAACGGCACCGGCGACACCTTCCGAGCCGTCCTCAGCCCGGTCGGGGCGACCGCCCCGACGGCCGTGACCGGCGTCGCCACCCGGGACTACCTGAAGCTCACCGGTGGCTCGGTCGGCTCAACCATGCAGGTGCCGTTCGCCGGGATCACCCTGCCGGTCAAGGTCACCGGGGTGGTCGAGGCCGTACCGGTGGCCGGCCGCACCGCACTGGTCATCGATCTCGGCACCGTGGCACGGCTGTTGGCCGCCCAGGGCCGCTCCCTGCCCAGCCACGCCGAGTGGTGGCTGCCCGCCACCGGCCCGGGCGACCACGCGCCGGCCGAGGCCGCCGCCGCGCTGCGGGCCGCCCCCGGCTCCCAGGACGTCCAGCTCTACGACGAGGTCGCCGAAGGCATGCTCAGCGACCCGGTGGGCGCGGCCCCGCAGAACGCGCTGATGGCCATCGCGGTCGTCACCGCCCTGCTCGCCGCGATCGGTTTCGTGGCCGCCGTGGCCGGCTCCGCCCACGAGCGCGCCCGGGACTGCGCGCTGCTGCTCGCCCTGGGCGCGCCGCGCAAGCAGGTCAGCCGCACCGTCGCGGTCGAACAGGCGCTGCTGGTCGGGCTCGGCGGCACGGTCGGGCTCGCCCTGGGCGCCCTGCTCGTCCACCTGATCGTGCCGTTCGTCGTCTTGACACCCGCCGCCCGCCGACCGATGCCCGAGGCGTTGATCGACCTGCCGGTCGGCCAAGCGCTGCTGTTCGCGGCCGCGATCGCCGTCGCCCCGCTGCTGTCGGCCTTCCTCATCGGACGCCGCCGTCGAGACGTGGCCAACCGGCTGCGCCACGTGGAGGAGATGTGACCACCCAGGCCGGCACCAGCGTGCCCACCCCTGAGAGCACCAGTGTGCCCACGCCCGAGACCGTCCACCGCCCCGCGCCCTGGGTCCGCACCAGGCTGCGGGCGAGCCCGCAGGCCGCGGTGCTCATGGCGGCCCTGGCCCTCGTCACCGTCTTCCTCGCGGCGGCCTTCCCCCGCATCGCCGACCGGGGCGCGGACGCGGCGCTCCGGGACTTCGTCAGCCAGAAGGGCCTCAACCCGACCAGCCTGCAGACCACCTCCAAGACCCGGGACAACGACAACGCCGCCGAACTCGACCGGGTGCACCAGCAGCTCGCCGAGACCGTCGGACAACAGCTGACGCTGTCCCAGCCCGGCCAGGCCTACGGCACCCGCGCCCTGGGCGACCGCGGCATGGGCAATCCGGAGTACGCCCGGATCTCCGACGCGAACTCCCCCATGCTCAGCCTGCTCTACCTGCACGACCTGGCCGCTCGGGCCACCCTCACCGACGGCACCTGGCCGACCCGGGGGACGGGCGGTGGCCCGCTGCCGATCGTGATCAGCAAACAGGCCGCCGAGACCATCCACATCAAGCTCGGTGACGTCATCGACAACGGCGTCGAGGGTTCGGGTGCCAAGCGGACCACCGTGGTGGTCGGCCTCTACCAGGTCAACAGCCCCCAGGACCCGTTCTGGGACGACCTCGGCTGCCCGGCCCGCGCCTGTCTGAACGCCGCCCCCGACCACGAGCACTGGATGACCAGCGGATTCGTCGACGGCGACAGCCTGCCCGCGATGGCCCACTGGGGTTCGAACGCCGAGAACTTCTGGCGACTGCCCGTGGACACCGCCTCGCTGCGGGCCGACCAGCTCGACCGAACCCGCAACACCGTCAGCTCGTTCCTGACCGGGCCCGGTGCCACCGCCCTGATCGGCGCGACCGGGCGCGCGGATCTGCACAGCGTCTCCAGCCTGCCCGACATCCTCACCCGGGCCGACGACCGCTACCAGGCCTCGCTGCCGCTCAGCACGATCGGCCCGGCCGGGGTCGCGGGCGTCGCCACCGTGGTGCTGTGCCTGGCCGCGGCCCTCACCACCGACCGGCGCACCGGCGAGATCCAGCTGCTCCGGGCCCGCGGCGGCTCCCGGAGCGGGGTGCTGCTGCGGTTGATCGGTGAGGGCGCGGCCACTGTGCTGCCCGCCGCCGTGCTCGGGACGGCCCTGGCCCTGGTGCTGCTGCCCACCCCCCGGTGGGGCCCATCGGTACTGGCGGCGCTGGCCGCGGCGCTGCTCGCCCTGCTGGCCTTCCCGGCCCGCGCGGCCCTGCTGTGGTCGCGTCGTAGGGCGGTCGGCGGTCAGCGCCGGTTGGTCGGCGAGCTCGCCGTCCTGGTGGTCACCACCGCGGCCGTGGCCGAGGTTCGGCGTCGGGGCGTCGGTCACTCCGGGGCCGGACTGGATCCGCTGCTGATCGCCGCGCCCCTGCTGCTCGCTGTCACCGGCGGGCTGCTGCTGGCCCGGCTCGAACCGGTGGCGGTCGGCTGGCTGGCCAAGCTCGCGGGCCGGGGCCGCGGTCTGATCGGCTTCCTCGGCCTGGCCCGCGCCGCCCGGGACAGCTCGGGCCGGCGCAAGCCCTCCGTGCTGCCGCTGCTCGCCCTGCTGATCGCCGTTACCACGACCGGCTTCGGCGCCACCGTGCTCGACACCGTCGACCATGTCCGGACCCGCGCCGCGCGCATCGCCACCGGCGGGGACGTCGGCGTCTCCCTCCCCGACTACGCCACCCTGCCCGAGTCCTTCACCAAAGCCGCCGCCGCACTGCCGGGCGTCCGGGCCTCGACCGCGGCCTGGGTCGAGCCCAAGGCCCGATTCGTCGGCGCCGACCAGGACTACACCGAGGCCTATCTGGTGGTGGTCGATCCGGCGGCATACGCCGAGATCTCCCGCACCGTCGGGGTCGGCGAGTTCGATGCGGCGAAGCTGGCCGGGACGTCCGGCGGCCGGGACACCCCGGTGCCCGCGCTGTTCAGCCGTGACCTGGCCAAGCGCCTGGCCGCCGGCCCGGCAGAGGTGCGCACGCCCAACGGAAACGGTCTGCGCACCACGGTCGCCGGGATCGTCTCGGCCACCCCCGCGCTGCCGGACCCGGGCAAGCCGTTCGTTGTGGTGCCCGCCGGGCCCGCCTGGGAGCGGCTGCCGGACGCCAAGCGGATCAACAAGTGGTTCGCCGTCGGCGATGTCGACCCCGAGCAGGTCAGGTCGACACTGCGGGACAACGGCGGGGGCCAGCCGACCGGCGTCGCCAAGCTGATCTCCGAGGATGCCGCGGCCGCAGGCAAGGCCACCCATGGCCTGCCTCCGGGCTACACGGTTCACAGCAGCTGGCAGACGGCCGCCGCGCTCGGTGACGACCCGCTGCAGCACGCCGCCGGACGACTGTTCTGGTACGCGACCGCCGCCGGAGCCGGATTCGCCCTGCTCGCCGTCCTGCTGACGCTCTTCCGGGCCGCACCCGAGCGCACCGCCGTACTCGCCCGACTGCGCACCATGGGCCTGCGACCCCGCCAGGGCCTGGCGCTGATCATGACCGAGGCACTGCCCCAGACCCTGACAGCCACCATCGGCGGCGGCCTGACCGCCCTCGCGGCGGTCGCCCTCCTGGGCGGCGCCTTCGACATCTCGACCCTGGTCGGCGCCAAGGTCGGAGACGTCATCACCCCCACCCTGATACCGGTCCTGCTGCCCACCGCCGGCCTGGCACTCCTGGTCGCCCTCGCGGTGGTGGCGGAGACGCTGGTCGCCGGCCGCCGCCAGATCGCCACCGAACTACGTGCGGGAGAACAGGCATGACACCGCGACCAGCGGCACGGACCGCGACAGCCCAGAACACCCGGCAGACGGCCACAGCCGGACAGGCTGTCAAGACAGGAGACCAGCCGTGAAGAGCACCCCCCAGGAACGGCCGGCCGTGGAGGTCCCCAGCCTGCAGGAGCTCCGGCAACGGGCCCTGGCCGCCGCCTCCCCCAAAGCCTACGGAGAAGGCGCGGCCATCGTCTGCGACCGCCTGGTACGGATCTTCAGCGCCGAAGGCATCGAGGTCCAGGCCCTCCAAGGCCTCGAACTGACCATCCAGCAAGGCGACCTGGTCGCCCTGGTCGGCGCCTCCGGCAGCGGCAAATCCACCCTGCTCACCATCCTCGCCGGACTCGACGTGCCCACCGCCGGCACCGCCACCGTCGCCGGCTGCGACCTGCTGGAGATGTCCACCCAAGAACGCCTGCGCTACCGCCGCGAAGTGGTCGGCTTCATCTGGCAGCAGACCGCCCGCAACCTGCTGCCCTTCCTCACCGCCGCCGAGAACATCGCCCTGCCCATGCAACTACGCGGCCGCCGAACCACACCCGCCGGTTCGAAGGGGCAAGCCACCCGCGTAACCGAACTGATGGAAGCGCTGGAAATCGGCAACCTCGCCCACCGACGCCCCAACGAACTCTCCGGCGGCCAGCAACAACGCGTCGCCATCGCGGTCGCCATGGCCAACAACCCACCCGTACTGCTCGCCGACGAACCCACCGGCGAACTCGACTCCGAAACCGCCGCAGTCATCTTCGAATCCTTCCGCACCGTCAACCGCGAACTCGGCACCACCGTCGTGATCGTCACCCACGACCCGATGGTCGCCGGCGAAGTCCGCCGCACCGTCGCCATCCGCGACGGACGCACCAGCAGTGAAGTACTACGCCGCACCGTGACCGACGAACACGGCGAGGAATCCGTCAACGAACGCGAGTACGTGATGCTCGACCGCACCGGGCGCGTACAGCTGCCCGTCAAGTTCCTGGAAGCCCTGGGCATGGAACACCGCGTCGCCATCGACCTCGCAACCGACCACATCGAAGTCCGCCCCGACGACGTCACGGGAGGCTGACCCAGCCTCAGCCGTCACCACCCATCCGCGGGAAGAGGCCGCTGCCCTCGGCGTCCTTGCGGAGGTCGGGCGGCGCGGCCCCGGCGGTGTGCTCCCCCCGGGGGCTCGCGGTGCAGCGGGCGAAGACGAGCAGGGCACCGGCCGCCACGGCGAGGATGCCCAGTGCGGTCAGGACGCGGAGCCAGGTCAAGGTAGTGCCTCCTGGGGACGGTGCGAGGGAGCGCCGCCGGGGTGTATCGGCAGCTCGGCCCGCACGGTCGAGTGCCCACGGTCGGTCTCTTCCCGCCGTCCACCGCGCGACAGGTGGTCCGCGCGGGCGCTCGAAGCACCGGTGGGGCGCGTCACACCACCTCGCACGCCCCCAGTGCGGTGACCGGCCGCCCGCTCCGCTCCCCGGCCAGGGCGCGGAGCGCCGGCAGGTCAGGCTTGCCGAGCCCGTTCAGCGGGATCGCCGGGAGGACCAGCACGGTGTCCGGGGCGCACCGGACGTCCCCGTGCTCCCGCGCCCAGCGGCGCAGCTGCTCCTCCGTCACCCGCGCGCCCGGTCCGACGGCGACCGCGGCGTGCACGCGCTCCAGCCGGTCCGGGTCGGAGCTCGAGAACATCACCGCCTCGCGGACGTCCGGGTGGCTCCGCAGCGGCTCCTCGACCTCATGGGGGAACACATTGTGCCCCTTGACGATCGCCATGTGGTCCCGTCGGCCGGCCACCGTCAGATACCCCGCCGCATCCAGACTCCCCAGGTCGCCGGTGTGCAGCCAGCCGTCCCGCAGCACCCGCTCGGTCCGCTCCGGGTCGCGCCAGTAGCCGGCCATCGCGGTCGGGGTGCGGACGCAGATCTCCCCGGTCCGGCCCGGCGGCAGCGGCGCGCCCTCCTCGTCCAGGATCCGCACCCCGGTGTCCGGGAACGGGCGCCCGGCAGTGGTCAGCAGCCGAGGGTCCAGGTGCTCGTCGGGGCTCAGCCGGAGCAGGGCGGGCCGGGGCGGCCGGGCGAAGCGGCGCAGCACGCCCTTCGGGCGCCCGGTGGTGCCGCTGGTGAACCGTACGGCCATCACGTCCTCGGGCCGGTAGCGCGGCTCCAGCGGGGCGGGGAGCAGGCCCGGGGCGAGCTCCAGCAGGTCCGTGCCGAGGTTCGGCCCGCCGGGCACCGCCGGGCACCGCCGGGCACCGCCGGGCCGAGGGCGAAGACGCCCGCGGCCGGGAGCGCCCGGGCCACGGCCTCGGCCGACGGGCCGCAGCGCAGCGGGTCGTACACGAGCGCCGTGGTCTCCGCGAACGCCGCCAGCGCCACCAGATCGGCCGCCGGCCCGTCCGAGTGCGGCATCGCCACCCGGCAGCCCAGCT
Organism: Kitasatospora sp. NPDC053057; assembly: GCF_044546945.1. Taxonomy (NCBI): domain Bacteria; kingdom Bacillati; phylum Actinomycetota; class Actinomycetes; order Kitasatosporales; family Streptomycetaceae; genus Kitasatospora; species Kitasatospora sp. NPDC053057. The sequence continues at coordinate 114,863 of NZ_JBITZP010000017.1, read as the reverse complement.
GATTGGCGGCAAGCCGCACAAGCAGCGCCTCGGGGGTGTTCCCGGCGAGCACGGTGACCCCGTCCCCGCGCCCGAGCCCGGCCCGGTCCAGCGCGCGGGCCATCCGGTACACCGCGTCCAGGCACTCCTGGGCGGTCAGCGTCACGCCCCCGCAGCGCAGTGCCACCCGCTCCGGATCCCGCGCCAGCCCGTCCAGCACCAGCCCGGTGTACGTCCGACCGGCCTCCGCCATGCCCGCCCTTCCCGCGACTGACGAGGCGTCAGCCTCGTGGGTGGCGGCGCCCCGGGTGCTCGCCGCTCCATGGGGCAGCGGACCACGAAGAATGTGGCGGGGGAGTTCGGACGCCGAGAGATCGAGGCGGACCTGACGTCAACGTCCTTGCCGTTGTCGACGTTTGCCACCGTGTACAGGCCGTCTTCCAACGGCCCCGGCGGACTGCAGTCGGCCTGGACGGCGCCGGCCGCCACGCGGATCCCGTCGAGGAGCATGGTATGGAAGGCGGGGTCGGCGTAGGACTCCTGGGCGTGGCCCATGGCGGTGTACGAGGACCGGCCGCCCGACTAGGCCGCGAAGCTCAAGAAGCGCGGCAGCTCCGGTGGCCCGGCCGGTCTCACACGACGCGACACCGTACAAGGAACGCAACACCGTGGAACGTCGCAAACTCAACTGCACGGCGTGACCGGAGACCACATGCCGAGCCACTGCTCGGCACCCCATGCCTCGAACCGCTCTACCTCAGTGAACCCCAGCTTCGCCGCGAGACGCATCGAGCCGACGTTGGCGCTCTGGGTGGTGAGCACCACCGGTTCGCCGGGAAGCGCGCCGACGAGCCAGCCGAGTGCCGCCGCACACGCCTCGGCGGCGTACCCGAATCCCCACGCCCGCGGCAGGAACAGGTAGCCGAGATCGGCCTTCCCCGCGGCAACTGGGCGACGGTGCCCCGTTGCTCTCCTGAGCAGGATCTGGCCGATCATCGACCCGTCGAGATCAACGACGAAGCTCCCGGGCCACCGCTCGGGCGCCCCGGACATCTCGCGCTCAAGCTCGTCACGCGGCCGGGGGCCGCCGAGGTAGGTGTGCACCTCTGGCGAGGCGAGCAGCTCGATGAACGCCGCACGGTCCCGGGGCTCGGGCTCACGGAGCACGAGCCTCTCGGTCCTGATCGGCTCAGGCGGCCAAGCCACGGGTCCCAGATCTTCCATCAGTGCACGCTAACAGGTGGTCAAACCAGCCGAACCGGAAACGCTTAACTCCACCTAGAACCGGACGCCAGACTGGACCTAACCGAGTGCCGGAGGGTGCTCGGCCGGACGGCGTCCCCAGGCCGAGATCAGCGGCGCGAGTGTCAGGTCGAGTTCGCCCGCGTGGATGGCGGCCAGGTGCGCGTCGATCTCGGCGTCGTCGGCCAGGCCGGCCGCGAGCAGCTCGCCGCGCACGTGTCGGATGGTCGCCGCCTCCAGCCGGTCGCAGGCCGGCCCGCCGACCGGGAAGGAGCCCGCCGCGGCGACGTCCACCAAGCCGGTCTCACGCAATGCCCGCGGCAGTGTCCGGCCGTAGCGCAGGTCCGCGCCGCGGCGCGCCAGCAGCTCCCGGACCGCGTCGCGCAGCCGGTTGGCCCGCCGCTGCGCAGGGCCGCTGTCGTCCAGGCATGCCAGTGGCTGCAGAGCGGTATCGGCGTCCTCGATCAGCAGCCAGCCGCCGGGTCGTAGCGCTGCCGCCATCGTGGCCAACGCGTGAGCCCGGTCGGGTACATGGACCAGCACGAGCCGGGCGTGCACCAGATCGAACGTCCCCGGCTCCGGGGGCGGATCAGCGGCGACGTCGTGCCGGCGCACCTCGTACCCGTCGCCTGCCTTCAGCCACGACGGGTCGATGTCCGTGGCCAGCACGTGCCCGGTCGGACCGACGGCCGCCGCGAGCGCCTCCGGGATACCGGGGCCACCGGCCCCCACTTCCCAGCAGCGCGAGCCGGCCCTGACCCCCAGTCGATCGAAGTGCCCGCGCGTCACACCGTCGAACAGCTCGGCCAGCCAAACGAATCGCTCGCCCGCCTCGGCGCGCGCGTTGTCCAGCAGGTACCCGCGGGCGGGAGCGGACTCTCCACCGAGCGCGGGAGTCCCGCCTATCGGATCCGGTCGGCCATCGATGTGCGGCGGGCGGGGCGAGGAGGTCATGACTACATGGTCACCCTTCCCAGGCCACCAGCGCCACGACGACGGGAGAGGGACGTCCGCGAGCGCCGGACTTGTTAGGGTCTTCGGTCGGACGCGGACGGGGGAGCGGTGGGCGGCGAGGTGGAGGCGGTGGCCGTGGCGCCGCGTGGGGTGGTGGACCTGCGGGGTGAGGCCGGGGCGGGGCTCGTGGTGACGTACCCGGCCGATGCCGTGGTGGTGGTGTCGGGCCTGCCGGGAGCGGGCAAGAGCACGCTGCTGCGGCGCTGGGCGGCGGGCGGAGCCGTCTCGACGGTGGACCCGCGCACGGTGCACGAGGCCTGCGAGGCGGTGATGCCCGCACGCCTGCCGTACGCGGTGTACCGGCCGTGGGCACGGCTGGAGCACTTCCGGCTGCTGCGCAGCTCGGTGCGGCGGGGCGGCCCGCTGCTGGTGCACGACTGCGGCAGCCGCGCCTGGATGCGGCGCTGGCTCGCCCGGGAGGCCGGTCGCCGGGGGCGCGAACTGCACCTGGTGCTGCTCGACGTCGGCGCCGCCACCGCCCTCGACGGCCAGCGGGCGCGCGGGCGGCACGCCTCCGCGCGGGTCTTCGCCCGCCACCACCGCGGCCTGGGGCGGCTGTTGGCGGAGTTCACCCGGCACGCGCGGTCCGGCGGGCCGGTGCCGACCCCGGAGGCGGCCTCCGTACTGCTGCTCGACGCGGTGTCCCGCTCCCGGGCGGAGGCGGTCCGGTTCGGCGGGGCGCTCTGAGCTCAGCGGCGGGTCAGGCGCTCCGCCTCCGCGTGCCACCAGCCGGGCGGGCCGGGCTCGTTGGCGGCGGAGGTCGGCTGGTCGGGGTGGAGCCCGAGGGAGCGCAGCGCTTCGGCGTCGATCCGCACGTCGAACCAGCACTGCCAGTGGCCGTCCGGACCGATGCCACAGGGCGCGTCCCACCGGATGGCCTCCGGTGGGAAGGGCATCCAGTCGATGCCCCGGTCACGCAGTCATGCGCGGAGGACGGCCATGGGCGTCGGGCGGCCGGTCCGGTTCCGGTAGGCGACGATGGTGATCCACTCGGTCATGACGGCATGATGTCACGGAGCCGTACGGAGTCGGAGGGGGTTTCGAGCGGATGACGGGTGACGAGGAACGCGGGGTACCCGCAGGGGTGTTGGCGGCCGAGCGGGTCGCCGCCCGGCTGGGGTTCGGCAAGAGTTGCACCCGGGAGGTCGGCCGGCTGCTGGCGTGCGCCGCCGCGGTCAAGCCGGGTGGGACGGTCGCGGAGAGCGGCACCGGCGCGGGGGTCGGTGCGGCCTGGCTTCGCAGCGGACTGGGGCCGGGCGCCCGGCTGGTCACGGTCGAGCGGGACGGCGAACTGGCCCGGAGTTCGGCGGAGTTGTTCGAGGGCGATGACCGCGTGCAGGTGCTGCACGGGGACTGGCGGCTGCTGGAGGGGCACGCGCCGTTCGACGTGTTCTTCTGCGACGGCGGCGGGAAACGCGACGACCCCGACCGGGTGGTCGAACTGCTCGCCCCGGGCGGGCTGTTGGTCATGGACGACTTCACGCCCTCGCCGCATTGGCCGCCCCGCTTCGGCGGCGAGGTCGACGGGCTGCGCCTGCACTACCTGACGCACTCCGCGTTGGAGGCGACCGAGGTGCTGAGCGCACCGGGCAGTTCGGCCGTCCTGGCCGTGCGGAAGGCGTGAGCGGAAGGCGTGAGCGGAAGGGCCTGAGTGGACATCAGAGCGGAGGCACGAGAGCGGAAGGCATGAGCGGATGGTGACGATCGAGACTCCCCGCCTGCTGCTGCGGCGCTGGCGCGAGGAGGACGTACCGGCGATGGCGGCCGTCAACGCCGACCCCGAGGTGATGCGCTGGATCGGGGACGGGCGGGTCCAGACCCTGGAGGAGACCCGCCGGGCCGTCGAGCGGATCGAGCGGACCTGGGACACCGAGGGCTTCGGCCTGTTCGCGGTGGAACTGCGGGAGACCGGTGAACTCGCCGGGTTCACCGGTCTGGCCGTGCCCTCGTTCCTGCCCGAGGTGCTGCCCGCGGTCGAGATCGGATGGCGGCTCGGCCGCTCGTTCTGGGGCCGGGGCATCGCCACCGAGGCGGCGACGGCGGTGCTGCGGTTCGGCTTCGAGACCTGTGGTCAGGACCGGATCACCAGCATCGCCCGGATCGGCAACACCGCCTCCGAGCGCGTCATGGCCAAGCTCGGCCTGCGGCCCGAACGGGAGACCACCGTCCCCGGCAGCGGCACCGCTGTCCGCGTCCACGAACTGACCCGCGCCGACTACCTGGCCCGTCTGCGGTCCTGACCGGGAAAACCGCTGGCCACGCGTGCCGCGCGCCTCCTAAGCTCGGCGCACCGGAGGAGCGAGCACGGGGGAGCGGGGGAGCGCATGAGCGGGGCCGAGGCCGTACGGGCCGCCAACGCGTTGGGGGAGCGCTGGGTCGAGCGGATCGACCTGCGGCAGGGGACGGTCCTGATGCCGGCCGGCGTCTGGCCGCTGCTCGGGCTGCTGGCCCCGGCCGGAAGCACCGCCGTCCAGGGCGAGTTGGCGCAGGCGCTGGGGGTGCCGGTCGCGGCCGCCGCCGAGCGCGCCCGCGACCTGCTCGGCCTGCTGCGGGACATCCCGGCGGTGCGGTCCGCGCTCGGCGTCTGGAGCGATGACCGGCTGCGGCTGAGCCCGGAGTGGCTGGCCTCCGTCCCGGCGGACCTGGTCGGCCGGCTGACCGGTGATGCAGACCGGGACCGTGCGCTGCTGGACGCCTGGGCGGCTGAACAGACGGACGGCCAGATCGACGGGATGCCGGTCGAGCTGAACCCGGACACCCGCCTGGTGCTGGCCGCAGCGCTCACCCTCCGGACGGAGTGGATCAAGCCGTTCATGGACTACGGCGCCTTCGAGCAGGACGGAACGGACGGTTGGGGCCGGGCCGTCCACTACCTGACCCGGGCGACGTCCCTGCTGGACCGCGCCGCCCTGCTGGAGACGCCCGCCGGGCCGGTGACCGAGCTTCGGGTGCTCGGGTACGGGGACATCAGCGTCCACCTGCTGCTCGGCGAGCCCGACGCCGCGCCCGGCGAGGTGCTGTCCGCCGGGATCGGAGTGCTCTCGCAGCGGCACCGCCGGACCACCGCCGACCGGCTGCCCGTCGGCGCGGCCGGTCCGGGGCTGACGATCGAGGCGGTGCGGCGGTACGAGCCGGAGGACCGCCTGTTCGTGAGCGTCCCGAAGTTCACCGTCGAGGCCGACCACGACCTGATCGCCCGCCGCGAGCTCTTCGGACTGGAGACGCTCGCCACCCCGTCCGCCACCGAGGACCGGCTGCCCGGCCTGTCGGACGGTGAGCCGCCGCTGTTCGTCAACAGCGCGCGCCAGAAGGCCACCGCGTCGTTTTCCGCCCGCGGGTTCCGGGCCGCCTCGGTGACGGCCATGGGGGTCGCGGCCGGCAGTGCGGGCAGCGCCCGGAAGCCGCCGTACCCGCAGCGCTTCGTCGATGTGGGCTTCACCCGCCCGTTCGGCTTCCTGGCCGTCCACCGGCTGTCCGGGCTGGTCCTGGCGGCGGGCTGGGTGACCGAACCGGACCCGGGTGAGGATCCGTGGGGGGTCGTGCTGGACGAGTCGGAGGAGGACTGACACGGCGCGCCACGGCTGGTTGCCCGGGTGGCCGGAGCGCGGGAATCCGGGTAGCACACCGTCATCGCCCCCGGTGGCGCGAGCGCACTGAGAGACTGGGGTGAGCAGAGTCCGTCAGGGAGAGAGGTCACACCCCGCATGCCCAGCAGCGCTGCCGTCGACAACCCGTGGTTCCGCAGGTTCAGCCCGTCCGACTTCGCTCCCGCCCGGATCGTGATCTTCCCGCACGCCGGCGGATCGGCCAGCTACTACATGGAGTACGCCAAGGCGCTCGCGCCGTACGCCGACGTGCTGGCCGTGCAGTACCCGGGCCGGCAGAACCGCTTCGCGGAGCCCACGATCGACTCGGTCCCGGAACTCGCCGAGCAGGTCTACCGGGAGCTGCGGGGGTGGGTGGACCGTCCGATCGTCTTCTTCGGGCACAGCATGGGCTCGGCGGTCGCCTTCGAGGTCGCCCGGTGCTTCACCCGCGACGGCCTGGCGGGGCCGGAGCGGCTGTTCGTGTCCGCCGGTCGGGCGCCCTCGCTGCCCCGGGACACCGCGGTCCACAAGCTCTCCGACGACGGACTGCTGGATGAGGTCATCCAGCTGGGTGGGACGGACGAGCGGATCCTCGACGTGCCGGCCCTGCGCCAGCTGATCATGCCGGCGCTGCGGGCCGACTACACCGCCATCGAGACCTATCTGGCCGCGCCGGATGCCGTCGTCCCGCAGCCGATCACCGCTCTGGTGGGGGAGACCGACGCCAACGCCACGGTCGAGCAGGCCGCCCAGTGGGAGCGGCACACCTCCGGCGGCTTCAGCCTCCGGGTCTTCCCGGGCGGGCACTTCTACGTGGCGGAGCAGATCGACGCCGTGGTTCGGCTGCTCACCGCGCACCTGCGCGGCTGAGCCGCTGGGCGGACCCGCCCCGCCCGCTGCCCGTCGGTGACCGGTCCGGGGCAGCGGGCGGAACCGCCGACCGTTGCCGGTGGGGCGGCGTCAGGTCGTGTAGTCGGCGTTGAGCTTGACGTACTCCTCGGTGAGGTCGCAGCCGTACACCGTGAACGCGCCGTCGGCGATGCCCAGGTCGATCCGGATGACCACCTCATCGCCGTCCAGGTACCGGCGGGCCCGTTCGAGCAGGGCGTCGCTCGGCTCCTCGGGGTACATCGGGAGGTCGTCGAACCGGATGCGGACGGCCGCCGGGTCGATGTCGGTCTCGTCGTCGAGCTTGCCGATGGCCATGGTGACGCGGCCCCAGTTCGGGTCGGCGCCGTGCACGGCGGCCTTGACCAGCGGGGAGTTGACCACGCTCTTGCCGACGCGCTTGGCCTGGGCCGCGTCGCGGGCCCCGGTGACCCGGACCTCGATCAGTTTGGAGGCCCCCTCGCCGTCCGAGGCGATGTCCCGTACGAGGTGCAGCGCGCACTCGTACAGCGCCCGCTCGAAGGCGGACAGGTCGACCGCTCCGGCGAGCCCGTTGGCGAAGATCGCGGCGGTGTCGCTGGTGGAGGTGTCGGTGTCGATGCTCAGCGCGTTGAACGTCCGGTCCATCACCCGGCGGAAGAGGGCGTCGAGTTCGGCGGCGGGGATGTCCGCGTCGGTGAAGAAGAACGTCAGCAGGGTCGCCATGTTGGGCTCGATCATGCCCACGCCCTTGGCGATGCCGACGAGCACGGCGTCGCCGCAGCGCGCGTGGACGTACTTGGGGCGGGTGTCCGTGGTCATGATCGCCCTGGCCGCGGCCGCGTAGTCGGCCTCCGGGAACGGCCAGGCCATGGCGTCGAGCCCGGCCCGGATGCCGTCCATGGGGTAGGGGCGCCCGATCACGCCGGTGGAGCCGATGACCAGCTCGTCCGGGGAGATGCCGGCGATCTCGGCGACCCGGCGGCGCACCTCCGCGGCGTTCTCCGCACCGGTGCGCCCGGTGGCCACGTTGGCGTTGCGGGACAGCACGACCATGCCGCGGCTGCGCTGGAGCACGGCCGCCTCGCGGCTGAGCACGACGCTGGGGCCGGCGAAGCGCGAGCGGGTGAAGACCGCCGCGGACCGGCACGGGACCTCGGAGATGACCGCCGCGAAGTCGTCCTCGACGTCCTTGAGGCCCATGTTGGTCGTGATGGCCCGGAAGCCCCGGGGCACAGCAGGCTGCATGGTCGATCGTTCCCTCTCCGAATGGGTCCCGGTTCGGGGCGCGCGGGGCGACCCGAACCGCAGGCGGTGAATGAGTTTGCGGAGATCTGAATACATCAATCATCGCTGTGTGGTCAACGCCGATTCCAAATGGCGATCTCGACCTGCCTGGAGAAGGTGTTGCGTCGCCTCGTCACAGCATCCACGGTGCATGAGTATGCGGACTGCGGAGGGGGTGGCGGCTGCGCCCGCCCGGGCGACGCCCGCCGGTTTCCTCCCGCCCGGCCCCTGCCCGTGGCCCGGCCGCTCGGCTACTGTGCCTGCTTGACGCACCGTGTTCGAGCAGCCGACAGACCGTCAGCAGACCACCGGGAGGCCACCGCATGCGCCGAATCGCCGTCGTCGGAGCGGGCCAGGCCGGCCTGCAGCTCGCGCTCGGGCTGGTGGCCGACGGGTGCGAGGTGACGCTGGTCGCCGAGCGCACCCCGGAGCAGGTGCGCGGCGGGCGGGTGCTGTCCACCCAGGCGATGTTCGGCCCGGCGCTGCGGATCGAGGCGGCGGCCGGGCTGGACCTGTGGACGGACGAGGCCCCGTCGGTGTCCTCGGTCGACGCGGCGCTCGTGGCGCCGCCGGCCACCCGTGTCCTGGAGTTCACCATGACCCTGGACGAGCCCGCCCGCTCGGTCGACCAGCGGATCAAGCTGGCCCGATGGCTGGAGCTGCTCGCCGAGCGCGGCGGCCGGGTCGAGTACCGCTCGCTGGACCCGGCCGGGCTGCACGCGCTCGCCCGGCGGCACGAGCTGACCGTGGTCGCGGCCGGACGCGGCGAACTGGCCGGGATCTTCGAACGGAACGCCGCCCGCTCGCCCTTCGACCGGCCGCAGCGCGCGCTGTCCTGCCTGTACGCGCACGGCGTCGGCTCGCCCGACCCGGCCGCAGGGCCCCGGGCCCGGATGCACGCGCTGCCCGGCCTCGGCGAGCTCTACCTGCAGCCGGCCCTGACCCGCTCCGGCCCCTGCGACATCCTGCTCTGGGAGGCGCTGCCCGGCAGCCCGCTGGACGCCTTCGGCGACGGCCCCGAGGTCGGCGTCCAACTCGACCGGATCCGCGCCCTGTTGGCCGAGTACCTGCCCTGGGAGGCGGAGCACTGGCGGGACGCCGAGCCGACCGACGCCGGGGCCGGGCTCTGGGGCGCGGTGACCCCGACGGTCCGCCGCCCGGTGGCGGAACTGGGCTCGGGCGTCGACGCCGTGCACGTCCTGGGCCTGGGCGACGCGGTGGTGGTCAACGATCCGATCACCGGCCAGGGCGCCAACGGCGCCGCGCGCGCGGCGGAGGCCTACCGGCAGGCGATCCGCGAGCACGGCGACGCCCCGTTCACGGCGGACTGGATGTGCCGCACCGCCGAGCGCTTCTGGCAGCAACACGCGCGCCACACCGTCGAGTTCACGGCCGCCATGCTGACCATGCCGGACCACCTGCAGGGCGTCTTCGCGGCCGCCGCCGAGTACCCGGCGGTCGCCCGCCGGCTCGCCAACACCTACGCCGAACCGAGCGACCACGCCGCCTGGCTGGCCACGCCCGAGCTGGCCGCCGCCTACCTCTCCTCGATCGGAAACTAGGGCCAGTCCGGCCGATCTTGCCGCGCGCGCGACGCCGGACAGGACCCTGGGGCGTGTCTGACAACCCCCGCCGCCCGCTCGGAGGTCCGACAGGCCGGACCGCACGCGGTGGGAGACCCCACTTGCCCCCGGCCCGCCCCCGGGACGACGCTGGAGGGAGGACGACAACGGGTGTGGGAGGCGTCGCTCGTGGACGGTCGTGAGCCCGCGGAGCGGTCCGACCGTGGCCACCGGAGCGTGCCGCACACGGCGGACCTGCGGGTGGAGGCATGGGCGCCGACGGCCGAGGGCTGCATCGGCGAGCTGGTGCACGCCGTCGTCGGCAGCTTCGCCGACCTGTCCGGTGCCCGGGTCATCGGCGAGCGCGCCTGCACCGTGCTCGCGGTGAGCGACCCGGACCTGCTCGCGGGCGTCCTGGAGGAGGTCATCTACCGGATGGACGCGGACGGCGAACTGCCCGCCGCGATCGCCCTCGGGCCGATCCGCGGCCTGGACGGCGCCCGCAGCGTCGAGGTGCGCTTCCGGATGGCCGACACCGCGACGGCGGCCCTGGTCGGTGCCGTGCCGAAGGCCGTCTCGCTGCACGGCCTGGAGCTGGGCGAAGGGCCGGGCGGCTGGACCTGCGCGGCCACCGTGGACGTCTGAAACGCGCGCCGAGCGAGCGGGGTGAGCGAGGTGGAGATCGTACTGGCCGAGGCGGGCCGCCACCGCTGGCGGATCGAGCCGCGCCCGCCGATGCGGGTGCCCGGCGTGGTCTTCGCGACCGGCGCGCTGCTGCCGCAGGCCGCCGGGGACCGCGCGCTGGAGCAGGTCGCGAACGTGGCGACGCTGCCCGGGATCGTCCGCGCCTCCTACGCGATGCCCGACGTGCACTGGGGCTACGGCTTCCCGATCGGCGGGGTCGCCGCCACCGACGTCGAACAGGGCGGGGTGGTCTCGCCGGGCGGGGTCGGCTTCGACATCTCCTGCGGGGTCCGGCTGCTCGCCGCCGGGGTGGACCGGGAGGAGCTCGACGCCGAGCGGATCCGCCGCTTGATGGACCTGCTGGACCGCACCGTCCCGCGCGGGCTCGGCCGCGGCGGGCTGTGGCACCTGGACGGGCCGGAGGAACTGGACGAGCTGCTGCTCGGCGGCGCCCGCTACGCCGTCGAGCACGGCCACGGCGTGCCGCGCGACCTGGAGCGCTGCGAGGACCGCGGGGTGCTGGCCGGCGCGGCCCCCGGCGAGGTGAGCACCCGGGCCGTCGAGCGCGGCCTGCAGCAGGTCGGCAGCCTCGGCTCGGCCAACCACTTCCTGGAGGTGCAGGCCGTCGACCAGGTGCACGACCCGGAGACGGCCGCCGCCTTCGGACTGCGGGCGGGCCAGATCTGCGTCATGATCCACTGCGGCTCGCGGGGCCTCGGCCACCAGATCTGCACCGACCACGTCCGCGCCATGGACCGCGAACTCCACCGCTACCGGATCGAGCTCCCCGACCGCCAACTCGCCTGCACCCCGGTCGACTCCCCGCGCGGGCGCGCCTACCTCGGCGCCATGACCGCCGCGGCCAACTACGGGCGGGCCAACCGGCAGCTGCTCTCCGAGGCCGCCCGGCGGGCCTTCGCCACCACCCTCGGCGTCGGGCTGGAGCTGGTCTACGACGTCTCGCACAACCTCGCCAAGCTGGAGACCCACGAGGTGGACGGCGAGGCGCGGAAGCTGTGCGTCCACCGCAAGGGCGCCACCCGAGCCCTGCCGCCCGGCGACCCGGACCTGCCCGCCGACCTGGCCCGCGCCGGGCAGCCGGTGCTGGTCCCGGGGACGATGGGCACCGCCTCCTACGTCATGGTCGGCCTGCCCGGTAACGAGGCCTTTCGCTCCGCCTGCCACGGCGCCGGGCGGGTGTGGAGCCGCCACCAGGCGCTGCGCATGGTGCGCGGCGAGCACCTGAAGGGCGAACTGGAGGCGCGCGGCATCGCCGTCCGGCCCGCCTCGATGCGGGCCCTGGCCGAGGAGACGCCCGAGGCGTACAAGGACGTGGACGCGGTGGCCGCCGTCACCGAGGCCGCCGGGCTGGCCCGGCAGGTCGCCCGGCTGGTGCCGCTGGGGGTCTGTAAGGGATGAGCGGGTGAGCGGATGAGCGGGTGAGCCGCCGCCCGGCCCGGGCGCGTCCCGCGACCGGTCCGGGCCCGGCGCGCCATGGTGGTCGGACGCGCCGTGGCGGGAACGATCCGCCACGGCGGTCCGACGAGCCGGCCACGGTCCGGAGCGCCAGTCACAGGAGGTGGGCATGCCGGGGAACGCGGCCGGGCCGGTGATCGAGCTGCGCGCGCTCACCAAGCGCTACGGCGCCACGGTCGGTATCGAGGACCTCGACGTCACGGTCGAGGCCGGCGAGGTGTTCGGACTGCTCGGCCCCAACGGCGCCGGGAAGACCACCACCCTGCGCTGCCTGGTCGGCCTGCTCGGCCCCAGCGAGGGCCGGGTGCGGGTGCTCGGCCTGGACCCGCTGGCCGACCACGCCCGGCTCGCCCCCGCCCTCGGCTACCTTCCCGGCGAGCTGCGCCTCTACCCCGAACTCACCGGGCAGCAGACCCTCGACCTCCTCGCCGCCCTCCAGGGCGCCCCGGTGCCCCGGCAGCGCGAGCTGTGCGAACGGCTGAAGCTCACCCCGGCCGAGCTGGCCCGCCCGGTGGGGCAGTACTCGCGCGGCATGAAGCAGAAACTGGGGCTGGTCCAGTCGCTCCAGCACCGGCCCGCCGTGGTGGTACTGGACGAACCCAGCGAGGGCCTGGACCCGCTGCTCCAGGAGACCTTCTTCGAACTGCTCGCCGAGGAGACCGCCGCCGGGCGCACCGTGCTGCTCTCCAGCCACGTGCTGCCCGAGGTGCAGCGGACCTGCGGCCGGGTCGCGATCGTGCGCCGGGGGCGGCTGGTGACCGTCCGCTCGGTGGCCGAGCTGCGCCGGGCCCGGGCGCGCCGGGTGCGCCTGGTGTTCGACGACGGACGGGGTGCCCGGCCGCTCGGGGCCGCCGAGCGGTGGTCCCCGCGCTGGGAGGGCCGGCGGGTGGAGCTGCTGGTGCCGCCCGACGAGGTGGTCCCGGCCGTGCGGGGCCTGCTGGCCGAACTGCCGGTGGCCGACCTGACGGTGGAGGAGGCGGGCCTGGACGAGGCCTTCCTCGACCTCTACCGCTCCGGTGGGCAGGAGGACCGGCCGTGACCCCGGGCACCGTCAGCCGCCGCCTCCCGCTGGTCTGGCTCGCCCTGCACCGGCGGCGCCGGATGCTGCTCACCCTGCTGATCGCCATGGTCGTCTTCGAGGCCCTGATCGTGGTGATCGCCGGAACCGTGCCGACCGGCGAGCTGTTCGGCGCCCGACGCACCCCGCCGGGCGCGTTCAAGGCCTTCAGCGGCTCCAACGGCGACGTCTCGATCGCCAGTTACCCCGGACTGCTGGGCGCCGGGCTCACCCACCCGGTCTGGATCGCCCTCCAGCTGACCGTGATCGGCTCGCTGGGCGCCGCCGCCGTCGCGGCCGACGTCGAGTCCGGCACCATCGAGCTGCTGATGACCCGCCCGGTCTCCCGGCGCCGTCTGCTCGCCGAGCGGGCCGGCGCGCTGATCGCGGCCTCGGTGCTGCTGAACGCCGCCGCCACGCTGGCCGTCGCGCTCGGGGTGGCGGTCTCCCCGAAGCTGCGCGACGCCGTCCCGGAGGGCGGGGTGTTCACCGCCGGACTGCTGGGCTGCGCCCTCACGTTCTGCCTGACCGGGCCGGTGCTGGCGGTGTCCGCGCTGAGCCGGCGGCGGGCGCAGGTGGTGGGCGCCGCGGTCGTGTTCGGCGCGGGCGGCTTCGCGCTCAACTTCGTCGCCCTGGCCTGGTCCCCGGCCGAACGGCTGCGCTACCTCAGCCCGTTCCACTACTACGCGCCGGGCGACGCGCTCGCGCACGGCGGTCTGCCCTGGGCGTCGCTGGCGGTGCTGCTCGGGGTGGGGCTGCTCGGCCTGCTGGCGGCCTTCCGGCTGCTGGAGCGACGGGATCTGGCGATCTGACTCCCGGTGCCGGAGTGCGCGGGCGGGGTCCTCGGCAACGACCCTCCTGAATCGCCGCAGGTGGGGCCACTCCTGCTGCCGCCGCTGTCCCGGCCCCCGGTGGCCCGGCAGCGTGTACCCTGCGCTGCCGGGCCACCGGCAGGCCGGTGCCCGCTGACGCCACGCCGAACGAGCTGATCGCCGTCGCAGGCGCCCGGTGACCGCCCCCGCGACCCGGGCACGGCCGGGCCGACGGTCCGGCCGGCTGCCGGTTGCCGGCTCGCCTCAGCCGAGGTCGAAGGCAGTGGGGGAGTGCCCCGCCCAGACGGTGCGGGAGGCCTGCTCGGGGTAGCGGACGGTCTCCGGGCGGGCGTCCAGGACCCGGGTGAGCTGCCGCTCCGGCTCGTGGGCGGCCCACCCGGGCTCGCCGGTGGTGATGAACCGGATCCAGGCCTGCTGCAGCTCCCGGGAGATTTCGACGGCCTCCGGGGCGGGCGGGTCGCCGAGGAAGTGGCGGCCCATCGGGCTGTTCAGGCTGCCGAAGGCGAGGGGGATGTCCAGGCCGTGGCAGGGGCCGAACACCCCGCCCATGGCGGGGGCCGGGTAGGCGAGTTCGAGGAGGTACGAGGTGCCGCCGGCCGCCGTGTTGCCCTCGGCGAGGTGCAGCGAGGGCATCCGGAACAGGGCGTCGGAGAAGACGGTTTCGAGCAGGTCCTCGGGCGTGGCTCCGGGGAGGGCGGTGCGGTAGGCGTCCGGGCCGTCCGGCGGCGGGGCGAGCAGGTCCAGGGCGGTGCGGGCGTCCTCCTCGGTGAAGGTGCCGTGCCGGCCGGCGAGGACGGCGAACAGCCGGAACTCGTCGCGGGTGTGGCCGACCAGCAGTTCGACGCCGGCGGCCCGCCCGGCGGCCAGAGCGGCCCAGGGGGCCTCGGTGAGGACCTCGCCGTCGACCACCGGGACGGTGGCGACGCCGGAGTGGGCGAGCCGCCCCCAGCGCGCCAGGTGCGCGGGGAGCGCGGCGTTGAGGTCGGTGACCGCCGCGGCCAGGCGCCAGGGGTCGACCTCGGCGAGGGCGGCGGCGGTGGGGGCCGTGCCGAGCCGCTCCGCCAGGGCGGCGGTGACCTCGGCCGCCAGCGCGGGGGTGCAGAGGTTGCCCCCGACGCTGTGGGCGACGGCTCGGTGGAACAGGCGGCGGGCCCGGGGCATCGTCAGCAGCGCGGCGACCGAGGCGGCCCCGGCCGACTGGCCGGCGATGGTCACCCGGTCGGGATCGCCGCCGAACGCGGCGATGTTGCGCCGTACCCACTCCAGGGCGGCGATCTGGTCGAGGAAGGCGCGGTTGGCCGGGGTGCCCTCGATGAGCGCGAAACCCTCCGCGCCCACCCGGTAGTTGACGGTCACCACGACGATCCCGGCCCGGGAGAGTTCGACCGGGTCGTACAGCGGGTCGCCCGAGGTGCCCGAGATGAATCCACCGCCGTGGATCCAGACCAGCACCGGCAGCCCCGCCCCGCCCGGGTCCGGGGTGCAGACGTTGAGCGTCAGCCAGTCGGTGCCGTGGGTCGGCTCGGCGGGCAGCGGCCCGGACTGCGGGACGACGGGGCCGAACTCGACGGCCTCGCGGACGCCGTCCCAGCGCTCGGGCGGGGCGGGGGCGGCGAAGCGGAGCGGTCCGACCGGCGGGCGGCCGTACGGGAGGCCGCGGAAGACCGCGAGTCCGCGGTCCACCAGGCCACGGACGGCTCCCTCGGTGGTGTGGGCGACGGGCTGTACGAGCACGGTGACACTCCATCCCTCGGAATGCCTCCAGCGTTGTCGGTCAGGTGTATTATGTCAAGCGTATTGGAAAGCCGGGGGAGTCTTCGAGGAGTGCCGGGCCATGCCCAAACAGGTGGACCACCAGGAGCGCCGCGAGACCATCGCCCGGGCGCTGTGGCGGGTCGTGGAGCAGCGCGGTGCCACGCAGCTGACGATGCGCGAGGTGGCCCGGGAGGCCGGGATCTCCCTCGGGCAGCTGCAGCACTACTTCGGCTCCCGGGCGGAACTGCTCGGCTTCGCGATGGATCTGGCCGGCGAGCAGAGCGCGCGGCGGGTCGGCCTGGCGCTGGCGGAGCTGGGCGAACGGCCGCACCCGCGCGCGGTGTTGCGGGCCATGCTGGTCGAACTGCTGCCGCTGCACGCCGATTCGCGGGTGACCAGCCGGATGAGCGCCGCCTACGTGCTGGAGGCGCTGCACGACGAGGAGGTCCACGCGCGGGCGCGGGAGGCCCTGGTGCGGGGGCGCGGCGCGGTGGAGCAGGTGGTCCGGCAGGCGATCGCCGACGGGCTGGTCGCGGCCGACCGCGACCCGGTGGTGGAGACGGACCTGCTGCTCGCGCTCACCGGCTTCACCACACTGCTGGAACTGGGCGTGGTCGGGCCGGACGCCGTGCTCGCCGCCGTCGACCGACACCTGGACGGGCTGTTCGCGGGGGAGGGCGGGGCGGGGCGGCCGGCCCGTGACGGCGTGGCAGGCTGGGCGGGTACCGCCGCAGCCCCGCGTGACGCCAGCCCCGCGTGACGCCAGCCCCGCGTGACCCCAGACCCGCACGACGCCAGACCCGCACGACGCCAGACCCGCGACCAGCTGACGCCAGACCCGTGACCAGGAGCACCCGCATGGACCGACCCGCCGCCCTCCGCCTCGACGCCAACGCCTCCGGGCACCCGGCGGGCATCCTCGACGCCGCCGAGCAGGCCGAACGCCGGGGCATGGACCGGCTGGTGGTCGCCGAGACCGCGTACGACCCCTTCCTCCAGCTCGCCCGGGCCGCCGACCGCACCGAGTCGATCGAGCTGGCCACCGGCATCGCGGTGGCCTTCGCCCGCACCCCGATGACCCTGGCCTACCAGGCCTGGGGGCTGCACGCGGCCTCCGGCGGGCGGGCCGTCATCGGGCTGGGCTCGCAGGTCAAGCCGCACATCGAGAAGCGCTTCGGGATGCCCTGGGACCGCCCGGCCGCCCGGATGCGCGAGTACGTGCATGCGGTGCGGGCGATCTGGCACAGCTGGCAGACCGGTGAACGGCTGCGCTTCCGGGGCGAGTTCTACACCCACACGGTGATGACGCCGGTCTTCTCGCCCGACCCGATCCCGGCCGGGGTGCCCCGGATCCTGCTGGCCGGCGTCGGACCGCTGATGACCCGCACCGCCGGGGCGGTGGCCGACGGCTTCCTCGGACATCCGTTCTCCTCCACCGCCTACCTGGCCGAGCAGGTGCTGCCCGGGCTGATCGAGGCGCGCCGGCAGGCGGAGACCGAGGGGGCCGCGTGGACCGGGCGGCCGTTCGAGATCGTCGGCAACGTGCTCACCGCCGTCGGCCGCACCGAGGAGGAGCTGGCGGCCAACCGGGCTGGGGTGCGGGAGCGGATCGCGTTCTACGCCTCCACCCCGGCCTACCGCCCGGTGCTGGCGCAGCACGGCTGGGAGGAGCTGCAGGAGGAGCTGCACACCCACTCGGTGCGCGGGCGCTGGGCGGAGATGACGGCGCTGATCTCCGACGAGGTGTTCGACACCTTCGCGGTGTCCGGCACGGTCGAGGAGGTCGCGCGGGAGATCCACCGCCGGTACGCGGGGCTGGTCACCCGGCTCTCCGTCAACCTGCCCGAGGACGCGGACCCGGCGCTCGGCCTGGACGTGCTGGCGGCGGTGCGCGCGCTGGGCTGAAACGGTCCGAGATCTGCCATCGGATGGTGCTGATCGATCAGGAGGCGGCCAAGAACTGGCACATTCGGGCAAGCGGTTCCGGGCGGCCCGCCCGGGCGGCAGGATCGCGCTGAGCGGGACGGACGGGTACGGCCGGATCGGCCGTCCTGGCACGACCTGCGTCCTGTCATGTCTTGGCCACCCGCTGCCGATCGTGAGGGTTACCCGCGTGTCCGTGTCCGACGATCGCACCGTTGATGACGACCCGTACGGGAACTGGGAACTCGCCGAGGACGACGAACTGGCCGACCTCGACGAGTTCCTGCGCGTCTGCGCCGAACTGACCGGCTTCGACGTCCCCGAACTGCACGCCACCGGCATGGCGCACGAGCACCACCACACCACCCTGGCCCACCCGGTCCGCGACGAGCACGCCCTCGTCCACCTCTGGTACGTCGGCGCCTGGCCCGGCGAAGCGCCCTCCTCCGCCAGCGCCCACGACCAGGGCCTGGTCTGGCGGACCTTCCGGGCCAGCCCGCCCGGCAGCGCCGCACCCGGCCACGGCAGCTGGGCCGAGGCCCCGCGAACGGGTGAGCAGCCGACGGGTGAGCATCGGTGAGCGCCCGCTGGGACGCCGTCGTGGTCGGCGCGGGCTTCGCCGGGAGCCTGGTCGCCCAGCGCCTCGGCGCCCGGGGCTGGCGGGTCCTCGTCCTGGAAGCCGGACGGACCGCGCCCACCGCCGCCGAGACCGTCACCGCCCACCGCGCGGCCGGCGGCGGTCCGCCCACCGCGCCCTACCCGCACAACCCCGACGCGCCGTCACCCGATGTCACCGACCTCACCGGCCACCCGGACGGCGGCTTCACCGCCACCGGCTACCTCCGCCAGTACGGCCCGCTGCCCTACGCCAGCGGCTACCTGCGCGCCAACGGCGGCACCGGACTGCTCTGGACCGGCCTCGCCCCGCGCATGCACCCCGAGGACTTCCGCACCGCCGACCTCGGCCACGGCCGCAACTGGCCGATCGGCTACCACGACCTGGAACCGCACTACCGCGACGCCGAACGGGAACTCGGCGTCGCCGCCGACGCCGAGGAACAGCGCCGGGCCGTCGGACTCCCCATCCCGGACGACTACGCCTACCCGATGCGGGCCATCCCGGCCAGCCACCTCGACCGGCAGCTCGCCCGCGCCCTCGACGGCCGCACCGTCCGCGACCCCGCCATGCCCGACCCGGCCCGACTCGCCGTCACCGCCACCCCGCACGCCCGCAACGGCCTGCCCACCCGGCCGGGCACCGGCCACGGCCCGCCCTGCGTCGGCAGCGCCAGCTGCGTCCCGGCCTGCCCGAGCGGCGCCAAGTACACCCCGCTGCGCACCCAGGCCCGCTGGGCGCCCACCGTCGAACTGCGCACCGAGGCCGTGGTCAGCCGGGTGCTCGCCGACCCGGCGACCGGGCGGGCCACCGGCGTCGAGTACCGGTCCGGCGGGGCCGCCCACCGGGTGACAGCGGGCCTCGTGGTGCTCGCCGCGCACGCGATCGAGAACGCCCGACTGCTACTGCTGTCCGGCCTGGCCAACCGCAGCGACCAGGTCGGCCGGAACCTGATGGACCACCCCGCGCTGCTCACCTGGGGGCTGATGCCCGACCCGGTCGGGCCGTACCGGGGGCCCGGCTCCACCAGCGGACTGGAGGCCTTCCGCTTCGGCGGGGCCCGGCACCGGCGGGCGCCGTTCCGGATCGAGATCGGCAACTGGGGCTGGTCCTGGGCCGGCGGCACCCCCGAGGCCGAGGCGGCCGCGCTGCTCGCAGCCGGACTGCGCGGCAAGGAACTGCGCGAACGCCTCGGCGACCGGCTGGGGCGGCAGTTCTCGCTCCAGTTCGAGCTGGAGCAGCCCGCCGACCCGGCCAACCGGATCACCCTCGACCCGGAACGCCGCGACCCGCTCGGCCTGCCCGTCCCGGCGATCCACTACGACCTGGGCGGCTACGTCCGCGAGGGCATGGCCTCCGCCCGGGCCGTCTCCGACCAGCTCTTCGCCCTGCTGGGCGCCGAGGACCACACCGCCTACCCGGGCGCCGGCTGGCCCGGCCGGCTGGAGCACCGGGGCGAGGCGTACGGCTACCGGGGCGCGGGCCACGCCGGCGGCACCCACCTGATGGGTGACGCGCCCGGCACCTCCGTGGTCGACCACTGGCAGCGCTGCTGGGACCACCCCAACCTGTACGCCGTCGGCTGCGGCTCGATGCCCTCGCTCGGCACCTCCAACCCCTCGCTCACCATGGCCGCCCTGGCGCTGCGCAGCGCCGAACGGATGCACCAGGACCTGCTGGAGCTGCGGAGCCCGGCGACCGTCTCCCCTCCCCGTACACCCGTACCCCCTTCGTCGCCCTCGGAGCGCTCATGACCGGCCTGCCGCTGCCGCCCGTACCGGAGCCGTACCACCTGCCCTTCCACTACGGCGCGCTGCACAACGTCGGCGTCGACTACCTGGTGGAACCCGAGCGGGCCCGCGCGCTGCTCGCCAAGCGCCACCCGGGGCTGAGCGTCGCCGCCTTCGACGGCGGGGCCTGCGTGTCGCTCAACTACCAGCTGTACTTCGCCCAGTACCCGAACGGCGGCGGCATCACCCAGGAGCTGGAGATCAACCTGATCGCCCACCCGGCGTTCGCCGAGGACCGCATCCCGGCAGTCAACTACGGGCAGTACGCCCGCGGTTACGACCAGACCAAGCTGCTCGGCATCGCCCGGCTGCACGTGCTGTGCGACAACCCGCTCGCCATCGACGCCGGGCGCCGCCTGTACGCCGAGCCCAAGCATCCCGGCTGGTTCGAGACCACCATGCCCTCGCTCAACGCGCCCGCCCTGCGCGAACGGTGGACCGTCTCCTGCCGCCGGGCCGACCTCGGGGCGGACGGGCTGCGCCGGCACGAGGAGGAGATCCTCGCCCTGGACGTCGACCTGGTCGGCCTCACCCCCGAGCCCGTCAACAACACCCCGATCACCGGCTACGGCACCGACGACGAGGGCAAGCTGCTCGCCGGACCGCTGAACGTCCACCAGCCCTACCGCTACTACGCGTTGGACGACCGCAGCGCCGACCGCGTCCGGCTCGACCTCGGCAACCCCGCCGAGGAGGCCGCCCGCGACCTCGCCCTGCTGGTCGGCGACGCCCCGGCGGCCGGAGTCTGGACCTACCAGTCCGCACCGGTGGCCGCCCACAACCGCGCCTACTACGTCCGGTGACGGGCAGCCCCGTCCCGACCGGGAGCACCGCCGTGCGCCGGGACGTCGTGGGCGGCCCGGGGCGACGACAGGCGGCCCGCCGGCGCAAACCCGGTGGACCTTCGCGATCAGTGCACTAGTCTGTCGTGCCGACATGGACGAGCACGGGAACATTGAGACGGACGACGTCGAGGCGCTGCGGCGGCTGCACGACGGCGGGGACTACCGGCGGCTGGCCGAGCGGACCTCGAACCCGGACGTCCTGCGCCAACTTGCCCGGGCGGATTACCCGTTCGTCTGGCACGCGATCGCCCGGAACGCCGCCGCACCCGCCGATCTGCTGGTCCCGCTGTCGGCTCGGCGGCACAGCACCTGGAACGACAACTGCCTGCTCCAGCTGATCGCCGCCCACCCAGCCCTGACCGGCGCCGAGTTGGACGGCCTGGTGCCGTTGCTGGCCGCGCGCCTGCGGGAGGGCGACCGCCCGTACGCGGCGGTGCTGGAACTGGCCCGGCGGCCGGAGTTGCCGGCCGAGCGGCTGAACTGGCTCGGGCACCTGCCCGGTTCCTCGGCCCACCTCCGCCGGGGGATCGCTCGGGCGCTGGCGGCGCGGCCGGTTGGCTGAACGCCGCCGGTCCGGAGGCTGACGGGAGGCGCGGCCGAGGACTCAGGCGCTCGGCGTCGGGCGGACGGCGCGGCGCTCGCGCAGCGTGCGCAGCACTCGGCGGGTGGCGCGGGTGGCGACCGGCGGGAGGAGGTCCAGGGCCAGGCGGCGCGAGGTGGAGCGGATCTGTGCGGGCGTCTTGACCTGGTAGTTGAGCCGCAGCACGTGGTGGCCGGCGATGGTGTCCTCGTCGACGGTGTAGTCCTCGGCCCGCCAGTCGCGTTCCAGCAGGGTCCGGCGCGCGGCTTTGGCGTCGCCCCAGGTGCCGTAGAACTTCATCGGGGTGAGCAGCACCGGCCGCAGCCCGCCGGTGAAGACCGCCTCCCACACCGCGGCCGAGACGCCCGGGGTGTGCTCGGAGCGGTAGTCGTCCAGTGAGACCAGGCCGTCCTCGGCGAGGGCGGACCTGGCCACCAGGATGTCCCCGCTGACGTGCTCGTACAGGTGCGAGGCGTCGACATGGACGAATCGGCAGCTGCCCGCCGGGATCCGGCCGTCGGCCAGCACCGAGGTGGGCGCCTGGACGATCTCGGGCAACTCGCGGTGGAAGGCGAGGTAGTTGGACTCGAAGGCGCTGCGGGTGAGCGTCTTGCGGTAGGACATCGTCATCTCGGCGGCGTTGTCGGCGTCGCCCGCCTCGGAGTCGAACAGGTCGCAGACGGTCAGTCGCTCGCCGGGCTGCAGGTGGTCCCCGAGCAGCACGGCGCTGCGGCCGAGGTAGCTGCCGAGCTCCAGGATGTCGCCGGTGATCCCGGCCGCCGTCTGGGCGGACAGCAGGTGCGAGAAGGCGGCCCGGTCCAGCCCGAAGAACCAGCCGGGGATGTCGTCCCGCCGCTGCGGAGCGGGGCGGGCGGCGGCGATCGCTTCACTGGGCACGGCTGCCTCCAGGGGACGGGCGGAGCGCGGTGGTGGATCACGCCGCGGAGGGGCGCCGTGGTCGTGAGGCCGATCATCATAGCGATGCCCGGGCCACCCGGGACCAGCTGCCGAACGGCATATTTCCGCTCCCGTCAGAGGCTTTCCGGACCGTCCGCGCCGACCAGCCCGGCGATGGTCTCGGCCAGCCACGCCCGTTCGGCGGCGCTGGAGGCCCGGGCGACCAGCAGCATGCCGCGCCGGAACGGGTTCGGCTCCCGCTCGGCGGTGACCGGGCGGCCGTCCCCGTCGTAGAAGAAGCTGCTCGGCGCCTCCAGGAAGGCGAGTCGGCGGCGGAGCACCGCGGCCTGCCGGAGCGGGTCGGCCAGGTGGTGGAGGAAGGCGGCGAGGGCGAAGAAGCGGATCTGGTCGGTGATCTCGGCCTGCTCCGGGTCGGCCAGTCGGCGCAGCAGCTCCGCCCGGCCCTCCTCGGTCAGCTCCAGGGTCTGGCGCGGTGCGGCCCCGCTGCCGGGCTCGGTGCGGCGGTGCAGCAGGCCGGCCTTCTCCAGTCGGGTGATCGCGGGGTAGAGCGCGCCGTCGCTGACCGGCCGGACGTGACCGGTCAACCCGGTGATCCGGGACTTGAGTTCGTAACCGTGCAGCGGCTGGTCGTACAGGAAGCCGAGGATCGCGAGGGTCAGCACAGTCGAAGCCCTTTCGTTGGAGTGCGCCCCATGGCGCGGCCATGTTACCTCTTGCCGAGGTGTCTCGAATCGAGGTATATCAATTCGAGGCAGAGCCGATCGAGGTGGGCGCCCGCTCCGGTGCGGGCGGCGGAACGAGGGGGGAACCATGCGCGAGCAGCTGTCCCGGCTGGCCGCTCTGGCCGGACCGGTCTACGCCGAACTGCTGTCCGGGGTGATCGCCACGGTGATCAGCACGCTGTGGGTCGCGAGCCTCGGCGGATCCGCCGTCGCCGCCGTCACCCTGGCCGGCACCGTCGAGAACCTGCTGCTCGGACTCGTCCTGGTGGTGGCCTCCGGCGTCAGCGTCCGGCTCGCCCGGGCCCTCGGCGCCGGCGACCGGGACGAGGCCGCCCGCATCACCCGTGCCGCCTGGCGCCTCTGCGCGCTCGGCAGCCTCGCCCTCACCGTCCCCGGCTTCCTGCTCCGGGACCGGCTCGCCGCCGTCTTCCTCGACGGCGAGGCCGCCACCCGGGCGGCCGAGTACTTCACCGTCGCCTTCCCGGCGTTCGTCCTGTTCTTCGCCCAGCGCGTCGCCGACGAACTCTTCAAGGGGGCGGGGGACACCCGCACCCCGATGCGGATCGCCCTGCTCTCCAACGCCCTGCTCCTGGTCCTCGATCCGCTGCTGATCCTCGGCCCCGGCCCGCTGCCCGCCCTCGGCGTCACCGGCGCGGCCCTCGCCCTCGCCACCTCCCGGGCGGTCGCCCTCGCCGTCACCCTGCGGCTGCGGCCCCGAACCGGAGGAGCGGTCCGGGGCGTCGGCGCGGCAGCCGTCCGCATCCTGCGGGCCGGCGCGCCGTTCGGCCTGGACTTCACCGCCCGAATGGCCGTCGGCACCGCCCAACTGGCCCTGGTCGCCGGCTTCGGAGTCGCGGCCGTGGCCGGATACGGCATCGGCTACCGGCTCCTGCTCCTCGTCACCATGGCCTTCTACGCGCTGCGCCAGGCCACCGCCATCCAGGCCGCCCGTCTCACCGGCGCCGGAGCGGCCGCCGACCTGCGGGCCCTCCACCGCGCCACCGCCCGCCTCGCCGTCGGGCTGGGCGCGGGCGCGGCGCTGCTGGCGGCCGGCTGCGCCGGCCCGCTGACCGCCCGGTTCACCGACGATCCGGCCGTGACCGCCCAGTCCATCGGCTTCCTGCACCTGACGGCCCTCTACCTCCTCCCGTACGCCCCGGCCGTCGCCCTCGGCGGCTTCCACCAGGCGACCGGCGCCGGGCGGGCGCTGGTGCTGGCGGCGGTGTTCGGGCTCGGTGCCCAGCTCGGGGCCGCGGTGGTGCTGTCGGGGGCGTTGGGGGTGGCCGGGGTGTGGTGGGGGCAGGTGGTGGGGGCGGTGGTGCAGTTGGCGTTGCTGCTGGCGCTGACTCGGCGTGGGATCGGCGCGGTCGGCGGTTCAGGAGGCCCTGCCGGGCCGGGGGTGCAGGCCGGTGGCGAAGGTGTGGGCGGCCGCCAGGTCGCGGGCGTCCGGGCGGTGCTTGTTGATGCCGCCGACCAGTTTGAAGGGGAGCCAGGTGTCGTGCCCGCGGGCCGTGAAGCTGCCGACCACCTCGAAGCCCTTCGGCTCCAGGAGCCGCGTCAGCGGGCGGGTGAAGGGGCGGAAGCCGGGCTCGGGTAGGCCGCTGGTGGCGAAGACGAAGGCTTGGCGGGGCTGTTGGGCCGCGGGGAGGGCACGCACGTAGTCGCGCAGCCGCGGGTGCGGCCGGCCGGTGAAGACGCCGGAGCCGAAGCCGACCAGGTCGTAGCCGGCGAGGTCGGCCGGGTCGAGCTCCTCGGGTTCGACCACCGGGGCGGCCAGTGCCTGGCCCATGGCGGCGGCGATCCGCCGGGTGTTGCTGTGGGACACCGAGACGCACACGATGACGGCCTTCATGGTGATGCTCCCTTCGCTCCGCGCTCGCGGTGGGTGCGGAAGGTCCGCGCCCACAGGGTCGACCGGGCAGCGCTCGGGAACGTGACATCGGGGGGCCGGCCGGCTCAGGCCGAGGGAAGAGCGCCGAAGGCGTGGACGCCGGTGCGGCTGCCGCGGTAGACGGCCGTCCCGGCGGCGGCCAGCGAGACCACGGTGAACTCGCCGTCGGTGCCCAGGTGTTCCGGCTCGTCCTGCCAGCGGAGCCGGCCCGTCGCGAGGTCGAACGCGTACGGTTGCGTCAATCGGGTGAACGGCGCCGCCGCGCACCACGCCCGGAGGGCCGCGCCGGGGCGTCAGCGACCTTCACCGCGCGGACGGGCCGAGGTGGGCGTCCAGGCTGGTGCGCAGCAGCGATTCGAGGCCGTCGCTGCCGGTGGCCAGCCGCAGGCTGCCCCAGGCGCGCAGCTGGGCCAGGCCGTGCAGGTTGGCCCAGAGGGCGGCGGTGGCGGCGGTCGGGTCGTCGGACTGGGGGTGGACCTCGGCGACCAGGCCGACGAAGGTCAGGAAGAGCGGGAGGGTGGTGCGGCGCAGCTCGGAGCCGCTGCCCTCCAGCAGGTCGTGACGGAACATCAGCTCGAACATGCCGGGGTTCGCCGCCGCGAAGCCCAGGTAGGCGCGGGCGAGCGCCTCGATCCGGGTGCGTGCGTCGGCGCCGGTGGTGACGGCGAGGGCGTCGGCGCCCGCGAGGGAGTCGGTGAGCCTGCCGAAACCCTGGCGGGCGACGGCGGCGAGCAGTTCGCGGTGGGTGGGGAAATGGCGGCGCGGTGCCCCGTGGGAGACCCCGACGTGCCGGGCGATCTCGCGCAGTCCGAGGGCGTGGACGCCCTCCCGGGTCACCAGCTCGACTCCGGCGGCCACCAGTCGGGCGCGCAGGTCGCCATCCTGCTCGGTCAGGGGCTCGATCATGGTCTCGGTCATGGCCTCAGTCATGGACACTGTCTACCTGATCTTCGTAGACACTGTCTACTCGGCTGGGCGGCCGTCCGCCCGGCAGAATCGGAGGCATGGACGAAGGTGGCGAGTCGGCCTGCTGGCTGGACCGGGTGTGCCCGGAGTGCGGACGGCTGCGTGAGCGGCCGGGCCCGGGCCCGTGCGAGAACTGCGGCGCGGATGCGGACGGGGAGTCCGGCGCTGAAACGGAGCAGGGGCCGGGGCGGGAGCCGGGTCGGGGCGACGGCTGAACGCCGCCGCCCGGCCCGGGCGGACCCGACCTCGGCCGCTACTGCGGCGGCTGGTCGCGGAACTGGTTCTTCAGCTTTTCCTGGGCCGCGTCGGTTTGGCTGCTGTACTTGCCCTGAGTGCGGTCGTCGAAGGCGTCACCCGCTTTGTCGACGCCCTTCGAGGCCTCGTCCTCGTGGCCCTTCAGCAGGCTCTTGAGCTTATCCAGCATGGACATGTGGTCACCCTCCTGGATGAGACGCCCCCACCCCTCCAGGATCACAGCGCGGGCCGTCCCGCGCATTTCGCAGCCGCGCGGCGGGCTTGGCAAGGCGATCCCGGTCATGTCAAATCGTGAGTTCACGGATCGTCGGAAGGAGTCGCCTTGAAGCTGCGCAGCCGTTGCCGGACCTCCCCGCTCGCCCGTTCCACCCCGTTCGACCACACCACCCGGCTCGACCACACCACCCCGTTCGGCCGCGCCGCCACGACACCTGGCCCGCGCATCCGGAACCGGACGGGCGCGGCGCTGACCGTCGCCGCACTGGTCACCCCGCTGCTGCTGGTCGGCACCGGCAGCGCCAACGCGGACCCGGATCCTGCCCGCCGGGGCGCCAGGCTGGCCGAGCGGCTGGTCGCTGCCAGCAGCGCCGATGACGCGCACGACACCCTGGCCGCGCTGCAACGGATCGCCGACCGCAACGGCGGTACCAGAGCCGCCGGTTCGAAGGGCCACGACGAGTCGGCGCGCTACATCTACGAGCAGGCTCGGCGGGCCGGGCTCAAGGTCTCCCGGCAGGAGTTCGAGTACACCTTCTTCGAGGCCCGCGCCCAGCGGCTGGACGTGGTGTCACCGCAGGCCGAGTCGGTGCCGGTGATCGCCATGACCTACTCGGCGAGCGGTCCGGAGGCAGGCCTGACCGCCGAGTTGGGCATCGCCCCGGTCGGCGCCACCACCGGCTGCACGCCCGCCGACTACCCGGCGGGCTCCGTCACCGGCCGGATCGCGCTGATCCGGCGCGGCGGGTGCGGCTTCGCCGAGAAGCAGGCGGCCGCGGCGGGGGCCGGCGCCCTCGGGGTGCTGATCTACAACAACACCGACGGCGAGCTCAGCGGGACCCTCGGCGAGCCCGCGGCGGGGAAGGTCCCGACCGGCGGGATCACCAGGGCGGCCGGTGAGGCGCTGGCCGCGAGGGCAACCGCCGGACCGGTCCGGGTGACCCTGGACATCCGGACCTTCATGGAGCCGCGCAAGACCTGGAACGTCATCGCCGAGACCCGCGGCGGGGACCCGGACAACACCGTGATGATCGGCGCGCACCTGGACTCCGTGCCCGCCGGGCCCGGCGTCAACGACAACGGCTCCGGCGCGGCCGGCATCCTCGAGGTCGCCAGGAACCTCGGCGTCCGACCGGTGAAGAACAAGGTCAGGTTCGCCTGGTGGTCCGCCGAGGAGTTCGGTCTCAAGGGCTCCGAGGCGTACGTGAAGTCGCTCTCCGAGGCGGACCGGAAGAAGGTCCGGCTCTACCTCAACTTCGACATGATCGCATCCCCCAACTACGCGCAGTTCGTCTACAACGGCTCCGGCAGCGCGGGCGGCGGCGCCGGTCCCGAGGGCTCGGCCCAGATCGAGCGGGACCTCACCGGGTACCTGGACGGCCGCGGCCTGCCGCACGACCCGTCCGCCTTCAACGGCCGCTCCGACTACGGGCCGTTCATCGACGCGGGCATCCCGGCCGGCGGCACCGACACCGGTGCCGAGGTGATCAAGTCCCCCGAGCAGCAGGCCCGTTACGGCGGCACGGCGGGCACCGCCTTCGACGCCTGCTACCACAAGGCCTGTGACGGCCTGGACAACATCGACATGGCGGCCTTCGACGTCAACATCGACGTGATCGCCCACGCCGTCGGCACCTACGCCTGGGACCTCTCCTCGCTGCGGCAGCCCGTACCTGCCCGGCGCCCCGCCTGGCAGGCTGCGGCCGGAGCGGGTATGAGCACCCCCGGCAGCACCGGTACGGGCGGAGCCGACGCCCACGAGGTGGCGGCCTGACGCCCGGGTGGGCCCGCTGCCGTCCTCGGGCGGCGGGCCCGCCCGCCCGCCGTGCACCTGCTGGCCATCCCTTTCCTCCCTCCGTCATCGCCCCTGGTGGGGCCGGGTGCGAGCCACCGTAGCGGACAACACTGACAATCCGGCCCGAGCCCTGTACGGTGCCGCGCGGAGCGCATCCGCCGAGACCCGGTGGGTGCGCCGGGTCCGGTCCTGACACCATGGGACCGAGATCACGACACCGTGACACCCTCGGAGGAGTCAGCAACATGAGCACGCACTACGACGTCGTCGTCCTCGGCGCGGGCCCCGGCGGCTACACCGCCGCCGTCCGCTCGGCGCAGCTGGGCCTGAAGGTCGCGGTCATCGAGGCCAAGTACTGGGGCGGCGTCTGCCTCAACGTCGGCTGCATCCCCTCCAAGGCCCTGCTGCGCAACGCCGAGCTCGCCCACATCTTCACCAAGGAGGCCAAGACCTTCGGCATCAAGGTCGAGGGCCAGGTGACCTTCGACTTCGGCGAGGCCTTCCGCCGCAGCCGCACGGTGGCCGACGGCCGGGTCAAGGGCGTCCACTACCTGATGAAGAAGAACGGCATCACCGAGTACGACGGCTGGGGCACCTTCGTCGACGACCACACCCTCCAGGTCGCGCTCAGCGGCGGCGGCTTCGACGTGGTCACCTTCGACCACTGCATCATCGCCGCCGGTGCCACCACCCGTCTGCTGCCGGGCACCAGCCTGAGTGAGCGCGTGGTCACCTACGAGGAGCAGATCCTGACCGAGGAGCTGCCGGAGAGCATCATCATCGCGGGCGCCGGCGCGATCGGCGTCGAGTTCGCGTACGTGCTGCACAACTACGGTGTGAAGGTCACCATCGTCGAGTTCCTGGACCGCGTGGTGCCGCTGGAGGACGTCGAGGTCTCCACCGAACTCGCCAAGCAGTACCGCAAGCTGGGCATCGAGGTGCTCACCTCCACCCGGGTGGAGTCGATCGACGACAGCGACCCGAACAGCAAGGTCAAGGTCACCGTCACCAAGAACGGCCAGCAGCAGGTGCTGGAGGCCGACAAGGTGCTCCAGGCGATCGGCTTCGCGCCGCGGGTCAACGGCTACGGCCTGGAGAACGCCGGGGTCAAGCTCACCGACCGCAACGCCATCGCGGTGGACGGCCGCGGCCGCACCAACGTCGACCACATCTTCGCGATCGGTGACGTGACCGCCAAGCTGATGCTCGCGCACGCCGCCGAGACGATGGCCGTGATCGCCGCCGAGACCATCGGCGGGGTGGAGACCCAGGAGGTGGACTTCGTCATGATCCCGCGCGCCACCTACTGCCAGCCGCAGATCGCCTCCTTCGGCTACACCGAGGCGCAGGCCCGTGAGCAGGGTTACGACGTCAAGGTCGCCAAGTTCCCGTTCACCGCGAACGGCAAGGCGCACGGCCTCGGCCACCCGATCGGCTTCGTCAAGGTCATCAGCGACAACAAGTACGGCGAGCTGCTCGGCGCCCACCTGATCGGCCCCGAGGCCACCGAGCTGCTGCCCGAGCTGACGCTGGCCCAGCAGTGGGACCTCACCGTCCACGAGGTCGCCCGCAACGTGCACGCCCACCCGACCCTGGGCGAGGCGGTCAAGGAGGCCATCCACGGCCTCGCCGGCCACATGATCAACATGTGACGACCCGATCGGCCTGACCCGTGACCCCGCCGGGCGCCCCGCGCCCCGGCGGGGTCACGCGCGCCGCGTCCCCGACCTCACGGGTCGGTACACCTAGCTCAGCTGGGTGCGCAGCCAGCTCTTGACCTCCGGGGTGACCTCGTCGGCGATGTCGGCGAACTCCTCGTGCTTGATCAGGAACTTGGCCACGTACGGGCAGACCGGGACGATCCGCTTCCCGGCGGCGCGCACGTCCGTCAGCGCCTCCTGGACGAGCTGCCCGGCCAGGCCGCGGCCGGCGAAGGCCTCCTCGACCAGGGTGTGGTAGAAGACCCGCTGCCCGTCGTGGTCCAGGTACTCGGTGAAGCCGGCGAGTTCGCCGTCGACCCGGATCTCGTACCGGTGCAGGGCGTCCGCCCGCTCGACGACGGGGGTACTGGGGGTGCTCATCGCGGAGGCCTTTCGTTCGCGGGGCCCGTACGGGCTCTCGGTGCGGGGCCAGGTTAGCCCCGG
The DNA here is from genome assembly GCF_044546945.1 of Kitasatospora sp. NPDC053057. Classification (NCBI taxonomy): domain Bacteria; kingdom Bacillati; phylum Actinomycetota; class Actinomycetes; order Kitasatosporales; family Streptomycetaceae; genus Kitasatospora; species Kitasatospora sp. NPDC053057. The sequence continues at coordinate 84,859 of NZ_JBITZP010000017.1, read as the reverse complement.
CCCCGCGCGATCACCGCCCCGAGCGGATCACGGCAGCAGCAGGATGCGGCCCAGGTGGGAGCGGTCCTCCATGATCCGGTGGGCGGTGGCCGCTTCGGCGAGCGGGAGGCGCGCGTGGACGGCCGTCCGCAGCCGGCCGGCCGTGAAGTGCTCGACGCACTCCTCGATGTCCCGGCGGGCCGGCTCCGGTCGGACGGTGCGCCAGGCGATCAGGGAGAAGCCGACGATGGTGCGCAGGCCGAACAGGCGGGCCACCGGCACGCTGCCCGGCTCGCCGTCGGCGGCGCCGTACACCACGACCCGGCCGAGCGGGGCGGCCAGCTCCAGGCTGCGCTGGAGGACCTCGCCGCCGACCGAGTCCAGGACGACGTCCACGCCCTGCGGTGCGGCCGCCCGCACCTGCTCGGGCCAGTCGGGGGCGGTGTAGTCGACGGTGACGTCCGCGCCGAGCGACTTGAGGAAGTCGAGCTTGTCCGCCGAACCGGCGGTGGCGATCACGGTGCCCGCGCCGAGCAGCCTCGCCAGCTGGACGGCCAGGTGGCCGATCCCGCCGGCCGCGGCGTGCACCAGGACGGTCTCGCCGGGGGCCGTCCGGCCGGTGCGCAGCGCGGCCAGGGCCACCGGTGCGGCCATCGGCAGCATGCTGGCGGCTCCGGCGTCGAGCCAGGCGGGCACGCGGGCCAGCCAGGCGGCATCGGCGATCGAGAACTCGGCGAAGGCGTCCAAGGCCAGCCCGGCGACCCGCTGTCCGAGCAGGTCCCCGGTCACATCCGGGCCGACCGCCTCGACCGTCCCGACGACGTCGCCGGTCAGCACTCCCGGCAGCGGTCGGTGGAAGACCGATCCGGCGGGCGCTCCCCGCCGGAACCGGGTGTCGACGAAGTTCGCCCCGATCGCCTCGGCGCGCAGCAGGACCTGGCCCGGCCCCGGCGTCGGGGTGTCGGCCTCCTCCGGCGTCAGGACCTCGGGGCCGCCGTATTCGTAGTACCGGATGCGTCGCATGGTGCCCTCCCTCGACGGGCCGGACCGGAGTGAACTGGACCGGCGGTCAACTTGCACTCCGGGACGGTACTTGACCGCTGGTCCAGTTGTCCACGGGTTACGGTACGGGGCACGGGTACGAGACGAACGGGGAAGGGGAAGCCGTGGCGGAAGGCCGACGCGAACGCGCCGACGCGGTCCGGAACCGGCGCGCGATCCTGCGCGCCACCGAGGAACTCCTCGCCGGCCACCGGCCCGAGCAGATCTCGATGGAACAGGTCGCGGCCGCCGCCGGGGTGGGCAAGGGGACGGTCTTCCACCGCTTCGGCAACCGGATGGGCCTGATGCTCGCGCTGATGCAGGAGCGGGCGCTCGACCTGGAGGAAGCCGTCCGCAACGGGCCCCCACCGATCGGCCCGGGCGCCCCGCCCCGGGAACGGTTGCTCGCCTTCCTGGACGCCGTGGTGGCCGTGGTCGGCCGCAACAAGAGCCTGCTGGCCGCGCTCGGCCACGCCGTCACCACCACCCCGCAGCCGCCCGGGCAGGCCCCGCGCGACGCGCACCCGGTCTACCTGGCCTGGCACACCCACCTCAGCGGGCTGATCACCGAACAGCGCCCCGACCTGGACGCCGAACTGCTCACCCATATCCTGCTCGGCGCCCTGCACAGCGACCCGATCCTGCGGTTGCTGGAGCAGGGCGACGGGCAGCGGCTCGCCGACGCGCTGCGAGTGCTCGCCACCTCGCTGCTCGACGGGCCGGCGGGCCGCCCAGGCCGAGTGGGTTGACCTGGTGACCCGGCGGGGCTCGGCCGACCGGGCGACTGAATGCGAACCGGGCCGTGCGCTACGACATCGTCCACGACCCCGACCGCAACAGGTGGTACCTGGACGCCTCCTGGTCCACCGACAAGACCGCCCTCCCCACGCCGGAAGAGGTCCGGGCACGGGGCCGGCGCCTGCTGGGGGTCGACCTGAACGCCGACCACCTTGCCGCCTACGTCCTCGACCCGCACGGCAACCCGATCGGCGAGCCGATCTCTGTCCCCCTCGACCTCACCGGACCAGCCAGCAGGCGGGACGGCAGGCTGCGCGCCGCCATCACCGACCTGATCCGCATCGCCCGCGAACACCACTGCGCCGCCATCGCGATCGAGAACCTGGGCTTCGACGACATCCGCGCCACCGGCCGCGAGACGATGGGCCGGGGCCCGCGAGGCAAGAAGTTCCGCAAGACGGTCGCGGGTATCCCCACCGCGCGCTTCCGGGAACGCCTGCGCGGCATGGCCTTCCACGCCGGTCTCCTCGTGATCGCCGTTGACCCGGCCTACACCTCCCGCTGGGGCGAAAAACACTGGAAAGCCCCGCTCCAGCACCAGACCACCACCCGCACGGTCACCCGGCACCACGGCGCCGCGGTGGCCATCGCACGACGCGCCCTCGGACACCGGATCCGGCGTCGGCCAGGTGTGACCCGCACCCGACCAGAGGATCGTGCCGGGAGAGCTACCGGCCAGACCGCATCCATCCCGAGAGCACGCGGGACCGCGAGCCCACCCAGGACAGCGAGCACGCCCCACCGGGGCGACAAGACTCGACCGCGCCACAGTGACCAACTCGCGCTGCTCCCCGACCTCGAAGACCGTTCGCGAGGTCACCAGGCCATCACCGGCCCGGTTTGCGGCAGTTTGGCCAACACTGGCCAACAACGCTAAGAACGGTTGCAGGCGCCGAGGATCAGGTAGTCCTCCAGCTCCGCACCGAGCTTCTCGTGCAGGGTCGCCCGCACGTCGATGGTGGTCAGCACGCCGAAGCCCTGCTCCTTCAGCAGGCGGTGACGTCCGCCACCGCCTGCTGGAACGGCCGGTCGAGCCGGACGCCGAGCCCGTAGTCCACGATTCCTCCTCGGGATCCGTCGTCCGGCCAGTATCGACCGGCCCCGGTCAGGCCCGCAGCTGGGGCACGGCGAGCGCGGGGCGCGGGATGCGGCTGATCACCGAGCCGATCAGGGTGCCGATCGACACCCCGAACACCGCGGACACGGCGGCCAGCACCGACTGCGCTCCGTTGCCGACCTCGATCTGCGCGGTGTTGAGCAGGCCGAAGGAGCCCGGAACCACGATCCAGAACGCCGGGAGGTAGAGCACCTGCCAGAGCGGGCCGCCCGGCAGCCAGTGCACGACGGTGGCCGCGACCGCCGCGCTGACCGCGCCGGCCAGGCCGCCGATCGCGGCGCCGTGGACCTGGCCGACCACCACCTGGACGGTGACGCTGACCGCGATCACCGCGACGATCCACGGGATGGCCGAGGGCGGGGTGTTCACGTTGACCACGACGCCCGCCACGGCGATCGCCAGCCCGATTCCGATGACCCAGCAACTCGGCTTGGCCACCTGGATGTTGGCCAGCGCGCTGGCCGGCATGCCGATCGCGGTCGTGGCCGCGGCCACTCCGGCCAGGAACAGCGCGAGCTGCACCGAGCCGGACACCAGCCGGGCCGTCCCGGCGCTGGCGGCGCCCGCGGCGACCTCCGACAGCCCGGTGACCAGCAGCCCGCCGGGCAGCAGGATCGCCAGGGTGGCGACGATGGTGCGCAGCGGCCCGTCCAGCAGGCCGGCCTGGGCGAGCGACAGCACGAGCAGCGCCACCAGGAACCCGGCGGTGACGGGCAGCAGCGGGCGCAGTCGGGGCAGTCGGCGCGCCAGCATGGTCAGGCCCGCGACGATCAGCGAGCCGGCCCCGGCGGCCAGCACGTTCGCCGTCATCGGCTGGAGGAACAGGCAGACGCCCACTCCGACCGGCAGCGCTCCCAGGTCGGCGACCCAGGCGGGCCAGCGGGCCGGCGCCCGGCGGATGGCGTCCAGTTCGGCCAGCGCCCGGGGCCCGTCCAGCTCGCCCGAACGCAGCCGGTGCACCAGGTGGAGGACGTCGGCGGTCTGCTCGAACCGCAGCGCGGTGTCGACCGGTTGGAACGTGGTGGCGTCCGCCGGGTCCAGGGCGACGAACAGCCCGTTGGTGAGTGCGGCGACCCGTACGTCGGGAGCCCCCAACGCCCGCCCCAGTCCGCGGAGCTCCTCCTCGACGTCATGGACGGGAAGACCGCCGCCCAGCAGGGCTTCGCCCAGTTCGAGCAGCAGGCGGCGGAGCGGGTCCGGTGGGGCTTCGTCGCCCCGGACCGATGGAGACTTGCTAGACATGGCAGGTATCGTCCCATCCCGCCCGGATCGGTCCGACTCTGCCCCGGTCTGATCGTTCGCCGGGCCCGGGTCGACCGGATTCGGGCGACCCGGACGGGCTGCGCGGGGCCGGCTGCGCGGGCGCCGGTCAGTTCACGGTGACCGCCGGAGCGCCGGGCTGGCTGGTGTCGGCGAGCGGGCCGTAGCCGGCCGAGAAGTAACCGTCGGCGGGGCAGAGGCCGGAGCCGCCGCTCTTGGCGAAGTGCTCGTTGGTGAAGGTCAGACCGTTGCTGCCGTTGTCGGCGGTGCCGGTGAAGGCACCGCTGAGCTGGTAGGTGCAGGTGATGGTGCCGAACCAGCTGTCGAGAACGGCGGTGGCCTGGATCGGTCCGGCGCTGCCGCCGGTGAGGGTGACCGGCAGGCCGGTGGCGTCGTCGACGGAGACGCCGTAGGGGAGGGTGTCGACGGTGAGGCTCTCCACCGAGGTGACGCCGGTGACGTTGGCGGTGCAGGAGTCGAAGGTGAGCCCGGTCAGCGACTCGGTCGCGACGCCGGGGGCGGCCGGGTTGGTGAGCACCGTGGCGGAGTACTGGGAGGTGGCGCAGGTGACACCGGTGGTGCTGGTCGCGGTCGAGTAGAAGGTGGCGCTGGTGCCGGCGGCGAGCGGCGCGGCGAGGGCGTCGCCCGCCGCGACGGCGGCGCCGCCGGCGGTCAGCACGGGCCCGGCGGCGTCGGCCGGGAGGGCGGGGGCGGCGGAGGCGGGGGCCGCCGCGGCCAGGGCGAGTGCGGCGAGGGCGGCGGGAACGGTCCAGCGGGGGAGTGCGCGCATGGGAAAGCCTCTTCCTCGGTGAGGGGGGCGAGAAGACGACCTTTGCTGCTCCCGGGAGGTGGGGGATCGGGGAGCTGACTACGTTCTAGGACCGTGTCGGTGTGCCGTCAAGGCGCTGCGGACAACTTGCTGACTTTTCGTCAACAAGCCTTCCCGCGGAAGCGCGGTATCCCGATCACGGTGCCAGCGGCGTGACAGTGATCCGACAGCGGCCGAAAGCGATCCGACGGTGTCCTGACAGCGGCGGGCGGAAGACTTCGCGACGTCCGGTCGGAAGACCCCTGAGATTCCCGCCAGCCACGCGACTGCGGTGATTCCTGTGATTCATCCGACTCCTGCGACCGACGAGAGGGAACCGCCCGTGCCCCGACCCCGCCTCACCGTCAGCCTCCGCGCCGCTGCCGCCACGGCCGCCGGCCTGCTGCTGGCCGGCCTCACCCCGGCCGCGGCCTCGGCCGCCGCGCCCGCCCCGCCGGTGCCGAAGCTGACCTGGACGAAGCCGTGCACCCCCGGCTTCCAGTGCGACACCGCCCAGGTGCCGCTGGACTACCGGGACCCGCACGGCCGTTCCATCGCGCTGGCGCTCATCCGCCGCCCCGCCGACGACCAGGCGCACCGGATCGGCACGCTGTTCTACAACCCGGGCGGCCCGGCGGTCCCCGGCACGGCGGCCCTGCCCGCCGTGGTCCCGCTCTTCCCCGAGCAGGTGCGCAAGCGCTTCGACCTCGTCAGCTTCGACCCGCGCGGCGTCGGTGACTCGACCACGCTGCAGTGCTTCCCCGGCCAGGCCGCCGAGCGGGCCCTGCTCAGCGGCCTCCCGGCCGGCTACCCGATCGGCGCGGAGCAGGAGTCGCGTTGGGCCGACACCTACGCCCAACTGGGCCGCCGCTGCGCCGAGAACGACCGGAGCGGCCTGCTCGCCCACCTGTCCACCGCGGACGTCGCCCGCGACCTGGACCTGCTGCGCCAGGCCGTCGGCGACCGGCGGCTGAACTACCTCGCCACCTCGTACGGGACGTACCTCGGCGCCACCTACGCCAACCTGTTCCCGGACCGGGTGCGCGCCATGGTCCTGGACAGCGCCGTCGACCCGGTCGCCTGGTCCACCGGCCGCACCCCGCAGGACGCAGCGCTGCCACCCTTCCTGCGCACCGGCAGCGACCTCGGCTCGGCCCGCGCCCTCGACACCTTCCTCGACCGCTGCGGCGCCGCCGATCCCGCGAACTGCGCCTTCTCGGCGGGCAGCCCGGAGGCGACCCGGGCCAAGTTCGCCGAACTGATGAACCGCCTGGACCGCGGGCCGGTCACCGTCGGCACCGGACCGCAGGCCGTCACCTACGACCGGGCGACCGCCCTCTCGGCCATCTCGGTACTGCTGTACACGGCCCAGCCGGTGCCGCAGTTCGGCACCACCGGCTGGGCCGCCCTGGGCCTCCAACTGCAGAGCCTGTGGACCGCCCCCGACACCCCGGCGGCGCCGCTGCCGACCGGCGGACCGGTCAAGCAGACCCAGGTCCTCGGAGTGCTGTGCGCCGACACCGCCAACCCGCCCGCGGGCGCGGACTACTCGGCGCTCGCCGACCTCGCCGGGGCGCGCTCCGGCGACCTCGGCCCGTCCTGGGTCTGGCCGACCCAGCGATGCGCCGCCTGGCCGGCCGAGGCCGCCCGGGACCGCTACACCGGACCGTGGAACCGGCGCACCGCAGCGCCCGTCCTGGTCGTCGCCAACACCGATGACCCGGCCTGGCCCTACGAGGGCTCCCGTGCCCTGGCCGACACCCTCGCCCGCGGCCGGCTGCTGACCGTCGACGGTGACGGACACACCGTGCTCGGCAACCCGAGCAGCTGCGCGGCCGGCTACGAGGAGCGGTACCTGGTGGACGGCGAACTGCCGCCGCGCGGCCAGGTCTGCGCGCCGGACAAGCGGCCGTTCCAGTAGCGGTCGGTGACCGGTGGCACCCGGCCCGGGGGCGGGAATCCCGTCGCCGGTCGGGTGCCGTCCGGTTCAGCGCTCGGGTCCGCTGTGGTCGTCGGGCGGCTCGTCGGAGGTCTCGTCGGAGGTCTCATGGGCGGGCTTTTCGGAGGTCTCGTCGGACGGCTCGTCGGAGGGAGGGGCGGAGCGTTCGCCGGGCGGCTCGTCGGAGGTCTCGTCAGAGTTCCCGTCGGAGCGGTCGCCGGAGGGCCCACGCTCCCGGGAGTGGTGACGTCGCAGGAACCAGGCCAGCAGGGCGACGGCGACGATCACGGCGATCACGATGGTGGTGACCCGGCCGACGGTGCCCTCCACCCTGGTGTAGGCGGCTCCGGCGAAGTAACCCAGAAGGGTGAATCCGACGCCCCAGGCGATCCCGCCGAGGACGTTGTAGAACAGGAACCGGCGGTACGGCATGCGGGACATCCCCGCCAGCGAGGGCACCAGCGGGCGGACGAAGGCGATGAAACGGCCGATGAAGACGGCGGCCGGTCCGCGTCGGCGGATCAGGTCCTGCACCGTGTCGACCTGCTTGGCGTGGCGGCGCAGCGGGCGGGTACGCAGGATCGGTGGACCGAGGTGGCGGCCGATCTCGTAGCCGGCGGAGTCCCCGAGGACGGCCGCGCAGACCACGACCAGGACCATCCAGCCGAGGGAGACACTGCCCTGGTGGGCGAGGAAGCCGCCGAGGACGGCGGCGGTCTCGCCGGGGATGAAGAAGCTGAAGAACAGGGCGTCCTCGGCGAAGACCATGCCGCCGACGGCCGCGTACACGACCGGGCCGGACAGGCCGCGCAGCCAGTCGGTGATCGTGTGCATCGGCCACACCCCGTCGGTGATCGGGCCCCTTCCCGCGTCCCTTTCCGCCCCAATGTAACGCGTGTCGCCGCGCAGGCCCCAGCGGGTGGGAGGGGGGTGGCCCGGTGCTCGGCTTCCTTAGCGGAACGTTAGATCTGCGCGGCGTTCCTTGCCGCCGTGCGCCGGGCGGCGGCACGCTCTGGGGCACCCACCCCACCGCATCGATTCCCGGGAGCCGCCATGTCCCCGTCCGCCGTCGCCGTCCGTCCGCAGCCGCCCGGCGGGGAGCGCGCCCGGCGGCGGCTCGCCCTGATCGGCGGGTCGCTGGGCAACCTGGTGGAGTGGTACGACTGGTTCGTCTACGCCAGCTTCGCCGTCTACTTCGCCGACGACTTCTTCCCGGGCAGCGACTCCACCGCGAAGCTGATGAACACCGCGGGCATCTTCGCGGTCGGCTTCCTGATGCGCCCGGTGGGCGGCTGGCTGCTCGGCCGGGCCGCCGACCGGCACGGCCGCAAGAGCGCGCTCACCCTGACCGTCACCATGATGTCCGCCGCCGCCGTGCTGATCGCCGTCGCCCCGACCTACGCGCAGGCCGGCTACCTCGGCGCCGTCGTGCTGCTGCTCGCCCGACTGCTCCAGGGCATGAGCATCGGCGGCGAGTACGCGGCCAGCGCCACCTACCTGACCGAGGCCTCGGCGCCGAACCGGCGCGGCCTCGGCTCCTCCTTCCAGTACGTGTCGATGACCTGCGGCCAGCTCCTCGGCCTCGGCATCCTCATCGTCATGCAGCACACCCTCAGCAGCGCCCAACTGCACTCCTGGGGCTGGCGGGCGCCGTTCCTGCTCGGCGCCGTCCTCGCGGGTGTGGTGCTGTGGCTGCGCCGCCGGCTGCCGGAGACCGAGGCCTTCACCGCCGAGACTGGCGGCCGGGAGCAGGACGGCGGCCGGGAGCAGGACGGCGCCCGGGGCACCCTGCGCAGCCTTTGGGAGCACCGGCGCCAGGCCCTGCTGGTGATGGCCCTCACCCTCGGTGGCACCGTCGCGTACTACACGTACACCACCTACCTGACCAAGTACCTGATCGGCAGCGCCGGGCTCGCCAAGAACACCGCCACCCTGGTCAGCTTCACCGCGCTGGCCGTCTTCGCCGCGATCCAGCCGCTGGCCGGCCTGCTCTCCGACCGGATCGGCCGTCGCCCGCTGCTGATCACCTTCGCGCTCGGCTGCACCGTGGGCACCTACCCGCTGATGACCGCGCTCGGCTCGGCCTCCGGCTACTGGTCCGCGCTCGGGCTCTCGCTGGTCGCCCTGGTCATCGTCACCGGCTACACCTCGATCAACGCGGCCGTGAAGGCCGAACTGTTCCCCACCCGCATCCGCGCCCTCGGCGTCGCCCTCCCGTACGCCCTTGCCAACGCGCTGTTCGGCGGCACCGCCGAGTACATCGCGCTCTGGTTCAAGAACAGCGGGCACGAGTCCGGCTTTTTCTGGTACGTCTCCGGCTGCGCCCTGGTCTCCCTGGTCGTCTACGTGCTGATGCCGGACACCAGGAACGCGGTGCTCAGCCCCGAGGAGGCCCGGACGGAGGCCCCGACGGGGGCCGCCGCGGCCGAGGCCGTACGGTAGTCCCCTCAGAGGTGGGGAGGGTTCCGTGCACATGCTGCTCGTCGAGGACGACGACCGCATGGCCCAGGCCCTCGCCACCGCGCTCGCCCGGCGCGGCCACACCGTGCGCCGGGTGGTCCGCGCCGCGGAGGCGCTGCGGCACGCCCGGGAGGCCGAGTTCGTCCTGCTCGACCTCGGGCTGCCCGACCTGGACGGCCTCGACCTGCTGCGCAAGCTCCGCACCGTGTGCAGCCTGCCGCTGATCGTGGTCACCGCGCGCAGCGAGGAGCGGGACGTCCTCCAGGCCCTGCGGGCCGGCGCCGACGACTACGTGGTCAAGCCGTTCCGGATGGCCGAACTCATCGCCCGGATCGACACCGTGCGCCGCCGCACCGGCTCCGCCCCCGAACCGGGCGGCGGCGAACGGCAGGTGCGCACCGGCGACGTGGCGATCGACCTGGCCGCCCGCACGGTGACCGTCGACGGCACGCCCGTCCGGCTCACCCGCCGCGAGTTCGACGTCCTCGCCCTGCTCGCCGCCCAGCCCGGCGACGTCCGCTCCCGCGAGGAGATCCTCGACCGGATCTGGGGCGACGCCTTCCTCGCCTCCTCGCGCTCGCTGGACGTGCACGTGGCCGGCATCCGCGCCAAGACCGCGCGGGCCGGGCTGGTCCGCACCATCCGCGGGTACGGCTACCAGCTCGGCGCCCTGGACGGTCCGTGAGGCGCCGCCTGCTGGCCGTGCTCACCGCGCTCATCGGCACCGCCGTGCTGCTGCTCGCCCTGCCGCTGGCCGACTCCTACGCCCGCGGCCGCACCGAACACCTGCTGCTGCAGCGCCGGGCCGACGGCGTCCGCTTCGCCGAACTCGCCGACCGGATCCGCACCGACGCCGACCGCCGCGAACTCGACGCCGAAATCACCCGCTACGCCCAGCTCTACGGCGCCGCCGTGACCGTCGTCGACACGGCCGGCCACACCGTCGGCCGGGCCGGACCCGCCCCGAGCGGCACGGCCGCGCAGCAGGCCCAGGATCGCGCCCTCACCGGCCGCTCCACCGAGGAACTGCCCACCGTCCGCCCCTGGGGGCCCGACACCGTGGTGCTGGCCGAACCGGTCGGCCAGGACGAACGGGTGGGCGGCGCCGTCCTGTTGACCGTCCCCACCGGCGCCGCGCGCCACGACGTGCTGGTCCGCTGGGCACTGATCGCCGCCGGCGCCGTCACCGCCTTCGGCGCCGCCGCACTGGTCACCGCCGGGATCGCCCGCTGGCTGCTGCGGCCCGTCCACGAACTCGACCGCGCCGTCGCCACGGTGGCCGGCGGCCGCTTCGAACTGCGGGTCGCCTCCGACACGGGCCCGCCCGAACTGCGGCGGCTGCGTCGGCACTTCGACGGCATGGCCCAGGCCGTCGCCGAATCGCTGCGCCGCCAGCGGGACTTCGTCGCCGACGCCTCCCACCAGCTGCGCAACCCGCTGGCCACCCTGGTGCTGCAACTGGAGAACGCCGAGCCGCACGTCGGGCCGGGCCCCGGGCGGCAGGCGCACGCCCTGGCCCTGGACGAGGCGGACCGGCTGGGCGAACTGCTCGACGGCCTGCTGGCGTTGGCCCGGCTGGAGGCCGCCGCCGCGCCGGTCGAGGAGCAGGATGTGTCGGCGGCGGTGACCGAGCGGGTGGCCGCCTGGGCGCCGGTGTTCGAGGCGGGCGGGCTGGAGCTGACGGCGGACGTCGCACCCGGACTGCGGGCCCTCGGGCTCCCGGACGCGACCGGGCGGATCCTGGACGCGCTGCTGGACAACGCGAGCAAGTTCGTACCGGAGGGGGAGCGCGTCCGGGTGGTGGCCGGCGCCGTGCCCGAGGGGGGTTCGGTGGTTCGGGTCACCGACAGTGGCCCCGGCGTTCCGGCGGGCCAACTGCCGCTGCTGCTGGGGCGGTTCGCCCGGGCACCCGAGCACCAGAACATTCCCGGCACCGGACTCGGTCTGGCCATCGCGGACGAACTGGCGCGCGCCTGCGGCGGATCGCTGACCGTCGCGGGCGCGCAGCCGCACGGACTGACCGTCGAGTTCCGGCTGCCGGGGCCCTGAGACACGGTCGGCGGCCGCGACATGACCGGGCGGCCACCGACCGGGGCGGGGAGGGTGTCAGTCGTGGGCGCTGATCTCGCCGCCCGCGCCGAGCACGATGTACACGCCGTTGGCGTCGAGGCCGTCGTCGTGCTGGTTGGACTCCATGGTGCCCATCACCGCGTTGTCGTTGCCGATGATGTCGGCGCGGTAGTGGAGTTCGCCGACCTTGGTGACCTTGGCCGTCCAGCCGCCCGCGAGCTTGAAGGTGCCCGGCCCCTGGTGGGAGCCGCCCATCCAGGCGTGGACCGTGCCGTCCATCGCGAGCACCACGAACATGTCGTTGGCGTCGACCCCGGCGTCGTGGCCGTTCGCCTCGACCGTGCCGAGGACCTGGCCGTCGTGGACGATCTTGGCGACGTAGTGCAGGTCGCCGAGCTGCTGGATCTCGACCTTGCTGCCGTCCGGCAGGGTCTGGCTGTGGGCGCCCTTGCCGGTGCTCGCCGGCGGGGTGCTGCGGTGCGCGCCGGTCGGGGTGGCCGAGGCGGTGGTGCCGTGCGTGCCCGGGGTGGCGGGCGGCGTGGTGGCACCGGGTGCGGTGCCACCGGGCGTGGTGGAGGCGCTGGCGGTAGCGGTAGGGGTGAGGGCGATGGTGGCGGTCGGCGCGGCGGTGTCGTGCGAGCCGGACGAGCTGCTGCAGGCCGTGGTGGCGGATACCAGCAGGGCGGCGGTCAGGACGGTGCCGGCCAGCGTGCGGACGGCGGGGGCGCGGCGGGTCGTCGAGAAGGGCATGCGGGTCTCCTGCGCGAAGTACGGGTGAGGACACGCCCGTTGCCCCGATCGGCCTGGACGGGGGCCGGTGGGAGACGGAGCGGCGTGCACGATCGAAGTTAGTCCGCACAGTCGACGGAATGGCGCATTCCGTGTCACCGGATCGTCACGCCCTCCACCGGGCCGACTATCCGTACACCGAGCGGTAGTACGCCGCCGCCCCCGGATGGAGCGGGACGGCCCCGGTGGAGACGGCGAACCGGGGCTCCAGCCGGGCGCCCGCCGTCACGGACCGCAGCAGGGTGGCCCACTGGTCGAAGAGGATGCCGAGCAGTTGCCGGACGGCGTCCTGGGGCACGCCCGGCCGGGCGGTCAGGTAGTTGCCGACGCCCAGGGTGGCGACCGGGCTGTCCAGGCCGTACGCGCCGGCGGGCAGGGTGACCGCCGTGTAGACCGGGCCGTAGCGCTCGCGCAGCAGCGCGGCGACCGCGTCCAGCGGTACGAACCGCAGCGGCAGCTCCCGGGCGAGCGCGGACACGGCCGGTGTCGGCACGCCGCCGGACCAGAACACCGCGTCCAGCGCGCCGCTGCGCAGCGCGGCCAGGGAATCGGCCAGCCCGAGCGACTGCTGCCGCACGCCGGTCCCGGCCTGTCGCAGCAGCCGTCCGGCGGTCACCTGGAGCCCGGAGCCCACCGCGCCGGTCGCCACCCGGCGGCCCGCCAGGTCGGCGAGTTCGCGCACCGGGCCGTCGGCGGGGGCCAGCAGGTGCAGGTAGTTGACGTACACCCGGGCCAGCGCGGTCAGGCCGAGCGGGCGGTCGAAGGTGTCGTGGCCCAGCACCGCGTCCTCGGCGACGTCCGCCGTGGTGAGGGCGAGGTCCACCGAGCCGTCGGCGAGCTGCTGGAGGTTGTCCACGCTGGCCGCGCTGCTCACCGGGGTGAGGGTCAGCCGTCCGCTCGCCGTCACGGCCTCGGTGAAGGAGCGCCCGAAGGCGTTGTACGGACCGCCCTCGGGCCCGGTCGCCAGCCGCAGCGATCGCGTCGGCGCGTCCCCGGCCGAGCAGCCGCCGGAGCAGCAAGCGGTGACGGCGGCCGCCAGGGCACCAGCCAGTACGGTGCGGCGGCGCGGGGTGGTGGCGGTCATGGCGGGAAGGGTAGCCCGCCCCGGGTCCTCGGTTGAACGCGAGCACCGCCGGGTCCTGGCTGCCAGGACCCGGCGGTGCCGGGGGTGTTGCGCGTGCGGGCCGGGCGTCAGGCGCGGCGGCCGCGCTTGCGGCGGGCGAGGAAGACCGCACCGCCGCCGAGCGCCAGCAGGGCGACGGCCGCGGCCGCGATCGGCCCGGTGTTGGAGTTGGCGCCGGTCTCGGCCAGCGGCGGGCCGGAGACGCTGCTGGTGGCCCCGGCGACGGCGGTGCTGCCGGTGCCGTCGGTGGAGGTCGCCGAGCCGGCCGGGGTGGTGGCCGAGGAGCCGCCGGTGGGCTGGCCGCTCGGGGTGGTGTCACCGCCGGCGGGCTGGCCGGTGGCCGGGTCGAGGATCAGGGTGGCCGACTGCGGGTTCTTGAAGTCGAACATGCCCTCGATGGAGCCGGCGTGGTCGTCGAAGGAGTAGTCGCCGATCCGGCCGGTCTTCCAGTTGTCCTCGACGAAGCGCAGGATCGAGGTCTGGTCGGTCTGGGTGTGGTCGACGAAGTTGGCCTTGGCGTACGGGGAGGCGACCAGCAGCGGCAGGCGCGGGCCGAAGCCGCAGCGGTCGGCGTAGCCGCCCCAGCCGGCGTCCTTGCCGCACTGGCCGGGGCCGCTCAGGCTGTCGTTGGCCGCGTCCTTGGAGCCGTTGACGGGCTCGGCGAACTTGTGGTCGTACCAGCCGTCCGAGTCGTCGTAGGCGATGACGACGGCGGTGGAGGCCCAGTCCTTGGACTTCTGCAGCTTGTTCAGGGTGTCGACGACGAAGTGCTGCTCGTCCAGCGGGTCGGAGTAACCAGCGTGGCCGTCCTGGTAGTTGGCGGCCTTGAGGTAGCTGACGGCCGGCAGGTTGCCGTGCTGGAGGGCGGCGTCGAAGTCGGTCAGGTCGTACTGGTGGTTGGCCTGGCCGTCGTGGCCGATCTCGTCCACGGTCTTCGGCGCGAGGTGCTGCGGGTTCGCCGTGGACTTGTAGTACTGGAAGGGCTCGTGGTGCGGGTTGTAGTCGGTCTGCGCGGCGCCGACGATGTTCTTGTGGGTGGCCTCGCAGGCGGCCTTGCCGTCCTTGGTGCCGGTCGGCTTGAAGCCGCCCTGGAACCAGCCCCAGCTGACGCCCTTGTCGTTCAGCAGGTCGCCGATGTTCTTGCCGGTCATGACCAGGTGGTTGTGCTTGGGGTCGGAGCAGTCGTCGTAGCCCGGGTCGGGGTCGTTGATGACGGTGCCGATGCCCTTGGCGTCCGGGGAGGCGACCACGTAGGCGTCGGTGGTCTGCTGACCCGTCTTCGGGTCGATCGGGTAGCCGCCGTGCAGCTGGCCGGAGACCAGGTTGATCGCGCCCGGGGTGGAGGGGCCGTAGTTGGTCCCGAAGGAGTTGTCGCTCATCGCGAAGCGCTGGGCGTAGTTCCAGTAGCCGGTGACGGTGTTGCCGTCGTAGTAGTCCATCACCAGGCCGGGCGCGGTGTACATCGGGGGCTTGCAGCTCTCGATGTCGGTGTGCTCGACGAACTTGTCCATCTTGCCGCCGTCGAAGGCGAGCTGCTCGTCCTTGTAGGTGTGGTCCTGGTCGCAGGTGACGGCCTGCGCCGGGCCCAGGCGCTGCGGGTTGTTCCGGTTCGGGTTCTTGTGCAGCAGGTCGTCGCTGAGGCCGTCCACCTTCGGGGTGTCGGGCTTGGCGGTGAACTTCACCTTGTCGTCGGCGGTGTTGGCCGCGTTCGGGTAGGTGCCGAAGTAGTGGTCGAAGGAGACGTTCTCCTGGAATATCACCACCAGGTGCTTGATCGGGGTGGCGGTCTGCGGACCGTCGGCCGCGAAGGCCGCGGGAGCACCGCCGAAGGCGGCCAGCGAGGCCGCGCCGATCAGGCCGGCACCGTAGCGGAGCCACCTGTTACGGGTGGGGACTGCGTGCATGGTCGATTCCTCGGACGTCATCGTCATACGTGTCAGGAGTTGGGGCCGTGACGCGCGTAGCTCGAAGCGGCGCGGCGGCTAGACGCTAGAGCGTAGCGGTGAACGCGATTGACGAGTGCATGTGAACGCGAGGTAAATCGCCGCAGTACGGAACTCTTCGTCAGGGCTGCCACCCGGCAGACAAGTCCGATGAATGTCGCTCGAATCCGACGATTACGGGACAGGTTTCGGCGCTTTCAGGCCAGGAATGTCGTTTCTATCCCGGCCGGGATCGCCGTGAGCCCCTGCGCGAAACCGTGGTCGAAGTCACGGAACATCGCCCGACCGGCCTCGGCGGCCAGCGGGCGGGCGGCCAGCCGCCGCGGGGGCAGCGGGCCGCTGAACGACCGGGGGCGGACGGGCCGTTCGGCGCCCGCCCGCCCCCGGCGGCCGGTCAGGACGCGGCGGCCTCCGCCTGGATGCCCTGGAGGGCGGTCACCAGGGCGTCGACGTCCTGCACGGTGTTGTACAGGGCCAGCGAGGCTCGGGCCGCGGCCTGCAACCCGTAGGCGGCGAGGGCGGGTTGGGCGCAGTGGTGGCCGGCCCGGATGGCGATGCCCTGCTGGTCGAGCGCCCCGGCGAGGGCGATCGGGTCCGTCCCGGCGAGCAGGAAGGTGAGCACCCCGATCTTGCCCGGCGCCTCGCCGATCAGCCGGAGCCCGGGCACGGTCCGCAGCGCGGCGGTGGCGTACTCGGTGAGCTGCTCCTCGTGCGCGGTGGCGGCCTGGCGGTCCAGTCCGGACAGGTACCGCAGGGCCGCCCGCAGGCCGGCCACCCCGCCGATGTGGCCGGTGCCGGCCTCCAGCCGGTGCGGGACGGGGGCGTAGCTGGTCTGCTCGAAGCTCACCGAGTCGATCATGTTGCCGCCGCCCTGCCACGGGGGCATGGCCTCCAGCAGCTCCCGCTTGCCGTACAGCGCGCCGATCCCGGTCGGCCCGAAGACCTTGTGCCCGGAGAAGGCGTAGAAGTCGGCGTCCAGGGCGGTGACGTCCACCTGGAAGTGGGCGACCGCCTGGGCGCCGTCGACCAGCACCTTGGCGCCGTAGCGGTGGGCGAGCGCAGTCATCTCCGCCACCGGCGGGATGGTGCCCAGCACGTTGGACGCGTGGGTGAGCGCCACCATCTTGGTCCGGAAGCCGAGCAGGTCCCGGTAGGCGTCCTGGTCCAACTGCCCGTCCGGGAGCAGCGGGATGGGGACGACCCGGGCCCGGCGCTCCTTGGCGATCAGCTGCCAGGGCACCAGGTTGGAGTGGTGTTCGGCGGCGGAGACCAGGATCTCGTCGCCGACGCCGAGGTTGGCCCGCCCCCAGGTCTGGGCCACCAGGTTGACGGCCTCGGTGGTGCCCCGGACGAAGACGATCTCGTCCGGGTCCGGGGCACCGAGTACCTTGGCGGCCTCGGCGCGGCCTTCCTCGTAGATCTGGGTGGCCTGTTTGGCGAGGGTGTGCGCGCCGCGGTGGACGTTGGAGGTGCCCGACGCGTAGTGCTCGCCGACGGCCTCGACCACCTGGCGGGGCTTGAGGGTGGTGGCGCCGTTGTCCAGCCAGACCAGCGGCCGGCCGTTGACCTCACGGTGCAGCTGGGGGAAGTCCCGGCGGACGGACTCGACGTCGAAGCCGCCGGTGGGTGCGGTGGGCGCGGACCTCCGGTCGGCCTGGGTCGGCAGCCAGTAGTGGCCGCCGCCGGCGGCGTGGGCGAGGGCCTCGGGCAGCGGGTTCGGGGGAGTGGCGACGCCGTTGCCCGGCAGGGTGGTCGACGTCGAGAGGCCTCCCGGCGCCCCGCTGATCCCGGTGCCGCGCCCGATTCCGTCAGGAGTAGTCATGGTAGTTCGACACCTCGACGTTCTGGAGCACCGCGATGGCGTCGTCCACGAGCGCGGCGGTCGAGAAGTAGCTGGTCACCAGGTAGGAGGTGATGGCCTGCCGGTCGACGCCCATCGCGCGCACGGCCAGGCCGGGCTCGACCTCGTCCGGGACCTTGGACGGCCGCAGCCCCACCACGCCCTGCCGCTCCTCGCCGACGCGCATCAGCAGGATGTTGGTGGTGCCGGGCGCCGAGTTGGCCGTGCCGTTAAGGTCCAGCTTGTCGGAGGGCAGCAGCGGCACGCCGCGCCAGGTCAGGAACGGGCTGCCGAACAGCTCGACGATCTGCGGCGGCACCCCGCGCCGGGTGCACTCGCGGCCGAACGCGGCGATCGCCCGCGGGTGGGCCAGGAAGAACGCGGGCTGCTTCCAGACCCGGGTCAGCAGTTCGTCCAGGTCGTCCGGGGTGGGCGCGCCGCCGCGGGTGCGCACCCGCTGGGTCGGCACGACGTTGTTGAGCAGGCCGTACTCGGCGTGGTTGAGCATCTCCCACTCCTGGCGCTCGCGCAACGCCTCGACGGTCAGCCGGAGTTGGGCCTGGACCTGGTCCATGTCGGAGTTGTAGATGTCCGCGACGCGGGTGTGCACCTTGAGGACGGTCTGGGCGATGCTCAGCTCGTACTCGCGCGGGCTCTCGTCGTAGTCGACGAAGGTCTCCGGCAGGTACGGCTCGCCGGAGTGGCCCGAGTGGAGGTCGATCGGGTGCTCGGGGTCGGTCGGGGCCTGGCCGGCCGCGAACTCCTCCAGCTGGGTGCGCAACGAGGGCTCCCGGTCGGCGAGTTCGACGAGCATCCGGCGGTCCAGCGAGAGCACGGTACAGGTGGTGACGGCCTTCACCCGGTACGTCATCGCGGTGCCGCCGGCCCAGGCGGCGGCGTCGAAGAAGTCGCCGTCGCCGAGGACGGCCAGCAGGGCGTCGTCGCCGTAGGCGCCGGTCGCGCGCTTCTCGGCCCGGCCGAACGCGAGGATGTGCAGCTGATCGGCCGGGGTGTCGGCGTCGACGATCAGCTCGCCGGGCGCGACCTCGCGCTCGGTGAACCCGGCCGCGAGCGCGGTGAGCACCGGGCTGTCGACCTGGCTGAGGAAGGCCAGTTCGCGCAGGTCCTCGGCGATGACCCGGGTGGCGCCGCCGCCGTCGACGTACGTGCTGACCAGGCCGTCGCCGAGGATGAAGCCCCGGCGGCGGTTGACCCGGTAGACGCCCGCGTCCAGGTCCACCCAGGGCAGTGCCCGCAGCAGGTACCGGGGAGTGATCCCGAGCATCTGCGGGACGGTCTTGGTGGTGGTGGCGAGATTCCGGGCGGCGGAGGTACTGAGGCTCTTCTGGCCCTGCTGGTTCTGCGGAACGGTCTCGGTGGTCACGACTGGTCACCTCTCCGGTATGAACAACCGACGTGTCGTCAGATCGACCCGGAGAATGTTGCCGCTGGATCGCGCTCGGTGTGACCACGTTTCAACTCGCCGGACAGCGGACAGTCCCTGCGCGAACACGGGGAATCGAGGTTGCCAAACTCACTCGATCGGGTGGCTTTGGCATAAGCGGCGGCGATGCTTCGCAAAGCCGGACTTGGGAGCACGGGGGGCGAGTTGGGGCGCACGCCCGACCGCCCCCGTGCGCCCGTCGCGGACGGGCACGCGGGGGCATTGGGCCCCGGTCACCGCTACGGCGCGGCGGGCAGCGCCCGCAGCCGGCTGACCGGGGAGACGAGAAGCCCGACCACCACGGCGGCGGAGCCGACCGCCGCGACGGTCAGGGCGCCCCGGGCGCCGAGCTGACCGGTGAGCAGCCCGGCGGCGAGGCCGCCCAGCGATCCGCCGCCGAACAGCAGGGTCCGGAAGGCCGCCGTCATCCGCCCCATCATCGACTGGGGCGTCACGGCCTGGCGGAGGCTGACGATGATCACCCCCGCCACGCCGAGGCCGAGGTAGGTGCTGAAGAAGGACAGCACGAACATCCCGATCATCACCGGCCGCGGCCCCGCGGCGGCCGGGATCAGGCCCGGGCCGAGCAGCAGCACCGACTGCGCGACCAGGTAGACCCGGCCGAGCGGGAAGCGGGCGATCACCCGCCGCGCGACCAGCGCGCCGATCAGTCCGCCGACGGAGGCCGTCGAGAAGACCGCGCCGATCGTCCCGTCGCCGAGGTGGAGGTCGTGGTGACCGTAGAGCAGGAACATCGTCCACACGGTGATCATCGAGAAGTTGCAGCAGAAGCCGATCAGCGCGAGCGAGCGCAGCACCGGGTTCCGCGTCACCCAGCCCATGCCGTCCTTGAGTTCGCGCCACAGGTGCCGCTCGGCGGCCGGTTCGGGGGCGGGCTCCGTCGTGCGGATCGACAGCAGCGAGAGCACGGACACCAGGTAGGAGCAGGCGTCGACGAGCACGGCGACCGGCGCGCTGACCGCCGACACCAGGACGCCTCCCAGCCCGGGCCCGGCGACGTCGGCGGCGGAGGAGCTGGTGCTCATCCTGGCGCTGGCCTCGACGTAGTGCTCGGGGCTCCTCACCAGTACCGGCACGTACGACATCCAGCTGACGTCGAACACCACCGAGGCGATGCCGACCGTGCAGGCGATCACCATCAGCACGGGCAGGTCGAGCGCGTGCCACCAGTAGAGCAGCGGCACCAGCGCCAGCAGGACCAGCCGGACCAGGTTGGCGCCGAGCATGACCGGCCGCCGCCGGTGCCGGTCCGCCCACACGCCGATGACCAGGGCGAGACCGAGGTAGGGGACGAGCTGCAGGAAGCGCAGCAGTCCGACCTGTTCGTCGGTCGCGCCGAAGGCGCCGATGGCGGTGAGCGGAAGGGCGAGGTTGGTGACCTGGGTGCCGAGCAGCGAGACCGTCTCGCCGGCCCAGAACCTGAGGAAGTCGTGGTTGTGCCACAGGCTCTGCCGCGCGGGTTCGGTGCTCGGCGGGGACGAGACCTGGGTCGTCCGGGTCATCGGGCGCTCCTCGCCAGCTCGGCCACCGTGCCGGCCACCGCGTCGACCTCGTCCTCGGTGTTGTAGTAGTGCGGCGACAGCCGCAGGCACCACTCCACCTCCTTGTCGGCGAAGTCGAACTGCGCGAACTCCCGATAGCTGAGCGCGGAGTTGATGCCACGCGCGTCCATCGCGGCCTTGAACGGGCCGGCCTGCCAGCCCTCGATGGTGAAGGTGACCAGGGCGGCCGGCGCGGGCCCGCCGTCGAGCGTGCGGACGCCGGGGACGGCGGCCAGCCGCTCGCGCAGCCGGCCGGCCAGCGCGGGGGTGCGCCGGGCCACCGGCTCCAGACCGACCCGCAGGGCGTAGCGGACGGCGGCGGCGCAGCCGAGGACGGTGGCGTACGGGAACTCCCACTCCTCGAACCGGGCCGCCGTGTCGACCGGCCGGTAGTAGCCGGGGGCGACCCAACGCGCGCCGTGCATGTCGATGTGGAGCGGCTCGTACCCGGCCTCCAGCACCCGGTCGGAGACGTAGAGGAAACCCGAACCGCGCGGGCCGCGGAGGAACTTGCGGCAGGTCGCGGTGAGCAGGTCGCAGCCGATCGCCTCGACGTCGATCGGGTACTGGCCGACCGACTGGCAGGCGTCGACCAGGTACAGCAGGTCGAGTTCCCGGCAGTGCCGGCCGATCTCGGCGACCGGCTGGATCAGCCCGGAGTTGGTGGGCACGTGGGTCACGGCGACCAGGCGCGGCCGGTGGGCGCGCATCAGCGTGGCCATCGCCTCGACGTCGACGCCGCTGCCGTCGGGGTGGTCGGGGGCGTGCAGGATCCGGACGCCGTGGCGCCGGCGCAGGGACAGGAAGGCGATCTGGTTGGACACGAAGTCGTTGCGGGTGGTCAGGATGACGTCCCCGGGCCGGAAGTCGATCGCGGACAGGGCCTTGGTGTAGGCGTGGGTCGCGCTCGCGGCGAAGGCGAGGTTGCCGGGGCGGGTGCCGAGGAGTTCGGCGAGCGCGGCGTAGAAGTCGGCGACCTCGGCGGCGCGGGCGGCGGCGGCCTCGTAGCCGCCGATGCCCGCCTCCAGGCGCAGGTGGTCGAGCACCGTCTCCAGGACCGGACGGGCCATCAGTCCGGCGCCGGCGTTGTTGAAGTGGATCACCGCCTCGCAGCCGGGAGTGTCGGCTCGGAGGGCGGCGAGGTCCAGGAGCGGTTCCTGGCCGAGCTTCAGGACCGGTTCCGGTCCGGGGCTCAGGAGCGGTTCCGAGCTGGAGGCGAAAGCGCTATTCTCGTTCTTCATGTCTGACGGTAGCAGTATCGAGACCCTGGTGGCGATCCTCCGGTCCCAGATCGCCCGCCTCTCCCCGGGCGACCGCCTGCCCAGCAGCCGGGACCTGATCACCCGTCATGGCGTCGGGCCGGTCACCGTCTCCCGGGCGATCGCCCTGCTCGCCGCCGAGGGCGCGGTGGTGACCCGGCCCGGGAGCGGCACCTACGTCGCGGCCCGCCGCCCGCCGACCGGCGGCGGCGAACCGGACACCTCCTGGCAGGCGGTGGCCCTGGCCGGCCGCCCGTTCGCCCCCGAGGCGCCGGACGAGCAGCCCGGCACCGTGCCCGCCGGCACCATCGCGCTGTCCGGCGGCTACCTGCACGAGAGCCTCCAGCCCACCCGGCTGCTCGGCGGCGCCCTGGCCCGGGCAGCCCGCCGCCCGGACGCCTGGCACCGCGCCCCGGCGGCCGGCCTGACCACCCTGCGGACGATCTTCGCCCGGCAAGCGGGCGGCGACGTCGGCCCGGACGACGTGCTGGTCACCGGGGGAGGGCAGGGCGCGCTGTCACTGCTGTTCCGCGCCGTCGCCGCGCCCGGCAGCCCGATCCTGGTCGAGTCACCCAGCTACGCCGGGGCGCTCGCCGCCGCGCGCTCCGCCGGACTGCACCCGGTGCCCGTGCCGATGGACGACCAGGGTTTGCGCCCCGACTTGCTCGCCGAGGCCTTCGCCGTGACCGGCGCGCGCCTGCTCTACTGTCAGCCCACCTTCCACAACCCGACCGGGACGGTCCTCTCCGGCGAACGGCGCCGCCAGATCGTCGACGTGGCCCGCGCCGCCGGGGCGTTCATGATCGAGGACGACTTCGCCCGCCACCTCGGCCACGGCCGGCCGGTGCCCCGGCCGCTGGTCGCCGACGACCGGGACGGCACCGTCATCCACCTCACCTCGCTGACCAAGCCCGCCTCGCCCAGCCTGCGGATCGGCGCGCTGATCGCCCGGGGGCCGGTGATGCGGCGGCTGCTCGGGATGCGGCGGGTGGACGACTTCTTCATCGCCCGCCCGCTCCAGGAGGCCGCGGTCGAACTGCTCAGCACCCCGGCCTGGGACCGGCACCTGCGCGCCCTGTCCGCCGCGCTGCAGCAGCGCTGCGCCGTCCTGGCCGACGCCCTGGCGCGGGAGGTGCCGGACTGGACGCTGCACCGGGTTCCGGAGGGCGGCCTGCACCTGTGGGTCAGGCTGCCGGCCGGCCACACCGAGGAGGCCGTCGCGGAGGCGGCCCGGGCGCACCGGGTGGCCGTCAACCTCGGCCACCACCACTTCCCGGCCGAGCCGCCGGCCGCCCACCTGCGGCTCGGCTTCGCCGCTGCGGCCGAACCCGCCGAACTCGTCGAGGCGGCGGCCCGCCTGGGCGCCGTGGCCGCCCAGGCCTGACGGCGCAGCGGTGTAGCGGCCCGGGGGGCTCAGGCGTAGATCGCGATCCGGGGCTCCACCGTCCCCTGGGCGGGCGCGTGGAGCACGGTGATCCGGTACCGCTCGGTGAGTGTGTGGTGGCTGTGCAGGACGATCTTCGCTGGGATCAGGCCGGTGTAGAGCGTGCCGGTCTGGCTGGCGAGCGGCACGGTGTGCCAGCGGCCGTCGCTCCCCAGCTGTTCGAGCCGGATGTCCGACGGGTCGAGGAACGGGCCCCTCTGGGGCGACTCGACCAGGATCTGCGGGGCGATCGTCCGGTCCGTCGGGGCGTCGTTGCGGTAGCTGAAGGTGATCCGGTGCGGCGCGCGGTCGCTCGGCAGTGGGGTGTCGGGCAGGTCGAAGAAGCGGACCGGTGCCGCGTTGGCCGCCGATGCGGTCGGGGATGCGGCGGCCGGGGACGCGGAGGCCGCCTGCGCGGGCGCCGCCAGCGCCACGGTCGGCAGAACGGCGAGGGCGACGGTCAGCACCAGAGCCCGACGGGGGATCGTCCTGGTCGGCATGGCGCCTCCTTCGGTCGAGGGGCGGCCACTGGGGAGCTGCCGCCTGCCGGACGGTGCCCGCAGTGCTACGGACGGTCGCCGGCCGGGTGGTTCGTTCCCCTCCACCCTGCACGCGCCCGGCGGATGGCGCATCCGCCGGGCGCGTTGACCGGATATCCGTCACACCGTGTGATCGGGCGCTACCGATCGGGCCGGTGCGTCAGCTCAGCGGACGGCAGAGCAGCGCGTCCGGAACGCCGTACTGGAGCCAGCGCCAGGTGTCGGCCACGCCGGCGACGTACTCGTCGTCGGCGCACTGGCCCTTGTAGGTGCCGGGCGCCCAGTCGCTCGCGACGGAGCCACCGGCGGCGGGCCGGTTGTCGCCGTGGTCGAACCAGACCGTCCGGCCGGTGGTGGGCAGGGCGGTGGCGGCCGGGGCGCAGAGCAGCGCGGACATCGCGTCGCCGTGCACGCTGTAGCCCACGGCGAAGGTGTTGTCCGGGCACTGGAGCTTGTCGTAACCGGACGCCCAGTCACCCCCGGTGACGTAGCGCTGGTCGGTGACGGTCACCCAGTCGCCGGTGCCGACGGCGGGAAGGCCGGTGTCGGTGCACAGGCCGCGGCTGCTGCTGCGCCCGAGGCCGGCCAGGCGCTGGCCGTCCGGGCAGTCGCCCTTGCGGTTGCCGGGGCTCCAGTCGGGCCGGGCCAGCATGCGGCCGGAGACGTTCTGGTCTCCGTGGTCGAGGTCGAGCATGTTCCAGCGGGCGACCGGTGCGACCTGTCCGGTGTACGAGGGGGCGTTGACCAGCTTGTTCCAGTCGGCGGCGCGCCAGTCGCCGGGGTCGTTCAGGCCGAGCTGCCGGCCGGCGGTGTCGTAGGAGAGCAGCGCCCAGTTGTCGTTCGGGACGCCGTTGTTCTGCCAGCCGACCAGCGGCCAGACGGCGAAGTCGGTGTCGTTGGCGGCCAGGATGTCGGTGAAGCGGTCGAACCAGGCCTGCTCCTTGGCGTCGGTCGAGCCGCGCCCGGCGGCGCCGAACTCGCTGACCCAGACCGGGGCGGTGAAGTGCTGGCCGGACCGGGTGACGAACAGGGCCTCCTGGTCGACCACCTGGGCGAGCTGTTCGGGGGTGAAGTCCTCGTAGCGCGGGTCGCCGGTGGAGCCGGGGCCGCTGCCTGCGCCGGTGTTGGCCGGGCCGGTGTAGGCGTAGAAGTGGGCGGCGTAGACCAGCTTGTCGGACCGGATCAGGGTGTTGGACAGGGTGGCCACCGGGGTGAGCATCGGTCGGCCGTGGGAGAACCCGGCGGCGGGGATGCCGTACCAGTTGATGCCCTCCATGATGACCAGCAGGTCGGGGTCGGCCTGGAGGATCCGGTTTCCGGCCTCCTCGAAGGCCGCGTACTCGTCGTGGCTGTCGCCCAGGCCCCAGTTGGGGTCGTCCCAGGTGTCCCGGCGCACCTCGTTGCGCAGGTCCGCGCCGACGACCCGCTTGTCGTCCTTGTAGCGGTTCGCCATGAACACCCAGTCGTCCTCCCACTGCTGGGTGCTCTGGCCACTGTTCCACCGCTCGTTGCCGTCCAGGCCGCAGCAGAAGCGGTAGCTGGTGGTGTGGTTGTTGAGGATGACCGCGAAGCCGTCGGCGGTCAGCGCGGCCACGACCGCGTCGTAGACCTGCAGCGGGGTCTTGCCCCTGAGCTGGGGATTGGCGGCGACGGCGGCGTCCGGGACGGCAGCGGTGTCGTGGATCAGCGCGTTGGCGAACGGCAGCCGGACGGCGTTCAGCCCGAGGCCGTGGAAGCCCGCCAGGATCTGGCCGATCGGCGCCCGGTCCAGTCCGAGCGGGATGTTATACGAGACCTGGCCGGCCTGGTTGTGCGCCGGGTCGGTGGTGGAGCCGCTGCCCTCCCAAGTCCCCTGGGCGCCCGCCCAGTTGCCGGCCTTGAGCTTGAACCGGTCGCCGTTCGCGTCGACCACGTACCGCCCCCGGGTGCTCAGCGGGCCGGTCCAGGAGGCGGCGAGCCGGGTGCCGCTCGGCGCGGGCGCGGCGGTCGGTGCGGCTTGGGCGGGCGGGGCGGTGCCGATGAGGGCGGCCAGTAGGGCCGCCACCGCGAGCACGGCTCGGCGAGCCGGGCGGATGGGTATCACGGATCTCTCCAGTAAGGGGTGACAGGGGCAGGAATTGTCGACGGTACGTCAAAAGACCTGTTCCGCCGACGCGCTCCAGGAGGGTGCCACCACTCCTGGGGCTGGTGGGTTGGAATGAATCGTGGACGGTTCTGTGCAAGCTGTGTCGAAATTCCGGGACCGTCGTAGTGGTGTTCGACTGGGCGGCCACCCTCCGCGGTCAGGTGTTCTTGTCGACATGGCGCTTGTTCGGTGCCGAGGGGGCGCCTCGGGCCGGATCCGCGCTGGTGGGAATGGCCGCGCCGTGAGTCGCCGTGGAGGGGTGGCGTCATGCAGACGTCTGACTGGTCATCAAAGTTCCACGTTCTGCCACCCGGTTAGGTGAATTCCCTTTAAGCTCACGTTAATCATGGCGGTTTCAGGCCACTCTGTGGACTTCCTCGGATAGTCGGGCCATGAGGCCATTCGGACGATGAGAGCAGGGATGAAAACGACGAATGAACTGATGAACGGCGCCGCGCGCGGGCCGTCCCGGTCACGGCTGGGCCTGCCCGGCCGTCGCGCCGTCGGCCGCGTCGCGGCGCTCGCCATCGCCGTCGGCAGCAGCTCGCTGGCGGCCGTCCCGACGGCGGTCTCGCAGACCGGCGACGGGACGGTCACGGTCCGGGTGATCCGGGCCGTGGACGACTCCGGCACGTGGACGCCCGCGCTGGAGCCGAACATGGCGGGCGTCAAGGTGACGCTCACCGATGACGCCGGTGTCTCGGTCGACGGGACCACGGCGGCGGACGGCACGGTGACGCTGTCGCCCGCGACGAGCAAGGCGACCGGCGGCAAGTACCGGGTGCAGGTGGTGAACCCGAAGCCGGGCGTGCTGTTCCCGGCCTTCGCCTCCCGCCAGGGGCTGGACGGCGCGCCCAACCAGCTCAGCTCCAACGAGGAGTTCGTCGACCTCAGCGGAGGCAAGAACGTCTCGTACACCACCGGGCTGTGGAACCCGGCGGACTACTGCCAGAAGAACGCGCCGCTGGCGACCGCCTGTCAGACGCCCACCTACCAGGGCGGGACCCAGCGCACGCTGGTCACCTTCCCGTACGACATGCGCGGCCAGGAGGGCCCCGGCAACGCCGCGACGAACATCGCGACCGACGCCGAGACCGGCACGATCTACGGCCTCGCCTGGAACAAGGCGGACAAGCGGCTGTTCTCCGCGGCGACCGCCAAGCGGACCACCGACTACGGCCCCGGCGGCTCCGGCGGGATCTACGTCACCGACCTGAGCGACCCGGCGAAGAAGAAGACGACCGTCTTCACCACCGTCCCGAACGCCGGCAGCACCGCGCACGGGCCGGGGACGGACGACGCCTTCCTCGACGCGCCCGGTAAGGAGAGCCTGGGCGGCATCAAGGTCACCGACGACGGCAAGGACCTGTTCGTCGTCAACCTCAACGACCGGAAGCTGTACCGCTACGACGCCACCGCGCCCACGGCGTCGGCGCCCAAGGCCTCCTACCCGATTCCGGACCCGGGCTGCCCGTCGGCTGCGGACTGGCGGCCGTACGGCCTCGGCATGCAGGACGGCACCGGCTTCCTCGGCGGGGTCTGCTCCGGCGAGTCCACCGGCAAGCTCACGGACGTGCGTGCGCTGGTCATGCCGTTCGACCTCGGCACCGGGGCGTTCGGCAAGCCGGTGCTGGACCAGCCGCTGGACTACCCGCGGCAGTCCACCGTCGGTGGAGGCCCGTGCGACGGCGCTGGCTGGTTCCCGTGGACCAGTACCTTCCCGGCCTCGCAGAACGGCCGGCCGTGCGGCAACTCCACCATCGCTTTCCCCGAACCGGAGCTGGGCGAGATCCTGTTCGAGACCGACGGCTCGATGCTGCTGGCCTTCAAGGACCGCTTCGCCGACCGCGGACCGGGCGCCCCGGCGCCCAACTCGGCCACCGTCATGTCCGGCGGTGACCTCGACAAGGCCTGTCCGTCGAACGGCATGTACGTGATGGACGTCAACCTCGGCTGCGGCAAGACCGTCCGCGGCGCCCGGTTCTTCTCCACCGGCTGGGACGAGGTGGGCCACCACAACACGGTGTTCGCGGGCATCGCGCTCTCCAAGGTCGAGAGCACCGTCGCGGGCTCCGCCTTCGACCCGGACCACACCGCCGTCGGCTACGGGACGTCGTTCATGGAGCGGGCGGACGGCGCGCACGACCCGAAGTTCGGCCTGCGGCTGACCCCGGCGGGGACCGCCTCCCCCTTCGGCAAGGGCGCCGCGATGGGCGACCTGGAGGTGCTCTGCGACCAGGCGCCGCTGCAGATCGGCAACCGGGTCTGGTACGACCCCGAGCGCAAGGGCATCCAGAACCCGGGCCAGACCCCGGTGAAGGGCGCCACCGTCAACCTCTACGACGAGTCGGGCAAGGTGGTCGGCACCACCAAGACGACGGCGCGCGGCGAGTACTACTTCGACAACAGCGACGTTCCCGGAGGCCTCAAGCCGCACACCAAGTACACCATCCGCATCGACAACCCCGCCGACTACGCCAAGGGCGGCCCGCTGTACCACTGGGTGCCCACGGACCACGACGTCGGCGACAACCACTTCATCGACTCCAAGGGCATCGTCCCGGCCGGCGCCAAGTTCCCCGAACGGGCGCTGACCACCGGCGGACCGGGCGAGAACGACCACACCTTCGACTTCGGCTACCGCCAGCAGGAGGGCGCGCTGAAGCTGGTCAAGCACGACCAGGACGGCAAGCCGCTGGCCGGTGCCAAGTTCCAGCTGTGGCACGAGACCAACGGCACCGACGGTCTGCAGACCACGGGGACGAAGCCGGACACGCCCGTCGGCGATCCCTGCACGACCGGCAACGACGGCATCTGCCAGGGCAGCGGCGTGCCCGGCACGTACTACTGGCAGGAGTTGAGCCCGCCCGACGGCTACTCGGCGCCGGACACCACGGTCTTCGGACCGCTGGTGCTCACCGCCGACAACCTGGAGGACGGGGTCAGCGTCACGGCCGTCAACAAGCTGATCCCCACCCCGACGCCGACCGCTTCGCCGACGCCCACCCCGACGCCCACCCCGACGCCGACGCCGACGACTACCCCGCCGAGCACACCGGCCCCACCGGCGCCCGCTCCCGGCGGCGAACTGCCGCACACCGGTGCGAGCAACGGGCTCCCGCTGATCGCGACCGGCGCCGCGGCGCTGATCGCCCTCGGCGTGGCACTGTTCGTGCTGGTGCGCCGACGCCGGGCCCAGCACCGGTAGTCGTCCCGCTCTGACGGGGCGACACCCGGATCGGGCGGGTTCGCGGACCGTGAGGACCGCGAACCCGCCCGACTCCTGTTCCCGGCTGTGCTCGACTGTGTCTGACTGTGCTCGACCTGAACGACGTGCTCGACCTGAACGACGGATCGGAGACCACGACCGCATGGCCCGCAGGACGAAGGCCGAAGCCCGCCCGCCCCGGCGCAGGCGGACCCCCTGGTTGACGGCGCTGATCGCGACCGCGGTGTGCGCCGCCGTGGCGGGCGGCGTCGTCGCGTACGAGACCGTCTCCGACCAGGCCTCCGAACGGCCGGTCACCACCGAGGAGGCGGGACGCCTGGCGCTGTCCCGGCTGAACCTCTACCAGGCCAGCCCGGTGGGGGTGGTGCTCACCGCCGACGAGGGAGGGGGAGTACGGATCCGGGTCGAGGGCGTGGTGGACTACCGCACCCACCGCGGCGTGGGCCGCTACCAGAGCACCGGCGCGAGCGGCCCGCTGGACCACGGCCTGGTGGTCTGGGACACCGGCGGCCTCGGCCTGGCCCCCGAACCGGCGGGCGACCAGAGCCCGCCCTGGCAGCAGGCCGAACACATCCCCCGCTCCGGCTGGTCACCGCGCTCGTACACCGCCGACCCGCTGGACGCCGGCCTCCAACTCCTCACCCAGGTCGGCGCCGACCGCCCGGACAACCCGCTGCTGCTCGCCCAGTCCGGCGCCCGCTGGCTCGGCCAGGACCGGATCGACGGCCGCGGCTACGACCGCTTCGCCGGCCCGCGCGCCCAGGGTGCGGCGCCGGACGGCAAGAGCTCGCCGCTGACGTACTGGGTGGACGGCGACGGCAACCTGCGCCGGGTCACCATGCGGATGGCGGGCCTGGGCACGCCGACCACCGTGGACTTCTCCGGCCGCAACGCCGACGCCAAGCTCCCCGAGGCGCCCTGGCTCACCGGCTGACGACGTCCGGTGACCCCACTCGGCGGCTGACGCCCGGTGCCCGCGGCTCAGCGGCCGCGGGCGATCGCCAGACCGGCCGCTCGCCCCGAGAAGATACAGCCGCCCAGGAACGTGCCCTCCAGCGCGTTGTACCCGTGCACGCCCCCGCCGCCGAAGCCGGCCACCTCCCCGGCGGCGTAGAGGCCGGGCACCGGGGCGCCGTCGCCGCCGATCACCCGGGAGTCCAGGTCGGTCTGCAGACCGCCGAGGGTCTTGCGGGACAGGATGTTGAGGCGCACGCCGATCAGCGGCCCGTGCGCCGGGTCGAGGATCCGGTGCGGCTTGGCGACCCGGGCGATCCGGTCGGTCAGCGACCGGCGGGCGTTGTGGATCGCCATCACCTGGGCGTCCTTGCTGAACGGGTTGGCCACCTCGCGGTCGCGGGCGACGATCTGCCGCTCGATGTCGGCGGCGTCGAGCTTCGGGCCGCGGGCGATCCCGTTCATGGCGGCGACCAGCTCGGGCAGGGTCCGGGCGACGACGAAGTCCTCGCCGTGCTGCTTGAACCGCTCCACCGGGCCGGGGGCGCCCTTGGCCAGCCGGCTCTTCACCGCGAACTTGAGGTCCCGGCCGGTCAGATCGGGGTTCTGCTCCGAACCGGAGAGCGCGAACTCCTTCTCGATGATCGACTGGGTCAGGACGAACCACGAGTAGTCGTGGCCGGTGGCCAGGATCTGCTTCATCGCGCCGATCGAGTCGGCGCCCGGCACACCGGACATCCCGGTCAGCCGGCGCCCGTCGGCGTCGAACCACATGGAGGACGGGCCGGGCAGGATCCGGATGGCGTGGTCCGGCCAGACCGGGTCCCAGTTGTGGACGCCCTCGGTGTAGGCCCACATCCGGTCGCGGTTGACCACCCGGCCGCCGGCCTGCTCGGTGATGGCCAGCATCCGGCCGTCGACGTGCGCGGGGACGCCGGAGATCAGGTGCTCGGGGGCCGGGCCGACCCGGTCGGCCGGCCAGTTCGCCCGCATCAGCGCGTGGTTGTGCCCGATGCCGCCGGAGGTCACCACGACCGCCGCCGCCCGCTCCTCGAACGAACCGGCCCCCTCGCGCGAGGACTTGACGCCCCGGTCGGAGTCGTCCGGCGCCAGCACCGAGCCCCGGACGCCGACCACCGCGCCGTCCTCGGTCAGCAGCTCGTCCACCCGGTGCCGGAACGCGAACCGCACCAGCCCGGCGCGCTCCGCCCGCTGCACCGGACGGAGGAACGCCTCCACCACCCCGGGCCCGGTGCCCCAGGTGATGTGGAAGCGCGGCACCGAGTTGCCATGCCCGGTGGCCGAACCAGCGCCCCGCTCCGCCCACCCAACCAGCGGCACCACCCGGTGGCCGAGCTCGCGCAGGTACCGGCGCTTGCCGCCGGCCGCCCACGTCAGGTAGGCCTCGGCCCAGCGCCGCCCCCAGAGGTCCTCGTCGTCCGGCCGGTCGAAGGCCGCCGAGCCGAACCAGTCCTGCCGGGCCAGCTCCAGCGAGTCCCTGATCCCGGCCCGGCGCTGCTCGGGGCTGTCGACGAAGAAGAGGCCGCCGAGCGACCAGAACGCCTGGCCGCCCAGGTTCCGCCGGTTCTCCTGCTCGACGACCAGCACCCGCCGGCCTGCCTTCGCCAGCTCGTGCGTCGCCACCAGTCCGGCCAGGCCGGCCCCGACCACGATCACCTCAGGCTGGAACGGCATTCAGCTCTCCCTCGGGGGAATCACCGTCGCCCGGTCGCGACGGCTTCGCGCTCCCATGGTCGGGGCAGGCCGGACCGAGCGGCACTAGGCTTGTCAGGTGGTGACAAAGAAGACTGTGCCACCGGCACAAGGCGAGGTTCCGTCCACGGCTGACCGGCACAGCGCCGTGTCACGGATCCTGGCGGACGAGACCGGGATGGTCGACGCCTTCATGACCGCCATCGCCCGGGAGATCCCCGCCTACGCGAACCTCGACGCCCGCCAGCTGGAGGAGGTCCGCTCCATCATCGTCTGGACGCTCCGCCGGGTGCTCGAACTCTGGGCCGTGGACGGCGCGTTGGGCGCCGAGGACATCCGGATGTTCCGCGGCGTCGGCGCGGTCAGGGCGCGCGACGCCCGTCCGCTGGCGGCCGTGCTGCGCGCCTACCGGGTAGCCGCACTGGCCTTCTTCGACCGGATCGGGGAGCGCTTCGCCGACGCCGTCTCGGTGCGCGACCTCAGCGCGCTCGCCCGGGTGTGGCTGACGGTGCTCGACCAGTCCTCCGAGGCGATCTTCGACGGCTACGAGTCCACCGGGCGCATCCTCAGCGAGGACCGCGAACGCTCCCTGCGCGGGCTCCTCACCGACCTGCTGCTCGGCCGGCAGAGCCACGCCGGCACCCTCCGCGCCCGGCTGCGCGAGCTCGACGCGGAACTGCCGTCCTCCTTCGACCTGATGGTGGTGTCCCCGGCGGCCACCGGGCTCGACGGCGCGGAGCGGGCGGCGGCGCTGGTGACCGCGGCCCTGGACGCCCGGGCCGCGGGCGAGGCGGCCGACCTCGAACTCACCTCGCTGCACACCGCCATGGACGGCGTCGGAGTCGCCCTGGTCAAGGCGGTCGACGTGACGCTGCTGGACCGCCTGGCCGCCGGACACGACCTCACCGGAGCCCTGCTCACCGGCGTCACCGCCGCCACCGCGCCGCGCGACCACCGGCTCGCCGTCCACGGCCTGCGGCACGCCTCGCCGCTGGTGTGGACCGAGCGCCGGGTGCTCGACCGCGGCGACCTGGAGGTGGTGGCCCTGGTCACCGGGCACCCGGACGCCGATCCCGGACGGGTGGCCGAAGCCGTGCTCGGCCACCTCGCCCAGGACGACGACACCCGGCGGACGCTCGACGCCGTCATCTACTCCGACGGCGCCCCCGCCGCGGCCGCCCGCCTCCACGTCCACCCGCAGACCGTCCGCTACCGGATGCGGCGCCTCGCCGCCGCGACCGGCCGCGACCCGCGGACCCCGTGGAACCGCTTCGTCTTCCAGACCGCCCTGCTCGCAAGTGCTTCCTAACCCGCCGCGAGCCGTGCCCGGAGCTCCCGCTTGAGCAGCTTGCCGCTCTGGTTGCGCGGCAGATCGGCGACGAAGTGGACGTTCTTCGGCACCTTGTACGGCGCCAGGCGGCTCCGTACATGGGCGATGAGCTCCGCCGCCGTGGGGGCGCCGGCGCCGGGGCGGAGCACGACGAAGGCGGTGACCGCCTCGATCCACTTCTCGTCCGGCGCGCCGATCACCGCGACCTCCGCCACCGCGGCGTGGCTGTAGACGGCCTCCTCGACCTCCCGGGAGGCCACCAGCACCCCGCCGGTGTTGATGACGTCCTTGATCCGGTCGACCACGGTGAGGTAGCCCGCCTCGTCGGCGACCACCAGGTCCCCGGAGTGGAACCAGCCGCCCCGGAACGCCTCGGCGCTCTCCTCCGGCGCGTCCCAGTACCCGAGGCACAACTGCGGTGAGCGGTAGACGATTTCACCCGGGGTGCCGGGCGGTACCCCGGCCCCGTCGCGGTCGACGATCCGGGCTTCCACGAACAGCACCGGGCGGCCGCAGGAGGACGGCCGCTGCCGGTGCTCCTCCGGCCGCAGCACCGTGGCCAGCGGCCCGATCTCCGACTGGCCGAAGCAGTTGTAGAAGCCGACCTGCGGGTAGCGGTCGCGCAGCCGGTCGAGCACGGCCACCGGCATGATCGAGGCGCCGTACTGGGCCTTGCGCAGCGAGGACAGGTCACGCCGGTCGAGGTCGGGGTGGTTGGCCAGCGGGACCCACACCGTCGGCGCCAGGAACAGCGAGCCGATCCGGTCCTCCTCGATCCGCCGGAGCAGCTCGGGGATGTCCGGCGACTCCAGCAGCAGGACGGAGGCGCCGACGGCGAGGTAGGGCAGCAGGAACACGTGCAGGGCGGCCGAGTGGTACAGCGGCATGCAGATCAGCGGGCGGTCGTCCGCGTCCAGGTCGAGGGCGTGGATGCCCGACAGGTAGGCGTGCACCAGGGCGCGGTGGGGCATCTTCGCGCCCTTCGGCCGGGAGGTGGTGCCGGAGGTGTAGAGCAGCTGGACCAGATCGGTGTCCCGCACCCCGGCATCGAGGTCCGGCACCGGGCCGGCGAGCGCGGCGGCGAGCAGCCCGGAGTCCTCGTCCCGCAGCGGCACCACGTGCTCGACGCCCAGCCCGGCCCGGACGCGTTCGACCTCTGCCCTCAGCGCCGGGTCGCTGAGCACGGCCCGGCTGCCGGAGTGGGCGAGCAGGTAGCTCAACTCCTCACCGGTGAGCGCGTAGTTGACCGGGACGTGTACCAGGCCGGCCCGGGCGCAGGCCAGGAAGGCGATCGCGTAGGCGTCGGAGTTGCGCCCGTACGCCGCGACCCGGTCACCGGGGCGCAAGCCCAGCCCGAGCAGGTACCCGGCCGCGCGGCTGACCGCCTCGTCGAGCTGCCGGTAGGTCCAGCCGCGGTCGGCGAAGGTCAGCGCGGTGCGGTCGGGGGTCCGGCGGGCGCTGCGGCGCAGCAGCCCGTCGACGGTGCCGGCGCGGGGGTCGTCGATCATGCTCGCGGTCTCGCTCTCGGGTTCGGTTCGCGTTCGGTTCGGATTCGGTTCGGTTCCCAGGCGGGGTGGGGGAGGCTCGGACGGCCGGGGTGCAGGAGCAGCCTGCCCACTTCGGACCGGACGCACCAGTGGTCCGGCACCCGGCCCGGGTGTCCGACGGGCGGAGCCGGGTAAGCGCTCCGTAGTCACCGACTCCGGGAGGCCGCCATGGACCTCGCCTTCCTCACCCCGTTGCTGGACCGGCCCGGCCCCTGGGCCTCGTTGTACCTGGACACGTCCCGTGCCACCGAGGACGCCGTCTCGCGGCGGGCGCTGATCGACCGGGCCGCCGTCCACCGGCTCGCCGGGATCGGTGCCGACGACGGCACCTGCGACGCCGTCCGCGACCACCTGGCCGGGGTACCGGCGGCCGCCTCCCCACCGGGGCGGGCGCTGTTCGCCGCCGACGGCGACGTCGCGCTCGACGTGCCGCTGATGCACTCGCCGCCGGACGTCGGCGTCACCTGGGCGCCGCTGCCGCACACCGCACCACTGCTCGGCCTGCTGGACGACGCCGCTCCGCGCTGCCTGGTGGTGGCCGTGGACCGCACCGGGGCCGCGCTGGAGCAGCGCGAACTCGGCCGCTCCGCGCCGATCGGCACCGTCGAGGGCCGGCAGTGGCAGGACCGCGGCCACCGCGCCCCGCCCGCCGACCGGTACGAGTGGCACTACCGGCACCGCGTCGAGGACGCCTGGGAGCGCACCGCCGCGATCATCGCCGACCAGCTGGCCCGGATCTGGCCCGACAGCGGCGCCCGCCTGCTGGTGCTCACCGGCGACGTCCGCGAGCGCCGGGCCGTCCGCGCGCAGCTGCCCCGCCGGATGCAGCCGGACACCGTCGAGGTCGACGGCGGCGGCCGGGCCGACGGGATCGCCCGGGACAGCCTCGACCGCCGGATCGCCGAAGCCTGGGAGGAGCACCAGGGCCGGCACCTGACCACCGTGCTGGACGCCTTCCGCACCGGCGTCGGCCGCCCCGGCGAACACGCCACCGACGCCGCCGGGACCGAGACCGCACCCGGGGCCGCCGCCCAGGGCGTGCCCGCCGTGGTGACCGCCGCCCGGCAGCACCAGCTCGCCGCGCTGCTCATCCAGCCGAGCGGGCACGATCCGCAGCGCCCGGTGTGGACCGGCCCGGAACCGGAGCACATCGGCGTCCAGCGGGCCGAGCTGCGCGCCATGGGCGTGGCCGAACCGCAGCAGGCCCCGGCCGCCGACGCCCTGCTGCGCAGCGCCGCGGCGGTCGGGGCCGAGGCCCTGCTGGTGCCGGAGGCCGTACCCGGTCCGCCCGGTGGGCTGGGCGCGGTACTGCGGTGGAACGCCTGAGCCGAGCGGCCGGGCCGAAGGCCGCATCATTCGTATACATATGTCGAGGGGGTGGAGGAGAATCAGCGACGCGGGGCGGGAGTTCGACGAGGAGGCCGGCCATGAAGAGCCTTGAACGCCGCTATGCGGTGACCATGCCCGGGTCGATCGGCGGGCACGCCCCGCCGGCCGTCATCGTGGTGCACGCCACCGGGATCCTGGGGCCCGGCGGCGGGCCCGTCTGGGAGAACACGGACGGCGACTTCCGGGTGGAGATCACCGGAGAGGTGGCCACCGTCCTGACCGCGCCCATCGGCTCCCCGCGCCACCCCTGCCTGCACGCCGTGCCCCTGCCCGACCGCGCCGTATCGGTGCGGTGAGGGCGAGCTCGTCGCACGATCAGTGATCGGTCACGCCGGGGGCCGGATCCGAGAGGGCGCGAGGCCGGCTCCTCGGCCGGCGGCCGCTCAGCGGAGGCGACCGCGGGACCGGTCGGGGCGGCGCATGCTCAGCGCCAGTGCCGGGCACTGGTTCACGGCCCGGCGGGCGCCGTGCTCCTGCCAGGGGGCGACGGGGACGGTGGTCGACGCGGGATAGCCGTGCGGGCCGAGCCGGACGAGGCCGGGAGCCAGGACGCCGCACAGTCCGTGCCCGGCACAGCGGGACCAGTCCACCTCCAGGTGTGCGCCTTCGGCAGGCGGCAGCGGCAACACGTCGAGGACCGGCCGACCGCACCCCGGGCCGGCGAGGTGGGCCTCGACGTCTTCGGGGAACACGTCGAGCGCGGTCAGCACGAAGCGGGCCGTGCCGTCCGGGTGTGAACAGGCGCCACCGCCCTGCGCACCGCCGAGGGCCTGCCGGACGTCCTCCAGGGCGGTGGGCCCGCCGGTGCCCGCGGCCAGCGCACCGAGTGCCTCGGCGGCGTCGGGCAGCCCGCGCCGGCACGGCCCGCACTGCCCGGCCGACTCACCCGCCAGCCAGGCGGCGACCCGCGCGACCTCGCCGAGCGGGCACGTGGCGGGAGGGAGCGTGACGATCGCACCGGCGCCGAGGGTGCCGCCGAGCTCGGCGAGACCCGCGCGCGAGAGCGACGCGCCGACGGCGTCCGCCGCGTCCAGCCAGGCGCCGTGATAGCCGCCCACCAGCACGCCGTCGCCCGGCCGCAGCCGGCACGCGTCCAGGACGTCTCCCAGCCTCGTGCCGAAGGGGGCCTCGACCACGAGGGGGCCCGCGCCGGGACGGTTGACCGTCAGCAGGACCGTGCCCGGTTCCGCACCGGTTCCGACGGCCGCGTACGGACCGGGGCCGAGTCGGGCGGCCACGGCGAGTTGCGCCCAGGTCTCGGCGTTGGACAGCAGGGTCGGGCGCCGCCGGACGCCGCCCGCTCCGCCCTCGGCCGCGCGGGCCCGCACTGCGGCGGGTTGCACCGAGAGCCCGTTCACCCCGCGGATCAGTGCGCTGGACTCCCCGGAGACGAAGCGCTCGGGAACGCACACGGTCCGGGCCGGGCAGGGTAGCTCGCGCTCGTCGAGGGCGGTCGGGACGGAGACCTCGGCGGGGCTGCCGGCGGCGACGCCGATGACGATCTCCTCGGCCCCGAAGGCGACCGCCGCGAGAACGGCACCGTCGAGCACGAGGTGCGGGGCGCGGGCGAGCAGCACCCTGTCCTTGGCGCTCGGCGGCTCGCCCTCCGAGCCGTTCACCACGATGACCGGAGCTGCCCCGGTGCGGGCGGCTGCGGCCACCGTGGCCCGGGCTTT
Source organism: Kitasatospora sp. NPDC053057 (assembly GCF_044546945.1). Taxonomy (NCBI): domain Bacteria; kingdom Bacillati; phylum Actinomycetota; class Actinomycetes; order Kitasatosporales; family Streptomycetaceae; genus Kitasatospora; species Kitasatospora sp. NPDC053057. The sequence goes on along the minus strand of NZ_JBITZP010000017.1, from coordinate 47,502 downwards.
TCGGGCGAAGGGGAACCCGGCGCCCCCGCGGCCGCGCAGGTCGACGCGCTCGGCCAGGTCAAGCAGGTCGTCGGGGGTGAGCCGGGGGAGCGGAGGGTGGACGCGGGCGTGGGCGGCGAGGTCGAGGCGCTGGAAGCGGTCCAGTCCGGCGGTCAGCCGGGCCGGCCCCAGGTGGCGCACCTGCGGCAGCTCGGGCCGGGCGCTCACAGGCCACCGCCGGGCTGGAACAGCCCCGGGCGCGCGGGTGCGGTCGGCGTGGCGTGCCGCGGCCGCCGCGGTGGCGTGCCGGTGCGGGCCGGCGCGTGCGCCGTCGCCGGGAGCGGTGCGCCGGCCGCCTGGGCCTTCGAGCGGCGCCGGTGCCGGGTGACGGTCCGGTGGCGGCCCGCCCAGGAGAGGGTCCGTACCAGCAGGGCGAGCGCGACCACGGCCGCGCACAGACCGTAGCCCCACAGCACCCAGGCGTGCGCCGGGCGGCCGGCGGTCAGGCCGTGGACCAGTGCGATCGGCCAGCAGGCGTACGCGCCCGCGTGCAGCACCCGCCAGAGCCAGGCGTGCCGGCTGCCCGCGAAACGTCCGCGGAACGCGCCCGTCGCCGCGACCAGGACCAGCAGGTCGGCGGCCACGGTTCCCAGGCCCACCGCGACGGCGGTGCCGCCGGTGAAGGGCAGGACGGTGCTCTGCGGGGCGGCGTGGTGCTCGGCGACCTTGACCGCGATGTGGACGGCCAGGAACCCGAGCGCCGCGACGGCCGTCGCCCGGTGTACCGACTGGACGGCCACCCGCAGCCGCGGCGTCAGGACCAGGCGGTCGGTGGCGGTCAGCCCGGACACGACCGCCGCGGTCAGCGTGAGCAGGGTGAAGACCCCGGCGAAGTAGTCCAGGAAGGCGACGATGTGGCGGGCCACGGCCGACGCGCCATTGACCGTGGTACCTGCGAGAAGGACCGACGCGGGCATCTGGGAACCTGCTTCCGTGGGTTCGGCTCGACCGGCGGGGCGTGGGCCGACCGCGGTACCGGCTCGGCCGGATCGCCTCGAAGCCACATCGGAGGGCGCACCCGGCCGTGGGGCCGGTGGCACGGCTGGATCGCCCCATTCTTAGCGGCGCCGAACGGGGGACGGACGTCCCCCGATACGACGCCGGGCAGTAGGAGCGCCGCGGACGGGACGTTTTCGCAGGACGGGCAGCGGTCCGCGACTACGGCCCAACGTAGTGGTTACCGCGAGTGACGTAACGGGGCTCACGCTCCGGGCCGTGGCGGGCGCGGCGGAGCGTCGTCGGACGATCATGCCCGGTCCGGCGGAGCACCCTTCGACCGGCCGGCCGACGCGCTCGTCGAGCGGGCCGGCCGGGGAGAGCACCCGACCGGCGACGTCGCGCCGCTGCTGATCCGGTCCGTCCCGCGATGAAGTGGCCCCTTCGTGTCAGGGCGGGACCATGGGTGTATGGCGAGAGAGACGGGCGCGGACCCTCGGGCTCCGGGCCGAGCGGGCGGTCGTCGTGGGCGGCCGCAGCCACGCCCCGTTCCGGGGCAGCCTCCGGTGCGGGGGCTGCGGTCGGTGCTGAGCATCCGCAGCGTCGCGGGCCAGATGTTCCTCCTGCAGGTGTCGATCGTGCTGCTGCTCGTGGTGGCGGCGGTCGTCGCGCTCCTGATCGAGTCCCGCAGCGACCGGTTCGCGGCGGCGCGCGACCGTTCGCTCGCAGCGGCCGAGGCGTTCGCCCACAGCCCCGGTCTGGTGGCGACGATGCAGGGCCCTGATCCCAGCGCGGTGCTGCAGCCGCTGACCGAAGCGGCCCGCAAGGGAGCCCAGGTCGACTTCATCGTGGTGACGGACCGGAACGGCATCCGCTACACCCACCCCGAGCCGGCGCAGATCGGCAAGAAGTTCGTCGGCACCATCGGGCCGTCGCTGCAGGGGCGGATCACCGTCGAGCAGGTGCACGGTCCGCTCGGCCTGGAGTACCAGGTGGTGGTCCCGGCGGAGGACAACCACGGCGGGGTCGTGGGCATCGTCTCCGCGGGGATGAAGGTCGCCAACGTGAGCAGCGCGATCGACCGCCAGCTGCCGGTCGTCCTGGGCGCCGGCGCCGTCGGGCTGGGCCTGGCCACGGCCGGGACGGCGCTGGTGGGCAGGCGTCTCCTGCGGCAGACCCGCGGTCTGGGACCGGAGGAGATGACCAGGATGTACGAGCACCACGACGCGGTGCTGCACGCGGTGCGCGAGGGCGTGGTCATCATCGGCGGCGACGGCCGGGTCCTGCTCGCCAACGACGAGGCGCGCCGGCTCCTGGACCTGCCCCCCGAGCCGGAGGGACGTGCCGTCGCGGATCTCGGCCTCGCGCCCCGCGCGACCGAGCTGTTGCTGTCCGACAGCGCGGTCACCGACGAGGTGCTCCCCGTGGGCGACCGCCTGCTGGCAGTCAACAACCGCCCGACCGACAGCGGGGGAGGGCCTCCCGGCAGCGTCGCCACCCTGCGCGACTCCACCGAGCTGCGCGCCCTGGCGGGGAAGGCCGAGGTGGCCCGCGGTCGGCTCAGGCTGCTGTACGACGCGAGCATGGCCATCGGCAGCACCCTGGACGTCCGGCGCACCGCCGAGGAGCTCACCGGGACGGCCTGCCGGGAATTCTGCGACTACGCCACCGTCGACCTCGCCGAAGAGGTCCTGCGCGGCGAGGAGCCGCAGCCCCTGACGGCCGATGCCGAGGTGAGGCTGCTGCGGGTGGCCCTCGCGGGCATCCGGGACGATTCGCCGCTGTACCCCCAGGGCACGCTGGTCCGATGGGCGGGAAGCACCCCGCAGGCGGCCGGATTCGTCAGCGGGCGATCCGCGCTGGTCCCCGAGCTGGCGACCGACGAAGGGTGGCGCAGGCAGGACGTCGAGCGGACGCAGGCGGTCCTGGACTTCGGCCTGGCGTCGATGATCGCCGTTCCGCTGTCGGCACGGGGTGTCCTGATGGGCGTCGCCTGCTTCTGGCGCGGTCGGGACCGGGGCCCGTTCGAGGACGACGAGCTGTCCCTGGCCGAAGAGCTGGCCGCCCGGGCCGCCGTGTCCATCGACAACGCCCGCCGCTTCACCCGCGAGCACACGATGGCCGTCACCCTCCAGCACAGTCTGCTGCCGCGCGCGCTGCCCGAGCAGAGCGCCCTCGACGTCGCCTACCGCTACCTGCCCGCCCAGGCAGGGGTCGGCGGCGACTGGTTCGACGTCATCCCGTTGCCGGGCGCCCGGGTCGCGCTCGTCGTCGGCGACGTGGTCGGCCACGGCGTGCACGCGGCCGCCACCATGGGCCGGCTGCGCACCGCCGTCCAGAACTTCTCCACCCTCGACCTGCCGCCGGACGAGCTGCTCGGGCACCTGGACGAACTGGTCGCCCACCTGGACCAGGAGACGGCCGCCGCCGGGCACGAGGTCCCGATCACCGGCGCCACCTGCCTCTACGCGATCTACGACCCCAGCACCGCCACCTGTGCGCTGGCCCGGGCGGGCCACCCCCCGCCCGCCCTCGTCCATCCGGACGGCACGGTCGAGCTCCTCGGCCTCCCCAGCGGTCCGCCGCTCGGCCTGGGCGGGATGCCCTTCGAAGCCGTGGAGGTGCGACTGCCACCGGGGAGCAGCCTGGTCCTCTACACCGACGGCCTCGTCGAGGACCGCACCCGCGACATCGGTGCCGGCCTGGACGTCCTCATGAGCGTCCTGCGCGGCCCCGACCGGTCGCCGCAGGCGATCTGCGAGGCAGTGCTCGACGCCCTGCTGCCCGCCCGCCAGACCGATGACATCGCCCTCCTCGTCGCCCGTACCCGGGTGCTGGAGCCCGACCGGACCGCCGAGTGGGAGGTGACCCCGACTCCGGAGGCCGTGGCCATGGTCCGCGCCGTGGCCACCCGACAGCTCGCCGAATGGGATCTTGACGAGGCCGCCTTCGTCACCGAACTGGTGCTCAGCGAGCTGGTGACCAATGCCATCCGCTACGCCGCCGCACCGATCAGGGTGCGGCTGCTGTACGACCGCACGCTGATCTGCGAGGTCTCCGACGGCAGCAGTACCGCCCCGCACCTGCGCTACGCGGTCGCCGAGGACGAGGGCGGCCGCGGCCTGTTCCTCGTCGCCCAGCTCACCGAACGCTGGGGCGTCCGCTACACCCCCGACGGCAAGATCATCTGGGCTGAGCAGCCGGTGTGACGAGGCAGTATCAGTGCGTGACCTGGCCACGGGCGCCGAGATCGGCTCACCCCTCGCCTTCCCCGGTCCCGTCCACGCGGTCCATGCGGCATCGGAAGGCCGGCTCGTGGTCGCTTCCGGTCGGGAGATCGCTGTCCTGTCCGCCCGGTGAACCGGGGGCACGCCCGCCGAGGAGGTCGAGAGGCCCAGCACCGGATGGTCTGCGCCCGCCGCGATTCCTGCACGCCAAGGAATCGACGAAAGCCCGACTCGTCGAAGCCAAGGCCAACTTGCGGCGCAACGTGCCGTGAAGTGATCAGTGGTTGTTCGTCCGTCGTTCGCGGTCGGAGCGTTGCCGGGCTGTTGCGTGCGGGGTGATGTGACTCACGGTGGGGTGGGGTGGTTCGTGATCGGATGGTCGGATGAGTGAGTTCGAGAAGGCCGGTCCGGTGCTGACGAGGCATGGGGTGGCCGCAGTGGCCGCCGTCGCGTTGCTCGCGGGGTGTGGAAGTCAGGCGGGCGGTACGGCGGGTGCCCGGCAGGCTTCCGGTAGCGCCGGGCCGTGCGGGGTGGCGTCGGCTTCGCCGTCGGCGGGGGCGCAGGGTGGGGTGCGGGTCACGGCGGTGAGCGCGGCCTGTGCGGAGTACGAGGTGACCAATGGGACGGGCGAGGCGGCCGATGTCAGGGTGGTGTTCAGCCGGATGGGCGCGGGCGGGGGCGCGGTGGACAGTGTGACGAAGACCGTCGAGGGGCTTGCGCCGGGGGCCGTCGAGAAGGGGCGGGTCGAACTGGGCGGGACCGCCACCGGGGTGAAGGTCCTCACGGTGCGCAGCGTGCCGAGCGCCGAGGCGTCGCGGCCGGATGGTCCGTGTCCGGCGTCCGGGGTGCGGGTGAGTGTGGACGAGGGGGATGCGGCGATGGGGCTGCGGGTGGTCGGGCTGCACCTGCGCAACTGTGGGACGGCCGCGGTGACCCTGAACGGCTATCCGGAGCTGCAGGTGCTCGACCTGGAGCGCAAGCCGGTTGACGGGGTGCAGGTCGTGCATGGCGGCGCTCGGATCGCGAGCGGTACCGGCGCGGACGACCCGCCGCAGGAACTCGTGCTGAAGCCGGGGGAGGGCGCCCGCTCCACGCTGGTGTGGCGCAACACCACCGAGGGCGGCACTCCGGTGAACGCCCCCTATGTCCGGGTGCGTGCCACGCCGGGCGCGGCTCCGGTGATGGTGGTGCCGGAAATCGACCTGGGTACCACCGGGCGCCTCGGTGTCGGTGCCTGGATCGGGGACGATGCGGGGCCGTCGGCAGCGGGCCGGTGATCACCTCGGCGGGGAAGTCCACCAGCTCCGCGGCGAGGTCCGTTTCTCGTGCCGGGCAGGGGCGACCGCCTCCGCGAGATCGACGTCCGCCACCGCCCAGGGCCCTGGGCGGTGGCGGACGCGTGACCGGGGCAGCGGGCCGTCAGGCCGTCAGCCACCGTCGGGCCGTCAGGCCAGCGCGGCCTCGACCAGGTCGGCGGCCTTGGCCACGCTGGCACCCGCCCGGACCTCCGCGCTGAGCTCCGCCAGCCGGGCCGCCACCTTCGGGTCGTCGGTCAGCTCCAGCACGGCGGAGCGCAGTGCGGCGGCGGTGGCCTGGTCGGTGTCCAGGCGGCGGGCGACGCCGAGTTCGACCAGCCGGTCGGCGTTCTCGAACTGGTCGGCGGCCTGCGGCACCGCGACCATCGGCAGTCCGCAGTACAGGCCCTCGCTGCAGCCGCCCATCCCGGCGTGGGTGATGAACGCGTCGGCCTGCTGGAGCACCGCGAACTGCGGCACCCACTGGTGCACTTCGACGTTGGCCGGAATCGGGCCCAACTCGGCCGGGTCGGTCGACTTGCCGACCTGCAGCACGACGTGCCAGCCGGACAGATCGCCGAAGGCCTCCAGGCACGCGCGGTAGAAGGCGGGTTGGTGGGTGAAGGCGGAGCCGAGCGAGACCAGCAGCACCTTCTGCGCGTCCTGCGGCCGGGTCCAGCTCCCCTGGCGCTCCCGGTTGCCGAGGCAGGGCCCGGCGAAGGAGAAGACCTCGGGGTCGACCTCGTCTATCCGGGACTGGAGGGCCTGCGGAATGAGCGCGACCCCGCGGTCCGGCCTCAGCATGTACGTGAACATGTCGCGGGGCGGCACCCCGTTGTCGACCAGCCACTGCGCGAACCGCTCCGGAACGCCCTCCGCCTCCAGGGCCTTCAGGACCGTCCGGAACGGCTCCGCCTCGGGGTCCGCGGAGGCGACCCTGGACGGCGAGATCAGCATGGACGGCACGCCCCAGCCATCGGCCAGGACCCGTCCCGCGTACGCCATGAAGTCGTACAGGACGAGGTCGGGCCGATCGTCCTCGAAGGCCTCCCGCATCAGCGGCAACATGGCCTGCGCCTCATCGAAGATCATGCTGTGCACATTGATCCCGGGTGTGACGGCTCCCTTGAGGACCGTCAGGCCCGTGTCATGGGGCACGAACCGGGCGCCGGTGGCCTCGATCTGCTCGGCGAATGACGGGTCGTTCACGTAACTGACCCGGTGGCCACGGGCGACCAGCTCCCGGATCACCTCCAGGCTGGGGTTCACGTGGCCGTGTGCCGGGATGTTCACCATGGCGATATGTGCTGGGCGGGGCATTGTCGGTACCTCTCCTCGTACGTCGTCACGAGTTCTGCGTTCCAGGCTGACGTTACGTCAACTTATCTACGGGGGTGGTACGCAGGGTGGCGGTACGGACGAGTGCCCGGCGGCCCGGCGGTCGGGGCCGTCAACTCCCGTGCCGGGCCGCCGCTTTGGCGGAAAGCGTGTCAGGAACGCCAGGCCGCGCTTGAGGTGGGTGAACACTCGGTGCCGATACTTCGTCACGCAAACCAAGTGGGCACGCATGGCGAAAGCGCACTGCCTAACTGGTGGGTTTCCTGATATTCAGCCATAAACCAACCGTAGTACAGTGGTTGTCATGCAGCTCCGGTATGCCTTCCGCCTTTACCCGACGGTAGGTCAGCGCCAGGCGCTGGCCTGCGCGTTCGGGTGCGCGCGGGTGGTGTGGAACGACGCGCTGCGCGTGCGTCAGGACGCGCACGCGGCGGGGCTGCCGTTCCCGAAGTCCGCCGACCTGTCGAAGTCGCTGATCACGGCGGCGAAGAAGACCGAGAAGCGTGCGTGGCTGTCCGCAGCGCCGGTCGGCGTCCTCCAGCAGTCGCTGCGGGACCAGGACCAGGCATGGCGGAACTTCTTCGACAGTGCCAGTGGCAAGCGCCCCGGCCCGAAGGTCGAGCCGCCCCGCTTCAAGACCCGGCGGGACAACCGGCAGGCTGCTCGGTACACCCGCTCCGATCGCTGGTCGATCACCGATGTAGGCCGACTGCGCCTGCCGAAGGTCGGCGATGTGAGGGTCACCTGGTCGCGGCGGCTACCGTCCGATCCGTCGTCGGTGACGGTGGTCAAGGACCCGGCCGGGCGGTACTGGGCGTCGTTCGTGGTCGAGACCGATCCCGCCTCCGATCTCCTCCCCGAGGTCGATACGGACTGTGGCATCGACCTCGGGCTCACCCACTTCGCGATCACCGACCAGGGTGTGAAGATCGACAGCCCTCGGTTCCTGCGGCGGGCGGAGAAGAAGCTCAAGAAGGCGCAGCGGGTCCTGTCCCGGAAGGTGAAGGGGTCGAAGAATCGGGACAAGGCCCGGGTCAAGGTGGCCCGTGCCCATGCGAGGGTGGCGAACGCGCGTAAGGACTGGCTGCACAAGCTCAGCACTCGGCTGATCGGTGAGAACCAAGCCGTGTATGTCGAGACGCTGAGCGTGCGAGCTCTCGCCCGCACGCGCCTGGCGAAGTCCGTGCACGACGCCGGATGGTCGCAGTTCCTCGGCATGCTGGAGTACAAGGCGGTCAAGGCCGGACGCCAACTGGTCAAGGTGGAGCGGGGGTTCCCGTCCTCACAGTTGTGCTCGGCCTGCGGTGTCAAGGATGGACCGAAGCCGTTGAACGTCCGCTCCTGGACGTGCGGCGGCTGCGGTAATGTCCATGACAGGGACGTGAACGCGGCCCGGAACATCCTCTTCGAGGGCCGCCGCAGCCGGGCGGCCCTGACGCGGCAGCACATACCGGGGGACGTCCCGGCCCTCACCGGGTGACCGAGTGAGGTAAACGCCTGCGGATCGCTGGAAGACCACCCGGTCGGTCATCGGGAGGCAAGCGAGCAACCCCCCAACTACGGGGGAGGAACCAGGAACCAACCATCACGCCCCTCGCGCAGCGATACCGCGCGAAGCGTGGTAGGAATCCCCGTGCTTCAGCACGGGGAGATTGGGAGTCAATTGACGTAGATCCGGCCGAGCGCCTCCTGCACGAGGTCCTCGGCGAGGTGGGTGTCCCCGCCGGTGAGCAGGAAGGCGGTGCGCAGCAGGTGCCGGGCGCGGGAGGCGACGAAGTCCGGGAACTCCGGCCAGGGTGGTTCGGCCGCTTCTTGATCCATGTCTTGGTAACGCCGTGGGCCTGGGGTCGTGTGACAGTCCGGTCGCCGTCGATTGTTCCGGACGGCGCGCCCGGGGTGTTCGACGGGTCGCCGCCGGAGGGCGAGTCAGGTCAAACGGTCGGCGCGGCGCAGGGCCGCCGTGCCCAGGGCCAGCCAACCGGCGGCGAGCAGCCAGCCGCCGAGGACGTCCAGCGGCCAGTGCACCCCGAGGTAGATCCGGCTGAGGCCGACCGCGGCCGCGAACGCGACAGCGACCGCGGTAGCGGCCCGGGTGGCCGTCGGGCGGGCCCGGGCGACGGCCAGGGCGAGCAGGCCGGCGCAGACCGCGGAGGTGAAGGAGTGCCCGGAAGGAAAGGAGAAACCGGACGCGTCGGCCGCCCAGTTCGGCCGCGGCGGCCGAGGACGGGCGAAGACGTGCATCAGGCCCAGGCGCAGGAGTTGGCCCAGGCCCAGCCACAGCACCGGGGCGAGGAACAGTACGGCCGCCCGGCGCGGAGGCCGCGGTGTGGGCAGGGCCCGGAGGGCGACGGCGCCGGCGGCCAGGGCCAGCAGGTAGGGCACGGCGCCGGAGCCGAGCGAGGTGATCACCACGGCTACCGTCCGGACGGTGGACGGCCGGTGCGCGGCGGACCAGTCGTTGGCGTCCCGCTCGAAGCCGTACGGCGCCCAGCTCTGCTCGGCCAACAGCGCGGCCAGGGCCGCGAACAGCAGCAGCGAGACTCCGGCCACCACCGGCCACCGGCGCGGACGGCCGGGCGGGCGGACCTTCGGCGGGCTCGGCGGGCTCGGCGGGTGGCTCATCGCGGGCTGCGTCCTTCGTCGGGGAGCGGGGGTGCGGTTCGGTCCCCGTTCCCCATGCTGGGGCTCGCGGCGTTCGGCTCGGTACTCAGCCACACCACGCGTCGCGGTCGGGCGGTCAGATCCCGCCCATCGGGCGGAACATGCCGATCGAATCGTAGTGGGCGGTGTCCAGGAAGCCGAACCGCTCGTAGGATGCGCGCGGGTCCGTCCGCGAACATCGAGACGTAGGCGGTCGCGGGCGCCCGGCGGTCCAGTTCCTCGGTGAGCGGCCATGATGCGCTTGCCGAGGCCCTTGCCCCGGTGGGCCAGTGCACGCAGAGGTCGACGATGGGTGTTCCGTTTTTATGAACTGTCTTAACTCATTTGGTTTTAACCATTCGTTACGCGCAATCCCTTCCCGTTGCACCGTCCGACCCGCAAGGCTTCCGTCGGATTCCGCCGGGCCGCGCGACCGCACGACCCGCCGCAATGGGGAGGACCCGCCACCGTGTCCAACAGGTACCGTCGAAGGCTGCTGACCGGCGCCGTCACGCTCACCGCGCTCGGCCTGACCACCGCTCAGGCCATCGCCGCGCCCGACACGTCCGACTCGCGCCCGCGCCAGGCGCAGCACCTGGCCGAGATCGGCCGGCAGCACGCCGCCAAGGTCACCGGCGCGAGCAGCGGCAAGCACACCTTCGCTGCCAAGGCCGACGCCGCGGGCGGGGGCGACGGCGGCGCCGACGAGGCGGAGAACTCCGCCGAGGGCGTCGCCCAGTACACCGAGGCGCGCACCGCGCCGGGCGTGGTCGCGCCGGGCGCGTACGGTGCGGCCTGGTCGCAGTTGCAGTCGATGCCGCACACCGACGGTTCGTGGAAGCACGTCACGAAGAAGCCGTACAACGAGGACGACCCGCGGTACCGGGACGCCAACTCCAACTCCAGTGGCGGTGCCGGGTTCACCACCGGTCGGATCACCGGCATCGCGGCCGACAACGACGGTTACGTGTACGCGGGCGGTGCCAACGGCGGCGTGTTCCGCTCCCGTGCGGGTGGCGGCCAGTGGGAGCCGATCGCGGACAAGCTGCCGACGTTGTCGACGGGCACGCTGAACCTGGACGAGGGCGGGCGACTCTGGTACGCCACCGGCGAGTCCAACACCGGCGCCACCTCGTACGTCGGCACCGGCGTGTACGTGCTGTCCGACCCCAAGTACGGCAAGTTCCAGCCCGGCAACCGGGTCGGCGGCGCCGAGCTGGAGTCGACCATCATCCACGCGCTGCGCTTCGGCGGCGGCAAGGTGTGGGCGGCCACCAGCCGGGGCGTGTGGAGCCACTCGACCTCCGACCTCTCGGGCCCGTGGACGCTGGAGTTCGCGCCCAACCCCGAGTACCTGCCCGGCGGTTCGAAGGCCAAGGACGAGAGCGCGCCGTACAAGAACATCGCCAACGACATCGCGATCGACCCCAAGGACCCGTCGAAGGTGATCCTGGCGGTCGGCTGGCGCGGCGGCGACACCTACAACGGCTTTTACAGCAAGGCCGCCGACGGCAGTTGGCAGCGGGTGTCCTCGCTCGGTGACCTGCCGACGGACGCCGCGAACGTCGGCAACGTGACCTTCGCGCGCTCGGCGGACGGCTCGCGCTACTACGCGATCGACCAGTCGCCCGATGTCATGGCGCACAACCCGGACACCGGCCTCAAGGGCATCTATGTGTCCAAGTCCGGTTCGCCGTCCGGTCCGTGGACGCTGATCGCGGACAAGGACAAGATCAAGAACTCCGGTTCGGCCCTCCAGGGCGCCGGCTACCAGCCGGGCATCCAGGCCTGGTACAACCAGTTCCTCCAGGTCGACCCGGCCAACCCGGACCACCTGTACGCGGGCCTGGAGGAGGTGCTGGAGACCAAGGACGGCGGCGCCAGCTGGTCCGTCCCCGGCCCGTACTGGAACTTCCCGTTCCCGTGCTGGAGCATCGACCCCACGAAGGTCACCGGCAACTGCTCGCCGACCGTGCACTCCGACCAGCACGCCGTCGCCATCGGTTCGTACCACGGCAAGCCCAGCGTGTACGTCGGCAACGACGGCGGCATCTACCGCCGCCCGGTCAACGGCTCCGCCGACGCCTCCGGCCACGCCACCGACTGGAAGTCCCTGGCGGACGGCACCATCGACACCCTGCAGTACTACTCGGTCGGCGTCGGCAAGGACCCGGCGGACAAGTCCGGCCGGGGCGTCATCGTCAGCGGCGGCATGCAGGACAACGGCGAGTCGATCCTGCGCGCCCACGACAAGGTGATGGGCTCCAACTTCGGCGGCGACGGCGCCGACACCCTGGTCGACCCCAACAACGGCTGCAACATCGCCGAGGAGTACGTCTACCTCGACATGTGGGTCACCCAGAACTGCGCCGTCAACGACGGCTCCGGCAACACCGACCCGAGCAAGGCCACCTCCTACGAGGTCGCCCCGCCCGACAAGGCCACCAGCTCCGCCCGCTTCATCGCGCCGCTCACCACCGACCCCAAGGACACCAACACCTGGGTCGCCGGCGGCCAGCACGTCTGGGTCCAGCACAAGGGCTACGCGATCCGCAGCGGCAGCGAGTGGACCTCGGCCTACGACCTGGGCGCCGGACACGTCGCCACCGCCGTGGCCACCGTCAACGGCACCGTCTACGCGGGCTGGTGCGGCCCGTGCAACAACCAGGGCTTCAGCCGCGGCATCGCGGTCGGCAACACCGACGGGACCGGCTGGCACCAGCTGAACCTGCCGGTCGACGGCACCCTGCCCAACCGCTACATCTCCTCCTTCGGGGTGGACGAGAAGGACGCCAAGCACGTCTTCGTCGCGATCAACGGCTTCTCGCGGACCTGGACCGAAGGCCCCGGCGCGGGCAACGGCCACCTCTTCGAGACCCACGACGGCGGCGCCACCTGGACCGACGTCTCGGCCAACCTGCCCGACGTCCCGGCCACCTCGGTGAAGATCCTGCCCAACGGCGGCCTCGCCCTCGGCACCGACCTCGCCGCCTTCTACCGCGCGCCGGGCGAGAGCGACTTCTCCGTCCTCGGCCGCAACCTGCCCACCACCGCGGTGCAGCAGCTGAAGACCGGCCCGGACGGCCGCCTCTACGCCGCCACCTTCGGCCGCGGCATCTGGTCGATCGACCCGTGCGACCTGTACGACAACGACGACAACCAGGGCGACGACAGCCAGAACTGACCCGCCGCCAACGCCCTACCGGTGCCCGGCCCGCTCACCTCGAGCGGGCCGGGCACCGGCGTTCCGGAACCAGCACGGCACCCTGAACGTCCAACCCCGGAACCGCACGAGACCGGAGACAACCCACTGTGAAGCGACGCCTCGCCCTCCCGGCAACCGCCCTGTTGCTCATCCTCACCACCGGCGCCTGCGTCTCCGGCAGCGGTACCACGCCGACCCCGACCACCCCGAGCACGGCCCCGGCCCTGTCCGGCACCACGAGCCCCACCACCCCCGCCCCGCCGACGACCACCCCGACACCCCCCGCCGGAACTCCGGAGCCCCCCACCGGCACCCCGGCCCACAAGCCGACCGCCACACCGACCCACGCCCCCACCGCAACCGCCCCGACCCCGGCCCCCACCCTGCCCCCGAACAACGGCGACAACCCGATCGACCTCCAGCACCGCCCCGGCGCCACCCCCTCCCACCCGGTGGGCTGAGCAGGCCTGCGCTGCTCCGAACCTTCGGATCGGGGTTCCAGGGTGAAGTGCTCGGCGGGAGGAGCGGGATGACATCCGGAGGTCGCGGCCACCGGCCCGGCGATCTGAGCGCGATCGGCCGTCGAGGTGGGGTCGACCCGGGCCTCCGCCTGCGGATACACCAGACCGGGTGCGACGGATCAAGATTTGGCAACAGTCGCCCGACTCCTTGTCCTCCGAATTGTTAGCGTTAACAATCTTCCAAGGGCGAAACAGCGACGCCACCTCCGGTTCACCAGAACGGCCCGGGAGTGACGCCGCCGGACCGCGCCCGGGCCGCCGCCACCCCGGCAACATCGCAGGAAGCACCCTGATGAAAAGTCCATGGCACGCACTGCTGGCGTCCGCGATCGTGGCGGCGACGACCGTGCCCGTCGCCCTGGCACCGACCGGCGCCGTCGCGGCCGACGGTGACATCACCTCGTCGATCCTCGCGAACAGCGACGTGATCCTCGGCGGAAACGCCGTGGTGAACGTACCGCCCGGGACGCACACCTACTCGGGGGTGATCAGCGGGCAGGGGTCCTTGCGGATCGCCGGTACGGGTACCTTGATCCTCACCAAGGACAGCACCTTCACGCTGCCCGGCTCCCAGCAGGGCCAGTCCGTCAGCATTCCCGGTGGGAACCACCCCTATGTGGTCGTCAGCAACCCCGACCGGCCGGCGATCACCGTCGACGCCGGCGCCACCCTGCAGTACGGCAACGGCGGAACCACCGGCCTGATCGGCGCCTTCCCGTACAACTCGCCCGGTTACCAGCAGAACCAGGACAACATGCGGGTGGACGGCACGCTGAACCTGTCGCTCACCCGGCTGTTCAATCTGGGCACCATCAGCGGTTCCGGGACGATCGTGCAGCCCCGCAATCTGTGGGGGACGCTGCAGCTGTGTGGAAGCAGCCCCTTCTCCGGGGTGCTCGACATCGGCACCGGCGCCAACTACGGCAGCACCACCTGCGCGGCCGACCTGCCGAACGCCAAGGCCGTCCTCAACCGCGGCTCATGGATCATCGACACCCCGCTGAACCAGACGGTCGTCCAACGCCAGAACTTCTACAGCCGTGAATACGGCAACGACGTCAACGTCCACTCCCGGCCCGGCAGCAAGGTGGTCCTGACGGGCACCTACAGTTACAGCGACAACACCGACACGGCCTCTCCGGCGCTGAGCGACAGCAACCTCAACTGGGTGACGGTCGCACACCGGTTGAACAAGCGCGGCACCAACATCGAAGGTGCGGACGTGCAGTGGGGAGACGGCACCACCCACCAGATCTTCATGCCGGGCACGGCCGAAACGGCGTACATAAACCTGCACGCCAGGTCGCAGCGCTCACGGCTGACCTTCGACTACAACGGCCCGGTCACCCTCGGCCTGCCCATCGGCGGGGGGATGTACCACGACACCCTCGCCGCTCCCGGGGCGGGCGACATCGTCATCGCCGGCACGTCCGGGAACGATGTGACCTTCGCGGCGGCGCAGTTCTACGACGGTTCCACCACCATCCAGCGGGGTGCCACGCTGCGCCTCGGATCCGGGACGGCAGGAGCGGACGGCAGCCTCTACACGAAGGGCACTCTCGACGCGATCAGCGACAACGGGTCGCTGATCATTCAGAACGTCCGCACGCCCGTAACCCTGCCGGCGGTGTCCGGCTCCGGATCGGTCACGCAGAACGGCACCGCGACGACGACGCTGACCGCCGTCTCCTACACCGGCGCCACCACCGTGGCCAAGGGAACGCTCGCGGTGGCCGGTGCGTCGCTCTCCTCGTCCAGCGGGGTCGCCCTCACCGATGCGTCCGCGGTCCTCGATCTCGGCGCGGCGACGTCGACGACGCTGCGCAAGCTGGAGGTCGTCACGGGCGCGAAGATCATTCTGCCAGGCGGAGCGCAGAGCTTCACCGTGGGCTCCCAGGACGCCGCGCTCTCCGGCGACACGCTCAGCATGGGAGGAGTGTCCTTCTCGGTCGCCCGTACGGCGGGTCGCATCGAGCTGACGGCCGTGACGGGGGCCACCGAGTCCGCCTCGCCGTCGGCGAGCTCCACGGGCGAGCCAGCCGGCCAGGCCAGCGCCTCGGCCTCGGCGGGATCCACCGCCGACACGCCCGCGGCGCGGGCGGGCGGTGCGGTCTGGGAGACACCGGCTGCGGTCGCCGCGGCCCTGGCGGCCGCAGCCGGTGTCGTCCTTCTTGTCCTCAGGACCCGGCGCAGGCGTGGGCACATCGGCCGCCGCCGTCGGCACGGCCGCTGACATGGGGGCGGCTTGGTAGGACGAGCCTGGCTCGTTCGAGACCGTGTGCGGGGTTCGCCCGATTCGAGGATTTGATCGATTCGGTGGTGTTCGGAAAGCCGGTCGGTGGCAGGTGGACCTCCCGGAGGAGGGCCTGGGAGAACCAGTCGTACCATTGCCGACCTGTGGGTTTGCCGAGGCGAAAGAGGGCGGGCGGGTGGGTAGGGGCGAGTGGGCAGCCGGGCTGGGGCGGCTGGTGGGGGCGGCGGCCGAACTGGGGGAGGCCGGGCGGCAGGCCGTGCTGCGGGGCGGGCGGTCGGCGGCGGGTGGGCGGTGGGCGCTCGCGGCGCTCGGCTCCGTCGCGCCGCCGCAGGTGCCGGCCACCGAGCCGTGGAAGCTGTCGCTGGGCACGCTGATCGGCCGTCACCCCAGGACGCCAGCGGTGGCGCACAAGCTGCTCGGGCTGCTCGACGGCTACGGGGCGGTGCACCTGGGGCCGTCGAAGGCCGGTTTCGACGGTGAGGAGGTGGAGTGGGACAAGGTCGTTGAGCTACGTACCCGCAACGCCTTCGAGGTGCTGACCACCAGCGCCCTGGAGCAGGACGTGGACCGGATCCGCGAGTTCCTCCCGCCGGTGCCCGGCCGCAAGTGGGCCGTCACCAAGGCCGGTGAGGCGCTGGCAACCGTCGTCCTCGCGGCGCTCGAACGCGGCTCGGTCGACCAGCGGCTGGACGAGCTGACCGTACCGGCCCAGATCGTCCACCGCGGCCTGCTCGGCCGGCCGCGGACCCTGGACGCGGGCTGCTTCGCGGCGGCCACGCTGGTCATCGTGGGCCAGGCCGGGGAGAGCCTGATCGCGACGGCCCGGCAGCGCGGCATCCCGGTCCGGCCGGCCGAGGCCGCGGCGGAGGACGACCGGGCGGAGCACGTTGCGGTGCTGCGCGAGCGCACCGACGCCGTCGCCCGGCTGTTGAAGCGGATCGAGGACAGCGACCCGGAGGTGGCGGACGCACCGCCGCAGGTATCGCTCGACAAGGCCCCGCTCGACCGCGGACCGCTCGGCCACGGGGCCTGAAGGGGCGGAAGTGGCTGCAGGGATGGCGACGGTGTTCCGCGGCGAGGAGCTGCCCGCGAAGGAACGGTTCGACTGCTGGCGGGAGTTGCTGCAGCGGACGCGGGCCTGTGAGGCGACCAGTGCCCACGCCGATGACTTCCGGGCGGAGCTGAGGCGTTCCGAGCTGGGGGAAGTGGTGCTCTTCGGGACGTCCTTCCCCTCGGTGCGGTTCCGGCGGACCGAGCGCATGGTGCGGCGCTCGGACGAGGGCGTCTACCACCTGTCGTTCCTGCAGGAGGGCAGCATGACGCTGACCCGCGGCGCCGGCCGGACGGAGACGCTCAGACCGGGCGACCTGCACCTGGTCGACAGCTCGACCCCGTACGACCTGCGGACCTTCGGCGGCCCCGCCGCCGGTCGGGCGGAGCCCCGGCTGTCCGGGGTGGGCATCGACTTCCCCGCCGCCCTGCTGCCGCTTCCGCCGCACCGGCTGCGCGACCTGCTCGGCCGCGGGTTCTCGGCGCGCGCGGGCTCGGCCGCGCTGCTGTCGGAGTTCCTGCTCGGCCTGGACCGGCAGGCCGCCGCCCTGGGGCCGGCCGAGGCGGCCCGGCTGGGGACGGTCGTGGTCGACCTGGTCGCCGCGTGGCTGGCCCGGGAGCTGGACGCCGAGTCCGAGGTGCCGGACGACGCCCGGCAGCGGGCCCTGGCGGAGGGTGTACGGGCCTTCATCCGGCGCAACCTCCACGACCCCGAGCTGTCGCCGGCCACGATCGCCGCCGCCCACCACATCTCCGTCAGCCACCTGCACCGGGTCTTCACCCGGCAGTCGCAGGGCGAGACGCTCGCCGCCTGGATCCGGAGCCAGCGGCTGGAGCGGGCGCGCCGCGACCTCGCCGACCCGGCGCAGCGCGCCACCCCGATCCACGCCGTCGCCGCCCGCTGGGGCATCCCGCGGGCCGACGACTTCAGTCGCGCCTTCCGGGCCGCGTACGGGCTCTCGCCCCGCGAGCACCGGCACCGGGAGCTGGCCGGGCACGTGGGGAAGTAGGGGAGGCAACCGCTGGGGGACCCGGCTCCGGTCCGGTGTCGGCCCGGTCGTAGCCTGAGCATCGCAAGCTCTTTGGCTCAACTTCCAGGGGGAAAAGATGCGTTGGCGTTCCTTGGCGACCGCCGCCCTGCTCGCCGCGGTCAGCGCGACGGGGCTGGCCGTGCCCGCCGCGAGCGCGGCCGAACCGGGGGCGCTGGTCCCCGCGGCGGACCGCGAGATCCAGTTCACGGCGGACGGCACCACCGCCTACGGCACCCTGCACGTCCCCTCCCACCGGGCCGGGCACCGGCTGCCCGCCGCCCTGCTGCTGCCCGGCAGCGGCCCGACCGACCGCAACGGCGACGAACCGCCCGCGCTCACCCCGGGGACCTTGGCGGCGGTCGCCGACACCCTCGGCGGCGACGGCATGATGACGCTGCGCTTCGACAAGTACTTCACCGGCCGTACCGGCGCCGGCGCCTACCAGGGCGACCCCGGCCGGCTCGACCTGGCCGCCTTCACCCGCCAGGCCGCCGCGGCCTACACCACCCTGCGGGACCAGCCGGAGGCCGACCGGCACGCGATGCTGGTGGTCGGCCACAGCGAGGGCGGGCTGCAGGCCCTGCTCGTCGCCCGTACGGTCCGGCCCGCGCCGGCCGGCCTCGCGCTGCTGGCCCCGCAGGACGAGCGGCTGCTGGACATCCTGGCCGCCCAGCTCGACGGTCAGCTCGACCAGGCGGTCGCGGCCGGGCAGGTCACCGAGGAGGCGGCCCGGGCGAACAAGACGGCCCTGGCCGCCGCCGTCGCGGGCTTCCGGGCCGGCCGCCCCGTCGACACGAGTACCCTGCTGCCGCCGCTCGCCGAGCTGCTGAACGCGCTGTTCGGCCCGAACAACGCCCGGTTCGTCCGCAGCGACGACGCGGTCTATCCGCCGGACGTCGCCCGGGAGGTCCGCCCCGGCACCCGGGTGACCGTCACCTGCGGCACCGCCGACGCCAACGTGCCCTGCGCGACCGTGCCGCCGCTGCTCGGCGCCCTGGCCCGGGCGCACACCGGCGGCCCGGGCCTGCGCACCCTGGACGGCGTGGACCACTTCCTGCACCCGGCCGGCACGCCGGTCAACGAGCACGCGCTCGCCCCGGCCGCGGTGGCGGCGCTGAACGAGTTCGCCCGCTCCTGGAAGCAGTAGCCGAAGAACCGCGAACCCCGCGCACCGGACGGTCCGGTGCGCGGGGTTCCCCGGTCTGGCCGGGCGTCAGCTCGGGCGGCTGGCGGACAGCAGGGAGTGCAGCAGCGGCAGCAGCTCCTCGGGGTCGGCCGCCGCGAGCTCCTCGAACGCCCCGCTGGAGCGGGCCAGGACGACGCCGGCGAAGGCGGCCACCGCCAGCTCGGCCCGCAGCCGGGGCCGGTCCACCTGCTCGGCCACGAAGCGGTCGTGCAGCGGTCGGACCATCCGCTCGTGGAGGTAGGCGCGGGCGGCCTGCTGCACCTCGGTGTTGTCCCCGGGCAGCACCGCGGCCTGGAAGGACGGGCCGGGGCCGCGCTGGGCGAGCCGCACCAGCAGGGTGCGCAGCCGCTCCTCCTCCAGCAGGTCGGCCGGCACCTCGTCGCCCAGTTCGACCTGGAGGGTGGCCAGGTAGAGCTGGGTCTTGCCGCCGAAGTAGCGGGCGATCAACGACGCGTCCACGCCGGCTCGTTCGCCGATCTCGCGGGTGGTGGTGCGGGCGAAGCCGCGCTCGGCGAAGAGTTCCACCGCCGCCCGGATCAGCAGTTCCCGGCTGCGGGCGGCGTCCCGGCGCCGGGGCGCCGCGGGATCCGTGCAGGTGTCCTCCCCGGCGGCGGACCCGTCGGCCGCGGCGGCCGCGGCGATCACCGGTCGGCCCCCGCCCGCACCACGGGTGCCTCGCTCTCGCCGGCCACGCCGTCGGCGATGCTCTCTTCCACCATCAGCTCCTCGTCGACCCGCGCGCCCTTCCGGGCGGCGGCCGCGGCACTGAACCGCGGCAGGACGATCGTAATCAGACCGACCGCCACCCACACCGCGCAGGAGATCAGCGCCGCGTCCCGGTAGCCGCTGTCGGTGGGCAGCAGCCGCCCCGGGGCGGTGTGCGCCTGGAGGACGGCGCCGCACAGGGCGCTGCCGGCGGAGTAACCGATGGTGCGCAGCAGCTGGTTGAAGCTGACCGCGCTGCCGACCTCGGTCGCGGGCACCGCGGCGACGATCAGCCCGGGCATCACGGCGAAGGTGCAGCCGACGCCGAGCCCGGCGATGCCCATCACCACCAGGTGCCCCCACAGGTGGTCGCGGGCGAACAGGAAGAACAGCACCGAGCCCAGCGAGATGAGGCAGCCGATCGGCAGGACCAGGGCGGAGGAGGTGCGCCGGGTGAGGACCGGGACCATCTTGCTGGACAGCAGGCTGGCTCCCGAGAAGGGCAGCAGCACCAGACCGGCGACCACGACGGAGGCGCCCAGGCCGTAGCCGGTGCTGGTCGGGGTCTGGACGAAGCGGATGACCAGGGAGATCAGCAGGTACATCCCGACGCCCGCGACCAGGCCGGCCACGTCGGCGGTCAGCACGACGGGGTTCTTGAGGCTGCGCAGGTCGATCAGCGGGTGTGCGGTGCGCAGCTCGTGCCGGACCCAGCCGGCGAGCAGCAGCAGCGAGACGGCCGCCACGGTCCACAGCCGCCCGCCGGCCCAGCCCCAGCTCTCGCCCTCGCTGAGCACCAGCAGCAGGCCGACCAGGGCGAGGCTCAGCAGTACGGTGCCGAGTACGTCCAGTGGGCGCCGTTCGCGGTTCTCGGCCTTGGGCAGCACCAGGGCGGCCAGCACCAGCGCCAGGGCGCTGATCACGGCGCCGAACCAGAAGCCGGCGTGGAGGCCGAAGGACTGGGAGATCAGGCCGGTGATCGGGTAGCCCAGGCCGACGCCGGCCACGGTGGTGATGGAGAGCAGTGCGACCGCGGAGCGGGAGGCGGCGGCCGGCAGCGCGTCCCGCGCGGTGGCGATGGCCAGTGGGGTGAGGCCCACCCCGATGCCCTGCAGTGCCCGGCCGGCGATCAGCCACCAGAAGCCGAGCGGCAGTGCGGCCAGCACGCTGCCGAGCACCACCACGGCGGCGGCCGCCAGGGTGACCGTACGGCGGTCGGGCCCGTCGCCGAGCCGGCCCAGCACCGGGGTGGCGACCGATCCGACCAGCATGGTGATGGTCAGCGACCACTGGGCCTCGGCGAGCGAGACGTGGTCGACGGTGGCGATGGTCGGGATCATCGGCGCGCCGAGACTGCTGATCACCGCCACCACGGCGCTGAGGAAGATCAGGACGGGCACCAGGGCCCGCTCACGTCGCGTCGACAGGCCCGTTCGGGTCTCCATGGACGCGCCCCCTTGTCACAGATCGAAGTCCGAACCGGGGAGCGGAAGGCCGACCCCCGGGCATCCCGGGGCACAACGGGCCGAGGGATGTCATCAGCCGATGTCATCGGTTGATGTCTTCAGATGATGACATGCCGGGGCGGCCCGGCAGAAGCCGGGTCGGCCATGGAATTTTTCGAGGTGCTGGAGGGTTCGAGGCCCGAAGGCCGGCGGTCGCGGTAAGCGCCCCGGAGCCGACTCTGGGCCGCGCCCCGCCGGGCCCGACGGCAGAACAGCACCGAACGCCCAACTCGCCCCGTACGTATTCCATTTCGTGACCGAAGCGGGGGAACCGCGTCGGCCCGCACGGTGCTCTACTGGTGCGCGCCGAGTTCACCGCCGGTCCCGCAGGACGCCGCGCGCCCGGGCTCGGCGCACATCGGACGTGCCGGGCTCAGCGTCCGGCGCAGAGGGGGCGATGAAGTGGACGACCGGGCGACCGCATTCGACCGGATGATGAACCCGTGGGCCTACGACACGGACGGCAACCTCACCGCGCAGGCCCGGGCCCAGGAGCAGGCCCGCGGCGGCGCCCCGGCCGCTACGCGACTCAACTCCGCGGACGGACCCGGCGGACCGGGCGGTACCGGCTTCACCGCCGACACCGACGCGCTGAACACGGCGGCGAGCAACTCCGACCAGATCCACGGCCGGCTGACCAGCGACGGCCGTGGCGCCGACGAGGCCACCACCAAGGTCGGCACCGCGCTGGCGAACTGGGCCACCGGCAAGGCGGCCACGACCGCCGCCGGCAACTGGGACCAGTGCATCGACGCGCTCGCGAAGTCGATCGGGGAGACCGCCCAGCTCCTGCGCACCAGCGCCACCAACTACCAGCAGCACGAGACTTCCGTGCGCCGCGACCTGGCCGTCTGAAGGGGGACCCGGACATGGTCGACTTCCACGATCTCAGTACCGCCGACCTCGGCGTCCTCGACGCCGCCGCGACCGCCTGGACCACCGTCGCGCAGAAGCTCAAGTCGATCGACGACGACTGGATGAGCACGGTGACCACCAAGGTCGACTCGGTCTGCTGGGACGGCACCGCGGCCGGCCTCGCGAGAGCCGGGCTGAAGCACACCAACGACCAGCTGCACGACGCCGCCACCGAGGCGAACGCGCTCGCCTCCGTCTTCAAGGAGGCGGCGAAGGACTTCAAGGCGGCCAGGACCAAACTGGACAAGGCCGTCGCGGACGCCCGGGCCGCCCAACTGACCGTCAGCGACTCCGGCGTGGTGAGCTGGCCGCCGGCGGACACGGCCACCCGCCACGACCCGGAGATGCACCTGCGCTACCAGCAGGAGTGGGGCGCCAAGGCCGATGCCGCCAGCGCGGCGATGAGCGCCGCCGTCGCCGAGGCCACCGCCGCCGACGAGCGGATGGCCGCCGCCCTGACCTCCGACGCGGGCACCGGCGCGGACCACGCGTTCAACGGCAAGGCGATCGGCGGCCCCGAGACGGACGGAGCGCGCGCCGCCGCCCTCATGCAGAAGGGCGGTGACATCAGCGACACCGAACTCACCGAACTGAACACCCTGTTGGCCCTGAACTCGGCCGACCCGGCGTTCAGCACGAAGTTCTACCAGGACCTCACCCCGGACGGGCTGATCAAGTCCTGGTACTTCATGGTCGGCGACCGGGCTCACATCATGGGAACGAGCGACGCCCGCTGGGCGGCGTACAAGGAACTGCAGAAGAACCTTGGGCTCAGCCTGGCCACCGCCACCCGCCAGGACAGCCAGCCGCACCTGTCCGACGACTGGGCCGCACAGCTGCGCCGGGCCGGTGCCCAACCGGTCTGGTACGGCAAGGGCACTCCGCACGGCCCGGAGCCGGTGTTCCTCGGCTACCAGGTGCTCGCCCCGATCCTGGAGACCGGCCAGTACGACGCCCACTTCCTCGACCCGATCGCCGAGCACATCACCCAGATGGACGCCCACCAGCACAACGGGCACTGGCCGGCGCCGATCCCGGACGGGCTGCGGCGCGGCTTCAACCTGCTCGGCGACCCCAAGGACGGCGCGGGCTACCAGCCGACCACCGCGATCCTGACCGCGCTCGGGCACAGCCCCGAGGCGTCCACCGAGTTCTTCACCCACCCGCCGACCGCCTACAAGCTCGACGACGGGACCGTCCTCCCCGGCGGCCAGGCCAAGCCGGCCGACTACCTCAACTACTACGTCCACGACAAGGAGTGGAGTTCGGACACCCTCGACAAGGACGCCTGGGGCCACCCGAGCAAGGCGGGCCCGGCCGCCCTCGGCCACGCCCTGGAGGCCGCCACCTCCGGCCACCCGTTCGACCAGCCGGGCTGGCGGGCGGCGGACGGCACGCCGCTCACGCACGACGCCGCCCAGGCCGGACTGATGAAGCGGGTGGTGGACACCTTCGGCAGCACCCACGGCGACGGCGGGGTGCTGGACGACCTCAAGGGCGACGGCAAGCTCTCGTCGATGCGGGTGAGCCTGGGCAACATGACCGCCGACTACATCGGCGACGTCCAGCAAACCGTCGCCAAGGCCCCCGGACTGCCCGTCAAGGGGACGGCGGCCGGACTCGACGGAGGCCACACGGTCAGGCTCCTGGACGCCCTCGGGCGCGACCCGGACTCCTACGCCGTGGTGGCCAACGCCAACCAGGCCTACACCACCGCCCTCATCCAGGGGCACGTGGCCGGCGGGGGAGTGGCCGACTGGCAGTTGAGCGATGACGTCAAGCACGCCGCCCACTCCGGCGGGGCGGTCACCGGTGTCATCAGTGAGGCTCGGATCGACCAGGTGCACAACCAGCACGCCGCCTCCGACAAGGCGTACAACGACGCCGTCGACCGGAACGGCGGCCTGATCAAGGACGTGGTCAACGGCACGCTCCACCTGGTGCCGGAGAGCGTGCCGCTGGCCGACAAACTCCCGGGCGTGGCCGACGCGATCACCGACAGCGTGATCAAGGCCAACAAGATCGACACCACCGAGGTCGGTCGGGACGAGGCCAGTGCCTACCAGGACCAGACCGTGAGCAAGGCGACGAGCGGCGCCAGGCAGGCGGTCGCCGACGCGGGCCGCGCCGCCGGCCTCAGCCCGGACAAGGTCCAGACGCTCGGCAACACCGCCGCGGACGGCGCGAGCGACGGCTACACGTTCGGTCTCTCCAGGGAGCTCTCCGTCCTCGCGAAGGGCAGCGACCAGTGAGCCCCGGGCGATGACAGGCCGGCCGGCGGGCCGTCCAGCGTCGCGCTGACGGCTCGCCGGGCGGCAGGCCGTCAGCGCGGGGGCAGCAGCGACTCCCACACGTCCCGCTCGGCCGTGGCCGACCAGACCACGTCGCCGTGGCCGTAGCCCGGCACCACCCGGTAGTCGACCCGTGCGCCGCCCCGGCGGACGAGGCGGGCGCCGAGGTCGTGGTCCCCGCGGCCGTACTCGGCGTTCACCCCCAGTTTCCCGACGACGTCCGTGTCCACCGTTGCCCCTCCCGTGTCGCGCCGCTCGTGACGGCGAACAGTCTGACGCATGGCCGCGGTCGGCCCCGGGGCCGGTACCCGCGCGCCTGCCGCCGGCTCCGGGCCGGTCAGACGGTGGCGCTGATGGCGGCGACGAGGTCGTCGTCGGTGAGGCCGATGTCGGGTGAACCGCTCGCCCCCACCCCCGTGAGGGGCGAGCGGAGATCACGAGGGCTGCCGCAACTCGGCTCAGAGGCCCAGGAGTTCGGCGAAGGTACCGCCGAGGACGCGGTCGCGCAGTTCGCCGGGCGCGGTGACGCGCTCGACGAACGCGCGGGTCAGGACCGGATCCCCGTACGGGGCGTCCGAGCCGAAGATCGTCCGGTCGGGCACCTCCTGGATGGCCAGGCGGAGCGCGAACACCACGTTCGTGGTGGACAGTTCCAGGTAGAGGTTCGGGGTCTCCTTGGCCAGCTCGATGGCCGTCAGCCAGTTGAGGCCGCCCAACTGGCTGATCACGAGCGGGACGCTCGGGTGGCGGCGGGCGAGGTCGGCCAGCGTCGCCAGGTCGCCGGCGGTGGTCGGCGCGAACCCGTGCACCACGACCGGCAGTCCGCCGTGGTCGGCCGAGGCGCGCAGGACGGGCTCGATCAGGCCCGCGCCGTCCGGCGGCGGCGTCAGCTCACCGATGCCCCGGAAGCCCCGGGCGACCACGTCCCGTTCCACCTCCGCGGCGATCTGCCCGGCCGGCACGTCCAGCCGCACCTTGCCGAAGCCGATGAACCGGTCCGGATGCGCCGCGCAGGCCGCCGCCAGCTCCCGCACCGCCGCCTCGTGCGCCTCGGCACCCGCGGACTGCCCGCTGATCGTCGCGTGCAGCACGCTCATCTCCCGCTTGAACGAGGCCAGATCGACGGCCCGCTCCGGGTGCGGCCGGGTGCCGAAGAGCACCGCGCGGTCGACCCCGGCCTCGTCGAGCAGTGCGAGGTGGCTGTCCAGCGGGTCGTGGACATGGCTGTGCGCGTCGATGATCAACGGTTTCTCCTGGTCAGTGCCGTCCTTCGGGGCGACCTCCCGTCGCCGTGCCCTAGTCTGCAACCCTGACACCGTGACAAGGTCAAACCGAACGGGGAGCGAACGACCATGCGGATCGGGCAACTGTCCCAACGCACCGGCACCAGCGAACGCCTGATCCGGTACTACGAATCAGCCGGCCTGCTCAGCTCGACCCGGCTGCCCAACGGCTACCGCGACTACGAGCCCTCCGCCGAGCAGACCGTCCGCCAGATCCGCGCCCTGCTCGCCGCGGGCCTGCCCACCCGGCTGATCGGCCAGATCCTGCCGTGCGGCCAGCCGGACGGCCCGCTGCTCGCCTGCCCCGGCGTGCTCACCAAGCTGCGCACCCAACTCGCCGAACTCGACCGCCGCGCCGAGGAGTTGGACCAGGCCCGGGATACCCTGCGACGGGCCATCGCGGCCACCGAGGAAGCGGGCCTGCCCGCGCTCTAGGGTTTCGGCCGAGTGCCGCCCCACCATTTCGACGGCGTCCATGGCCACCGGACAGCGTGCCGAACGGCCATCCTCGGCCGCGAGGTAGCGTTGAGTAGAGATGGCATGTACGCTGCGTGTCGCTGGTTGAACAATCAGCGGGCCTGGCCGCTACTCCGTGGGGGGAGTCACGCCCAGGCCCGGTCGCCGGCCGGGGCCCGGTCGCACTCGTGGGGGAGTTGCGGTCGGGCCCGTCGCCGGTTGCACGTTGTATGCCCACCCGGTCGCCCCTTCAGACATGACGACTGTCCAGCGGGAGGGCGATTCCAGGCGCGTCCGTCCAGAAGTCCAGGCGGGCGGCGGCCGCTCAGAACCGCAGGTCCATCCGCTGCTCGACCGTGTCGAGCCCGAACTTGTGCGCCGGGCGGGAGACGGTGAGCTCGAAACCGGCCTGCGCGTACAGGTGGTGGGCGGCGTCGAGGCCGGTGACCGTCCAGAGCAGCACGCCTTCGTACGAGCGGGCGCGGGCCTCGTCGAGGGCGATCTCCAGCAGTCGCCGGCCCAGCCCCCGGCCCCGGGCGACCGGGTCGAGGACCACCCACCGCAGCTGGCCCCAGTTCGGACGCTCCTCGGCCCGGACGAGCCCGGCGGCGCCGACCACCCGGCCGTCGAGCTCGGCGACCCACAGCCGGCCGGGCGCCGAGCTGCCCTCGACGACGCGGGCCAGGACCAACTCGGCCATGCCCGCGGCGACATAGGCCTCCATGGTCGCGTCCATGCCGTACTCGCGGGTGTAGAGGATGCCGTGCAGGGCGGCGA
Source organism: Kitasatospora sp. NPDC053057 (assembly GCF_044546945.1). Taxonomy (NCBI): domain Bacteria; kingdom Bacillati; phylum Actinomycetota; class Actinomycetes; order Kitasatosporales; family Streptomycetaceae; genus Kitasatospora; species Kitasatospora sp. NPDC053057. Next base: position 20,848 of record NZ_JBITZP010000017.1, on the reverse strand, counting down.
CGGCGCCGAGGTCCCCGGGCCGGTCGGCCTCGCGGACGGTCACTATTCCGGGTGCGGTGGTGGCCATGGCGGCATCCCCTTCTACTGAAACACTCGTTTCAGTGGAACGATAGTCCACGTGTCCATCCCAGCCAACGTGCCGTCCCGCCCGTCGCCGCGCCGCCCCTCGATGCGGCGCGAGGACCTCCTCGCCGCGACCCTTCGCTACGTCGCCGAACACAACGTGTCCGACCTCTCGCTCCGCCCACTGGCGGCGGAGATCGGCTCCAGCCCCCGCGTGCTGCTCTACCTGTTCGGCTCGAAGGAAGGGCTGGTCCGCGAGGTACTGGCGGTCGGCCGGACCGAGCAACTCGCGTTGCTGGAACGCTCGGAGGCCGAGGGCGGCAGCGCCCGCGAGACTCTCGAACTGCTCTGGGAATGGCTGACGGACCCCTCACACCGGGGTGCGCTGCGACTGTTCTTCGAAGGGTACGTCCGCGCCTTCGACCGCAGTGAACCCTGGCGGGACTTCGGCACCGCCTCGCTGGAGGAGTGGCTGCCACCCCTGGGTCGGGTGCTGGAGGGCACCGGGGCGAACGCCACCGTGGTCCTCGCCGTCCTCCGCGGCCTGCTCCTGGACCTCCTCGCCGGCGAGGAGGACACCCATGCGGAGCGCATCCACACGGCCTGGCACGCCTTCCTCGACGCCACCCTCCGCTGAGGCCGGGACGGCTTCACCCCACCAGGGCCAGAGTTCTGTTGTGTTGAGTCTTGTCGGGTTCTGTTAGGTGCAATATCGTATGGCACCGCCGTCTCGTCGACGGCTGCTCCCCCTCGTGCGGTCGTCGCGCCCCCATGCGCAGTTCGAACGACGTCGCCGCGTCCGCACAGCCCGGTACAGATCGTCAGCACCGGTTCCATCCACCCGCGCCGCGGCCGGCACCCCTCGACGGCCCGGGCCCGGCGCACTCACCCACCCGGGAAGCCCCCACATGCGCAGAACGCCACACCGGCTCGTCGGCATACTCGCCGTCACCGTCCTCGCGGCCTCCGGCCTGAGCGCCGCGGCACTCGGCACCGCCACTCCGGCCGCCGCCCTCGGCAACGGCAACGCCCGGACCCCGCCCATGGGTTGGAACTCGTGGAACAGCATCGGTGCCTCCGTCACCGAGAGCCAGGTCAAGCAGACCATCGACTTCATGGCGGCCAACGGCCTGGTGCAGGCGGGATACGACACCGTCACCGTCGACGACGGCTGGTCGATGCGCCACCGCGATGGCCAGAGCGCGGACTTCGCCAAGACCGCAGACGGCGCCATGCAGCTCTACGACGCCAACGGCAATCCCGTCAGCGGCACCGACGGGGGCGGGAACGACACCACCAGCGGCCACCTGCTCCCCGGGCCCGACCAGTTCCCCGCGCAGACCGTCGACGGCAGGACCGTCAACGGCATCCAGTACCTGGCCTGGTACGCCCACAGCAAGGGCATGAAGTTCGGCCTCTACGCCACCGACACCTACACCACCTGCCAGGGCCACCCCGGCAGCCTCGGCCACGAGACCACCGACGCCGCCGACTTCGTCTCCTGGGGCGTCGACTTCGTCAAGTACGACGACTGCCCGTACGGTCCCACCATCCACGGCCCGGACGGCTACGCCTACTACCCGCAGGGCGAGGGCAAGGAGCTCACCCAGTCCATCTACGCCCGGAGCCAGACCTTCCAGCGCGCCCTGGACGCGGCGACCGCCGCCGCGGGCAAGCCCAAGATCACGCTGAGCCTGTCCGCGCAGCCCGCGCACACCGGCATCCCCTCCCTGCTCAGCGCTGGCGACCCGGCCCGGACCGATCCGCTGATCACCGCCGCCGGCACCCCGCCGCACCAGGCCCCCGGCTACTCGCCCACCGGAATCTGGTGCGGCCAGGTTGCCAACATGTGCCGGATCGGCGGCGACCGCGACAGCGAACTGGACGGCGTGCTCTACAACGGCCAGCTGCAGACCGCGCTGAAGTACCCGGGCAACGTCCACCCCGGCAGCTGGAACGACCTGGACATGATGTTCGCCGGCTGGCAGGACACCTACGGCGTCTGGGGTGTCACCGACACCTCCCAGGGCCACAAGCCCTTCACGGACGACGAGTCGCGCACCGAACTGTCCGTGCTCTCGATGATGGCGGCCCCGCTCATCTCCGGCGCCGACCTGCGCACCGCCGCCGACTCGCAGCACACCGCGAACGGTTACACCTGGTCCACCGGCATCAACTCCTCCGCACTCGCGCTCCTGAAGAACCGCGACATGATCGCCATAGATCAGGACGGCCTCGCCAAGCCCGCCACCCTGGTCGGCAACCCGCCCTCCTCCCCGGTCGCCCCGGTGGTCCTCAAGCGCCAACTTGCCAACGGGGACCTCGCCGTGGCGCTGATCAACCAGGACCCGAACAACTGGGCCGTGATCAGTGCCGGCTTCGCCGACCTCGGCCTGACCGGCCCGGGCTACGGCTACCGGGAACTGTGGACGGGCGCCACCGGCACCGCGACCGGCTCCATCGGCGGCAAGTGGATCCCCGCGCACGGCGTCGCGCTCTACCGCATCGCCGGCGCGAGCAGCGGCACGGGCGGTGGCACCGGGGCCGGCCAGCCGGGCGTAGTCGGCGACGGCAAGTACCACGCGCTCAGCGCCGGCGGCACCGGGGGCCAGGCGCTCGAAGTCCAGGGCGGCTGCTCCGCACCCGTCGGCGGCAACTCCGACATCAACGCCTACCAGAGCGGCAACGCCGCCCAGCAGTGGATGTTCACGCCCAACGCGGACGGCACCGTGACGATCAGTGACAACTGCGCCACCGCGGCCCAGACGCACACCGTGCTCGCCGGCGGCAACGGCGTCGGCAGCGCCTACCTGCTCAATGCCACGCCCGACAACCCCTGGCAGAAGTGGAAGGTCACCCAGAACGGCAGCGGCGCACTCACCGTCACCAACGTCGGCAACGGCCTGACGCTGGACGTCGCCGGAACGGCGGCCGCCTCCACGGGCATGACCAACCCAGCCAACGCCGCTGCGGCGGGGCAGAGTTGGACCGTGCTGTCCTGACCCGCCTTAGATGGCGGTGAGCAGGCCCGGCTCCTGCCCGTGCGGCGGGTCCGCAGCGGAGACCGCATCGTCAGACGAGCGATCTCCGAGTACAACCGCGGACCCGCCATCGACCGAACGGCGTCGGGTCTAACTCTGGGTGAAGCCCGTGAAGTCGGCCTCGCCGCTGGTGCCCGCGCTGTGCGAGGTGGTGAAGAGCCCGACGTCCTGGCGTGCGGCCGCTCCCGGGACGGTGGCCTGGCCGACCTTCGTCCAGGTGGTCCCGTCGGTGGAGCAGTAGCCGGTGTACGTCGAGCCGTCGCGCACCAGCTTCAGCCAGCTCGGATAGGCCGCCGAGCCCGAACCCTGGTTCGCCGGAGCGCTGTTGGAGTCCAGCTTGCCGTCGCCGTCGCTGTCCCACTGCAGCACGTAGCCCTTGCCGGGGGCCTCGGCCAGGACGAGGTACCCGGCCGAACGGCCCGGCTGGGTGATGTCGTTGCGAACCATGATCCCGGCCTTGGCCCAGTCGCTGGTCGGTGCCTGCGAGGTGAGCTTCACGACCGTGGTGGAGCCGTCGTGTTCGGCGCCCGGCTGGTAGACGGCGCTGTACTCGTCGACGTCGTAATAGAGGTCGGCACCCGCGCCGTCGATGGCGAGCGTCCCGTCCTGCGCGCCGAAGACGGCGGTGGTGTCGGTGAAGGTCCGGAACGGCGCCTGCACGGGCGCGGCCAGGACGACCGGCGCGGGCGCGGTGACGCTCTGCGGGCCGCCCGGCCCGTGCGCGGTGGCGGTGCCGGTGAGGGTGGCCCGGGTGATCGGCGTCGGCAGGTGCGCCGGGGCGGTCACGCGGAATGCGGCCTGGGCCCCGCCGCCGGGCGGCACATGCGCGATCCGGGTCCCCGACAGCGGCGTCACCGCCCAGCCGGCCGGTACGTCCAGTCCGAGCTCCACGTCGTTCGCGGACTGCGCGCCGTTGTTGGCGAAGGTCGTGGTGACGGTGGCCGAGCCTCCCGGGGTGAGGTCGGGCACCTTGGTGTCGAGGACGAGGTCCGGGTGCTGCCCGCCCGGGTGGTCGGTCGGGGTGACTCTGTACATCACGACGCCGTGGCCGGGCACGGTGGCGCTGACCGCGCCGGCGGTCTCGCCGGTGGTGTGCGCCCAAAGGTCCCGCAGGAGGTACCCCTTGGCCGTCGGCAGGCCGACCGCGGCCGCCGTGGTCGAGATCACCGCGGGCTGCGGGTTCTCGTTGAACAGGGTGACCGCGACCCCGCCGTCGGCGAGCGGCTTGGCCAGGACGTCCAGGCCGGCGGTCATGCTCACCGGCCGTCCCTGCTTGCCGGCCCGGTCCTGGTCGACGGAGATGACCTCGGTGTTGCCGTAGATCGCGAGGGTGTCGGCGCTCGCCTTGCGCAGGTCGGTGCCGGCGATCAGCGGGGCCGCCATCTCCGCCCAGAGCGAGAAGTGGGCGCGGTCCTCGGTCGCCGTCATGCCGTTGCCGACCTCCAGCATGTCCGGGTCGTTCCAGCCGCCCGGCCCCGCGGCGTCGGCGAGCTTGGCGTTGGCGTGGAAGATGTCCAGCATCCGGCCGAAGGAGGCGTTGATGTCCCCGGTGGTGCGCCAGAGTTGGCCGACCGTGCCGCCCCAGGTCCACACGCTGTCCTGGCCCCAGTTGCAGAGGCTGTAAACGATCGGGCGGCCGGTCTTCGCCAGCGCGTCGCCCATCGCGCGGTAGCGCTGCCGCGAGGGCACGCCCTGGTTGTAGCAGTTGTCGTACTTGAGGTAGTCGACGCCCCAGGAGGCGAAGGAGGCCGCGTCCTGCTGCTCGTGGCCGAGGCTGCCGGGGAAGCCCGCACAGGTCATCGTGCCGGCGCTCTCGTAGATGCCGAGCTTGAGGCCCTTGGTGTGGACGTAGGCGGCCACGCCGGTGATCCCGTGCGGGAACTTGACCGGGTCGGGGACGAGCCGGCCCGCGGAGTCGCGGGCCTTGGCCATCCAGCAGTCGTCGATGTTGACGTACTGGTAGCCCGCGGCCTGAAGGCCGGCCGAGGCCAGCTTGTCGGCGGTCTGCTCGACCAGTTGCTCGTCGACGTCGCAGCCGAAGGCGTTCCAGTCGTTCCAGCCCATCGGCGGGGTGGGGACCAGTGTGGCGCCGGCCGACTCGGCGGCCGCGGCGGGGGTGCTGGTGAGGGGGACGGCAGCGAGCGGCGCCGCTGCCAGCGAGGCCGCGACTAACGCGGCCCACGTCTTGCGCATCGTGTCTCCTGGGTCCGGTGGGTGGTGCGGACGGTGGTGCAGGAACTGGCACCCTGCGCAGGGCGGAGGAAAGCGAACCAAACCCAACAGAGATAGTCAATAGTCAACGCAATCAGACGGATATCAACGCACTTGGGAGGGTGCGAACCGGAGCGCGAACCGGGGCGCGAACCGGGCGCTCATCCGGTGGTCGAGCGCGGCCAGGCCGCCATGCCGACGGAGCCCACGGCGTCGACGGTCAGATCGACGCGGTGGGCTCCGGCGGTGCCGTGGGCGGGTCGCGGGTCAGCCGAGCGCGGCCTCCCGGAGCCGGGAGGCGGCCTGCTCCGGGCTCACGTCGGTGACGAAGGCGTCCATCCCCGATTCCACGCCGGCCAGGTACTTGAGCTTGCCCGGCGCCCGACGGACGGTGAACAGTTCGAGGTGGAGGGCGAGTTGCCCGCCGCCGGTGCGGGGAGCCTGGTGCCAGGCCGAGATGTACGGGGTCCGGTTGGGCGCCGCGCCGGGCTCGGCGGGGAACAGCGCGTCGAAGCGGCGCAGCAGGTCCAGGTAGAGGCCGGGGAACTCGGCGCGCTCGGGCTCGGTCAGCGCGGTGAGGTCGGCGACCCGGCGCTTGGGATAGAGGTGGACCTCGTACGGCCAGCGCGCGGCGAACGGCACGAAGGCGATCCAGTGCTCGCCCCGCAGGACCAGCCGCTCCGGGGTGTCCTGCTCGGCGGCGAGCAGGTCCTCGAACAGATTCCGGCCGGTGCGGGCCCGGTGCTCCTCGGCCCGGGCGATCATCCGGGCGGTGCGGGAGGGGACGAAGGGGAAGGCGTAGATCTGGCCGTGCGGGTGGGCTAGCGTGACGCCGATCTCCTCGCCGCGGTTCTCGAAGCAGTACACCTGCCGCACGCCGGGCAGGGCGGACAGCTCCGCCGTACGGTCGGTCCAGGCGTCCAGCACCAGGCGCGCCTTGGCCTCGTCCAGGTCCGCGAAGGAGGCGTCGTGGTCGGAGGTGAAGCAGACCACCTCGCAGCGGCCGTTGCCGGGCCGGAGGGTGTGCAGGGGCGCGTCCCGGGCCGCGACGTGCTCGGCCGACCCCGGGGCGAGCGAGGGGAAGCGGTTCTCGAACACCGCCACCTCGTAGTCGGCCGCCGGGATCTCGCTGAGCCGACCGTCCCGGGAGGGGCACAGCGGGCACTCGCCGGCCGGCGGGTGGTAGGTGCGCTGCTGGCGGTGGGCGGCCACCGTGACCCACTCGCCGAGCACCGGGTCGAGCCGGATCTCGGTCAGGCTCGCCGCGGGCTCCAGGGGGCGTTCGTCCCGGACGTCGCGAAGGGCTCCCGGCGCCTGGTCGAAGTAGACGAGTTCGCGGCCGTCGGCCAACTTGGTGGCGGTTCTGTGCACCGCTGTACTCCTTACGCGTTGGACGTCGCCCCGGCAGTTTTCAAGCTTCAACAGATTCAAACAAACACGATCGCTTGTCAACAAGCATTGTCGGTTGGTGCCGGTGTTTCCCGGTGGACCATCCGACCCGCCTGAACATGTCGATCCATGTTCACCGCAGATGTTGACCCTGAAGGCCAGGCGTGTTTGATTGTGTCGGAATTCGCTCCCGCTTGCTGACATCACCGCCGGCGGGAACCCACCCCGCGCACGAGGCATGGAGCTGAACAGATGATCGACGAGGCCGCCACCGACTTCGAGGCCGTCCACGCGGCACGGCCGAGCGGCGTCTGGGCCGCCCCCGGCCGGGTGAACCTGATCGGCGAACACACCGACTACAACGACGGCTTCGTCCTGCCGATCGCCCTTCCGCACACCACCCGGGTCAGCGCCCGCCGCCGGACGGACGGACGGCTGCGGCTGTACAGCGCCCAGGGCGACGGCACGGTCACCGACCTGGCGCTGGAGGGACTGGCGCCCGGCGCCGTGGCGAGCTGGGCGAGCTACCCGGCCGGGGTCTTCTGGGCGCTCGCCGAGGCGGGCCACCCCGTCGGCGGGGCCGACCTGTTCGTCGACAGCGACGTGCCGAGCGGGGCCGGGCTCTCCTCCTCGGCCGCCCTGGAGTGCGCGGCGGCCGCAGCCCTGAACGACCTGTACGAACTGGGCCTGACCGCGCCGGAACTCGCCCTGATCGCCCAACGGGCGGAGAACGCCTTCGTCGGTGTGCCCTGCGGGGTGATGGATCAGATGGCCTCCGCCTGCTGCACGGACGGCACCGCGCTGTTCCTCGACACCCGGACGCTGGAGCAGCGGCACGTGCCGTTCGACCTGGCGACGGCGGGGCTGCGGCTGCTGGTGATCGACACCCGGGTCAAGCACGACCTCGGCGACGGCGCCTACGCGGCCCTGCGGGCCGGCTGCGAGCGCGCCGCGGGCCTGCTCGGGCTGCCCGCGCTGCGCGACCTCCCGGCCGCCGACCTGGCCCCAGCCCTGGACCGGCTGCCCGGTGAACTCCGGCCGCTGGTACGGCACGTGGTGACCGAGAACGGGCGCGTGCTGGAGACGATCGACCACCTGGGCCGCGGTGAGCTCGCGGCGCTGGGGCCCGTCCTGACGGCCGGACACGCCTCGCTGCGTGACGACTTCCGGGTCTCCTGCCCGGAGACGGACCTCGCAGTGGGGGCCGCCGTCGCCGCCGGGGCGTTGGGCGCCCGGATGACCGGCGGCGGCTTCGGCGGCTCCGTCATCGCGCTGGTCGAGGCCGCGGACCTGGCGGCGGTCTCCGAGGCGGTGCGGTCGGCCTTCCGTTCGGCGGGCTTCGCCGCACCTGTCACCTTCACCGCGGTGCCCTCCGCGGGCGCCCGGCGGGTGGCCTGACCCGGCCGCCCGCCGACCCGGCCGCCCGCTCGGGCGAACGCTGAGCGGCCGGCCACTCGGCCGCCCTTCCGGCGGCCGACCGCCCAGCCGGCCGCCCGGCCGCCCGCTCAGCCGCCCGCCGGGACGACGACCAGCTCGCCGACCGCCTCGGCGACCACCTCGCGGGCGGTCGCCGGGAGGGCGTCGTCGGTGACGAAGCAGTCGACCTCCGCCAGGGTCGCGAAGCTGCTCAGCCCGACCACGCCCCACTTGGTGTGGTCCGCGACCACGACCGTGCGGCGTGCCGAGGCGATCAGGGCCCGATTGGTCTGCGCTTCGGCCAGGTTGGGCGTGGTGAGGCCGGCCTGCTCGCTCACCCCGTGCACGCCGAGGATCAGCAGGTCCACGTGCAGCGAGCGGATCGTCTGGTCGGCCAGCGCCCCCACCAGGGCCGCCGAGCGGGTGGGCGATCCACCGGTCAGCAGCAGCGACGGGACGGTCTCCCTCCCGTCGCTTCCCGCTGCCCAGAGCAGGTCCGCGATCCGCAGCGAGTTGGTCACCACCGTCAGCTCCGGGACCTCCAGGAGCCGGGCGGCGACCGCGTAGGTCGTGGTCCCGGCCGAGAGGGCCACCACGCTGCCCGGCTCCACCAGCTTGACCGCGGCGTCCGCGAGCGCGGCCTTGGTGCCCTCCTCCAGTCCGGACTTGGCGTCGAAGCCGGGTTCGAAGGTGCTCGCCGTCCCGGTGGCCACCGCGCCGCCGTGGACCTTCTCCACGGTGCCCTGACGGACCAGCGCGTCGAGGTCCCGGCGGATGGTCATGTCGGACACGCCGAACTGCTCGACCAGTTCGGCGACCCGGACCGCGCCGGCCCGGCGGATCGCCTCCAGGATCAATGCCTGGCGCTGGGCGGCGAGCAACGTCTGGTCAGCCACGGAGGACCTTTCGATCGAACGAGCACGTACGGCTTGGGCGTTCTCGTCGGCGACCGGGAACGCGGCCGGGTCCTGCGGGAGTCATTATCCCAGCACCGCCGGCCGACTGTCCCCCCGGTACCGGTCTGGGAAGCGGGCCGCCGGTGCCGCGTTCGGTCGCGGCACCGGCGGTTCGGAGTGGTCGGTCTCCCGGCCGCGAGGCCGGTCCGAGGGGCTCCTCAGGCCGGGAGGCCGACCGCGCGGTCGCGGTTGCGGCGCTGTTGGATGACGACGGCGGCGACCAGCAGGGCGCCCTGGGCGACGTTCTGCCAGAAGGAGTTGATGCCCTGGACGGTGAGGCCGTTCTGCAGTGCGCCGAGCAGCGCGACGGCGAGCAGGGTGCCGCCGATGCCGCCCTTGCCGCCCTTGAGGGCGCAGCCGCCGAGGGCGGCCGCGGTGATCGACTGCAGCTCCAGGCCCTCGCTGCCGGAGACGGGCTGGCCGCTGCCGGTGCGGGCGGTCAGCAGCACGCCGGCGAGGGCGGCGACGGTGCCGGAGAGGGCGTAGGCGGCGATCAGGTACTTGTTGAGGTTGATGCCGGCCAGACGGGCGGCGGTGTCGTTGCCGCCGATGGCGTAGACGTTGCGGCCGATGTCGGTGTACGTGAGCAGGGTGTGCACGGCGATGGCGGTGAGGATCAGCAGCCAGACCATGGTGGGCAGGCCGGCGATCCGGCCCCGGCTGAGGAAGACGAAGACCGGGTCGTTGAGCACGTAGCCCTGGGCCCGGCCGTCCGAGACGAGTTGGGCGACGCCCTTGTAGGCGGCCAGTCCGGCGAGGGTGGCGATGGTCGGGTTGACCCGGCCGTAGACGATGACGACGCCGTTGAACAGGCCGATGCCGGCGCCGATGGCGAGGGCGGCGCCGATGCCGAGGTAGGGGTTGGCGCCGGTGGAGGTGAAGACCATCGCGCTGGTGACGGAGGCCAGGCCGGCCTGGGAGCCGACCGAGATGTCCAGGCCGCCACAGATGATCACCACGGTCTGGACGACGGCCAGCAGTCCGGAGATGGTGGCGGCCTCGGCGATGACCTGGACGTTGTCCCAGCCGACGAAGTTCGGGTTGAGCCAGCCGAACAGGGCGACGACGGCGACGAGGGCGCCGATCAGGCTGAGGTTCTGGCCACCGACCGCGGCGAGCAGGGCGCGCGGGCCACCGGACCGGGCGTTCACGGCTCCGGCGTCCGGCACGGGGGCGGTCGGGGGAGTGGTGGTGGTCATGCGCCCACCTCGCCGCGCTCGGCAGGGGCACTTGCCCACGCGCGCCTTTCGATGGTTCGCTCGCTGCGCTCGTTCACTGGGTCTCTCCGGTCTGGGCGGGGGCGGTGGTGGCCAGGTCATCGGCCATGGCGAGGGCGAGGACGGCCTCCTCGGTGGCCTGCTCGCGGATGAGCTCGCCGGTGGTGCGGCCGTTCTGCATCACCACGACCCGGTCGGCGAGGCCGAGCACTTCGGGCAGTTCGGAGGAGATGACCAGGACGGCGGTGCCGGAGCGGGCGAGGTCGGCGATGATCTGGTAGATCTCGGCCTTGGCGCCGATGTCGACGCCACGGGTGGGTTCGTCGAGGATCAGCAGGTCGGGCCTGCGGGCGAGCCAGCGGGCCAGGACGACCTTCTGCTGGTTGCCGCCGGACAGGGTGCGGACCTCCGCCTCGACGGATGGGGCGCGGACCCGCAGCCGGTCGGCGTACTCCTGGGCGAGGTCCTTCTCCTGACGGCGCCTGACGAACCGCCAGCGGCTGAGCCGGCCCAGGCTGACCAGCGAGGTGTTGTCCCGGATCGTGCGGTGCAGGAACAGCGCCTGGGTCTTGCGCTCCTCGGGAGCCAGGCCGATGCCCGCGGCGATGGCGTCGCCGGGGTTCCTCAGCCGCAGGACTTCGCCGTTGAGGGTCACCGTGCCGTAGCGGATCGGGGCGTCGCCCGCCAGGGCGAGGGCGAGTTCGGACCGTCCGGCGCCGATCAGGCCGGCCAGCGCGACGACCTCGCCCGCCCGGACCCGCAGGTTGATGCCGCGCACGTCGTCGGTGCCGAGGTCCTCGACGTCCAGGACGACCCGATCGGTGGCGACCTGCTGGCGGACGAACAGCGAGGACAGGTCGCGGCCGACCATGAGCCGTACGAGTTCGCCCTCGCCGGTGGCGCCGGCCTGGACCACGCCGGCCACCCGGCCGTCGCGCAACACGGCGATGCGGTCGGCGAGCCGGAAGATCTCCTTCATCCGGTGGGAGACGTAGATGACCGCGATGCCCTCGTCGCGCAGGCGTCCGATCAGGGCGAACAGGGCCTCGACCTCGTGCTCGGAGAGCGAGGAGGTGGGCTCGTCGAAGGCGATCGCGCGCGGCGGGACGGCGCCGGTCAGGGCGCGCATGATCTCGACCAACTGGCGCTGGGCGGCGGTGAGTTCGGAGCCGAGCAGGGTGGGGTCGAGGACCTTGTCGAAGCCGAGGCGGCGCAGGTCGGCGACGATCCGGCGGTGCAGCCCGGCGCGGTCCAGGCGGCGCAGCCGGGTGCGGGGCAGCGCGCCGGCGTAGACGTTCTCGGCGACCGGGACGTGCGGGATGATCTCGGGTTCCTGCGGGATGATCCGGATCCCGGCCCGGCGGGCGTCCTGTGGGGAGTTCAGGTCCAGCGGCCGGCCGTCCAGCAGGACGCGTCCCTCGGTGGGGCGGTGGTCCCCGGTGAGGATGCGCAGCAGGGTCGACTTGCCTGCGCCGTTCTCGCCCATCAGGGCGGTGACCTGGCCGGGCGGGAAGGTGAGGGTGACGTCCGTCAGCGCTTGGACGGCGCCGAAGCGCTTGGACACGCCCTCGGCGCTCAGGCCGGCCGAGCCGTCCGGTGGCGGGAGGGGCGGGGAATCAGGTGGGGTCATCGGGGCCTCGTTGGCGGTGCGGTGCGGACGGTCTTGGGGAGCGTCGGGGGTGCGGCGGGGCCGGATCAGCCCTGCCGCACCGCCGGCTCGGCGCTACGTCGGATGCGGCGTCAGCTGCAGGACACGCCCGCGGACTGCCAGGTCGCGGCGTCGACCATCTTGGTCGGGGCGAAGGCCTCCTTGGGGAAGTCCTTGCCGTTCTTGAGCTTGTCGTACATCGTCTGCACCGACAGGGCGCCGACGTCCTTGCCGTTGATGAACAGGGCGGCCTTCATGCCGGAGGGCTTGCCGGAGGCCCAGTCCTTGCACGCCAGGTAGGCGCCCAGGCCGACGCCGTCGATGTCGTCGGGGCTGACCCCGGCGTTCTGCAGGGCGGTGACGGCGCCCTGGACGTTCTCGTCGTTGCAGCCCCACACCACCCAGTGCTTGACGCCGGCGTTGGCGGTGATGGTGGCGGCCACCTTGTCCTGCGCGCCGGTCGGCGTGTTGTCGGTGGCCACATCGATGTTCTGCACGCCCGGCGCGGCCTGGTCAAAGGCGCTCTTGGCGGCCTTGACGCGGTCGCCGCAGACCGTCACGTCCTGCTTCCAGGCGGAGATGATCCTGGTGTCGGCCGCGTTCCAGCCGGCCTTCTTGAACTCCTCCGCGGCGCGCTGGCCGACCTGCTGGCCCATCTGCTGGCCGGAGAACCCGATCCGGGGCACCAGGTCGCCCGCGGCGCACTGGGTCGGGGAGGGGCCGTTCGCACAGACCTGGTCGTCGGAGGTGAGCAGGGCGGCCTTGGCGTCCCGGGCGGTCTGGACGACCTGCGGGCCGACCGCCGGGTCCGGCACCACGATGATCAGGCCGTTGCTCTTCTGGGCGATCGCGGCCTGCACCTCGCCGACCGTCTTGTTGGCGTCGTTGCCGAGGTTGACGACCTTCAGGTCGGCGCCCAGCTCGGCCGCCTTGGCCTTGGCGCCGGCGGCCTCGTCCACGAAGTACTGCTGGTCACCCTGCTTCTGCAGGTAGGTGATCGAGACCTTGCCGGAGACCGGGGCCACCGAGGCGTCGGCGCCGGAGGAGGAGGTCTGTCCGGTGGAACAGGCCGTCAGACCGAAGGCGGTGACCAGGCTCAGTGTGGCGAGCGAGGCCAGGCGGCCACGGGGGGAGAGGTGCATGGTGGGGCTCCTGAGGGTGGGGGCCGATCAGCCAGTAGCAACAGAATCGATCAGAAAGCGTCGGAATCAAACGCGACGGAGCAAAAGAAAACGCCCGGTTCAGGCCTGAGTCAAGCTCAGCTTTGCCTCCGGGGCGGTTTCGAAACCGTCTCGTAATGCCCACCGGTCCTCGCGGGCGCGCTGCGCACTCCGTCGGAGGGCCTGACGGTTGTCCTGGTCAGGGCTGCTCAACGGGGGAGCGCTCGGGCTCACTTGTCTACCGGTCGGTAGACAGGCGCCCGGGACAGCTTCGGTCAAAGCCGAGACGGCGTCAATAGCCCGGCACTCGGCCCGCTTGGACGACCCGGGGCCGCGTCGAGCGGCGCTTCCGGGGTGTTGATTGGTGTTGGAAGTTGCGGCTAGGCTCCCGCCATAGCCGGAACGCCCGTCAGACGCACGACGGCCCCGACCGCGCAGTGCGGGCCGGAGCCGTCGGATGCTGGAGGACCCAAGGACAGCCCACCCGCTGGGTTTCCTGGGCGCCCGGTGGACGCCTGGTGGGTGGTCCGCTCGACGGGCAGGACTTCACTGCCCGGCTGCGCTGCACCCGCACCTGGATCCACACTCCCGAGCACGGCTGGCGCGTCATCGCCGCCCACGTCAGCCACGCCTGAGAGCGCTCGTCAGGTCCAGAGCTGGGCGTCCTTGTTGTAGGTGTAGTCGAGGACGTCGGAGTAGCCCGCCCGGTAGTAGTCCCACGTCCCGTCGTCCGCCACCACGGCCACCGGCTGCCCGGTGTTGTTGACGATCGAGGCGGCGTGGTCGGCCACGGTCTGGCCCCAGCCGGATCCGTTCCCCCAGTGGGAGAAGTGGGCGTTTCTCAGGTCGACGGTCTGCCCGGGCGACCAGTCCTCCCACGAGCCCCAGCCGTACTGCGGCGAGTTGAAGTACAGGCACACGTTGCCGTTCGGGCAGGCCTCCGCCCCGCCCGGCGGGGTGGCGGCGGACGCGCCCCCCGTCGTCAGACCCAGCGCGCCGAGCGTCAGCGCCCCCACCGCCGCAACCTTGCCCGTACGACGTCCGATCCTGATGCGCATGGCGTCCCCTCCCAGTGGTGTGGTGCACGGCGAAACGGGCGGCCTCCGGCCGAACCCGGGCAAGGTTTGCACGATTGCCCGTGCCCCGCCAGAAGTTCAGACGGTTCCGCTTGTGCAGACAAACGGCTGACCCCGACGTCCCGGGACAGGTCCGGGGACGTCCGGGGACGTCCCGGGGACGGCGAAGCGTGGTGGTCCTGACCAGGCCCCTCCTAGCGTGGCGGTCGACGGGTCCGTCGAATCGCGGACCCCGCCCGAACACGAGGAGAACCGTGGCCATCCACTCCCTGGTCAAGCGCACCGCCCTGCTGGCGGCGTCCGCCGCCGTGGCCGTGACGACGCTCGCCGGCACCGCCAGTGCCAACACCCAGGCCGAAAGTGTCGGCGACGGCTATTCCGACAGCCGCGACGCCGTGCTGTGCGTCCAGCACGACATCAACTACTTCAACCGGAACGGCTGGAACCCGCAGATCGCGGAGGACGGCTACTGGGGCCCGATCACCAAGCAGGCCGTGATCGACATGCAGTACAAGCTGATCAGCTCCGCGAAGTACACCGACGGCATCGTGGGACCCCGCACCGGTGACCTGCTGCTGAGCTACGGCGACCCGGGGTGGGAGGGCAAGTGCCGCCCCATCCTGCCCACCACCTCCTGACCGAGCACCACTGCCCGCTGCCCTCGCGCCGTCAGCGGACGCGAGGGCAGCGGCGGGCCCGACCCGTCGTCAATCCGGCGGTTCGTTAGAGTTCGAACATGGATCGCATGCCCGGACACCCGCCCAGGACGCTGCCGGTGCTGGAGACCGCTCTCGTCCGCCTGCGGGACCACCGCGCCGACGACCTCGACGCCATGCGCTCGGTCTGGGGCGACGCGGACGGAATGCGCCACCTCTCCACCGGCGTCATGGACGACACCCGGATCCGGCGCAGGCTCGACGAGGCCGTGACGACCGCCGCCGCCGTGCCGCGCCGCCACTACCAGCTCGCCGCGTGCCTCCACGGCGACGACCGCCCCGTCGGCGGCATCCGCCTCGACATCGAGGACGCCACCACCGGCTACTCCGGCGTCTTCACCATGGCCCGCCACCTGCGCGGCTCCGGCTGCGCCCCCGACATCGGCTGGCTCATGCTCAAGCTCGCCTTCGCCGAACTCGGCCTCACCCGGGTATGGAGCATGACGTCCGTGGACAACACCGACGCCGTCCGCGCGATCACCCGCTTCGGCTTCACCCCCACCGGCGAGACCGAACGCTACTTCGCCGAGGCCGACACCACCATGCGCCTGGTCACCGGCCGGGTCCGCCTCCGCGCGGCAGGTTGGTCGCGGCGCGACTGGGTTGGTCGCGGTGCCCTCGCGGGCCGGCGGTCCGCCGACCCGCGAGGGTGGTACCAACTGGTGGGTCAGACGGCCGGGTTGGTGGTGAGGAGGGCCGTGATCTCCTTGGCGAGCTGCGGGCCGAGTTCGCCCCAGCCGTCCTTGTAGCCGTAGACGCCGGCCAGGGTGCGGGCCTCGTAGTCGCCGTTCATGATCTCGATGTCGTTGGCGGTGATGAGGCCCGGGTGGGCGACGCCGACGGCGGAGGAGACCTTCAGCAGTTCCTTGCGCAGGGTGCGCAGGTAGACGGCGGCGCGGGTGGACTTGGAGGCCGGGTCGAGGCCGCGGGCCAGCCAGGGGTTCTGGGTGGCGATGCCGGTGGGGCACTTGTCGGTGTGGCACTTCTGGGCCTGGATGCAGCCGATCGACAGCATGGCCTCGCGGGCCACGTTGATCATGTCGGCGCCCAGGGCGAAGGCGACCGCGGCGTTCTCGGGCAGGCCGAGCTTGCCGGAGCCGATGAAGGTGAGTTCGTCGGTCAGCCCCTGTTCGGCGAAGGTGCCGTAGACCCGGGAGAAGCCCATCCGGAAGGGAAGTGACACCGAGTCGGCGAACATCCGCGGCGCCGCGCCGGTGCCGCCCTCGCCGCCGTCGACGGTCACGAAGTCGACGCCGCGGTCGCCGCGCGCCATGAGCGTGGCCAGCTCCTGCCAGAAGCCCATCTCGCCGACGGCGCTCTTGATGCCGACCGGCAGGCCGGTCTCGGTGGCGAGCAGTTCGACGAAGTCGAGCATCGAGTCGACGTCGCCGAACGCGGTGTGCCGCGACGGGGAGGCGCAGTCCTGGCCGACCGGGATGCCGCGGATGGCGGCGATCTCCGGGGTGACCTTCGCGCCCGGCAGCATTCCGCCGAGCCCGGGCTTGGCGCCCTGGGAGAGCTTGATCTCGATCGCCTTGACCGGCGCGCCGGCGACGACGTCCTTGAGCTTGTCGAGGTTGAAGCTGCCGTCCTCGTTGCGGCAGCCGAAGTAGGCCGTGCCGAGCTGGAGGACGAGGTCGCCGCCCTGGCGGTGGTACGGGGAGAGGCCGCCCTCGCCGGTGTTGTGCATCGTGCCGGCCTCCGCCGCGCCCTTGTTGAGCGCCGTGATGGCCGCGCCGGAGAGCGAGCCGAAGCTCATCGCCGATATGTTCACCACGCTCGCCGGCCGGAACGCCCTGGCGCGCCCGCGCGGCCCGCCCAGCACCTTGGCCGAGGGCAGTGGGGCCTGCGGGTCGTGGGTGTCGGGCAGGGCGCCGGCGAAGGTGCGCTGCTTGACGTAGGCGTGCCCCTGGACGTGCTCGACGTCGACCTCGGTGCCGAACCCGAAGTAGTTGTTCTCCTCCTTGGCCGACGCGTAGATCCAGCTGCGCTGGTCGCGGCTGAAGGGGCGCTCCTCCTCGTTGGAGGTCACGATGTACTGCCGCAGCTCCGGCCCGATCGTCTCCAACAGGTACCGGGCGTGCCCGAGCACCGGGAAGTTCCGGAGCAGCGCGTGCTTCTTCTGGATGAGGTCGCGGGCAGCCAGAAGCGCCACCGCTGTAGCGGCGGCCGCGCCGATCTTCCGGGCTTGCATGGAGGTTCCTCCTCGGTGGGCGACTCCATCGCCGTCGGTGGAGTCGTCGTGTCGTGCGTCGGGTGGTGCAGGACGTTGGGCGGCGGGCACCCAGCCGGTCGGGCAGCGGCGTCCGTCGAAGAATGCGCACTGATCGTAAGAGGCCCCCCTGACCGCTCCGCGGTCAGGGGGGCCTCCGGAGTTCCGAGGACGACGGCCGGGTCAGGCCGTGTAGTTGGCGGTGCGGTAGCCGCCGCGGGCCGTGCGCTCCACTTCCTCGTCGTCCCAGGTGTGGGGCACTGCCAGCTTCCAGCGCTTGCGCAGCACCTTGTGCTCCGCGCGGGTCCTGGTCACGTACCACTTGCCCATCCGGCACCACGCCAGCGGCTCGTTGGACTCCGTGGCCACCGCCCGCACCAGTTGTTGCGCGTGCCGGGCCACCTCCGACTCCAGGTACTGGTTCATCCGGTAGGTGGCCTGGTCGCCGTGCTGGAACATGGCGTGGTCGGAGCCTGCCGCCGTGTGCAGCCGGCCGTTCTCCAGGGCCACCGTGCCGTGGCGCGCCACCGGCTCCTGCTGGGTGTTCTGGGCGATTCCCGCGTTGAGCCGGTTCAGCAGGTCGACCTTCTCCCTGGTGGCCTCCGGGATCTGGCCGCCGCCCGTACCGCCCTGGGCGGAGTACACCTCGTGCAGGTCGTAGTCCCCGGTGTAGAGGTACTGCTTCCAGTTCGGATCGGTCTTCAGGGCGGCCATGGCGGGCCCGCCGCCCGCCTGCCGCATGTCGAGCGGTACGTACGGCTCACCGTTGGCGCCGTTCTGCACGATCCCGGGGGCGAGCGTCGGGGGCGGGTTGTCGATCCGCACACCGAGCAGGCCCTGGGCGCCCCAGTGGCCGACGAAGCCGCTCAGGTCGTTGGCCTCCAGCCAGGCCAGTACGGTCGCCGGGTCGCCCGGGGCCTGCCCGGGCCCGGTGCCGTACTTCCTGCGGACGGAGTCGGGCTTGATCGACTTCTCCAGGATGGTGTGCGGCTTGGCCTTGGCGCCTTCCGCGATCCGCCGGATCGAGAACTCGCCGGTCTCCCGGACGGCGATGGTGTATTTGTGCTTCTTGCACACCGCCGAGATGGCATCCCAGTGGTCCTGCCACACGATGTTCCGGAGGTCGGCCGCCCGGCGGCCCGGTGTGACGGCCTGCCCGTCGTACCTGCCGGCCTCGCAGGTGGTTTCCACGTTGTTCTCGTCCAGCTGCCGCTGCACCACCGGTCGGGTGCCGGGCCGGTCGCCCGTCGCACGCTGGAGCATGCGGGCGGTCGCCGCGTTGCCGACGGTGCGCTGCAGGTCTGCGACGGACTGCGGGGATCCGGCTCCGGCTGCCGGTCTCACCCGGGCGTCGGTCCGCCGGGCCGGGCTCGCGTCGCGATGAGAATGCCCGGCCGTCTCCTGCTGTTTCCTCGCCTGCATGCCGCAACCTCCTCGGTCCCCTTCGTCCCCGTTATATCGGGAGTCGGGGCGGAGGAGGAGAGCACTTCCGGCCTTGCTCGCCCGGCGGAGCCCAAGCCGTCGCGGGGCCCGAGCCGTCGCGGAGCCCAAGCCGTCGTGGAACTCAGAGTCGCTCTTCCAGCCGGATCGCATCCTTCAGACGCTGGTACGCCTCGCCCCGCTCACCCTCCTGCTGCTCCAGCAACGCGGCGGCGATCGCGTCGAGCTTGCGCTGGATGGCGTGCTCGGCCCGGCGTTCCGAATTCTTCAGCAGGGCCAGCAGGAGCAGTGTCAACGCAACCATCGCGTCTCCGACCAGCAGCTGCACCGCCAGCGACGCACCGGCGACGTGTACGGCGACGAACGCGCCGACCAGTGCCAGACAGAGCGCGGCGAAGAGCGGTGAACTGGTGAGGTTCGACGCCAGCTCGGCCGTCTGCTCGAACCGGCCGCGGCGCCCGTCGTCACGCTTTCGCGCCGGATGCCGAAATGTCATGATCGCCTCCCACCGGTCCATCAGCCGAATCGACACGGCCGGGGTTGGACCGCTGTCCCGGAAGCGCCTGCCCGACCGGTGGATGCGCACACCACCATCCGCGGGCTCGGCGCTCTGAGCGGCCCCCTGCCCGGCCCTATCCGGCCCTGAGCCGGCGGTGGGTGCTTCGGACGATCTCGTGCCAGAACGGCGCGGCCGACAGGTAACCGCCGAGCGCGGCGAGCACGCCGAACGAGACGTCGACGCTCACCCGGCCCTGTTTGGCCCAGTACACGTCCTGCAAGTCCAGCAGCAGTGCGAACTCGTCGGTGATCAGGGCCGCGCCCGCGCCGTAGACGGCGGCCACCGCCGGGTGGCCGACCGCCCGCTCGTCGCCGCGGACGGCCACCAGGCCGACGCCGCCCAGCGCCGCGATGCCGATGTTGTAGTGGTGCAGGTGCTTCCCGCCGGCCGAGATGTTGCCCCAGGGCAGCCAGCCGCCCCTGATCCCGTGCGTGATGAAGCGCACCGTGCCGAAGGTGGTGCCGAACGCCGCCCACATCACCACCAGTGACCGCTTGGTCGGCGTCAGGTGCTGATCCGCGGCCCGCCGCCACTCCTCAGCCAGCCGCGCGATTGCCGTTGTTGCCATGCCGCCGACCTCCGACCATCGTTCGGCCCCCACGCCCGACGCTAGCCGAAGTGCCATCCACCCACCCGCCGGACCACCCCAGGCGTGCCGTCCGGACGGCCGGGTAGCCGCACACGCATGGCAGTCTTTCGCAGACCGGGCCGCTCCGAGCGACCGGGGCCTTCGGAGCCCGGAGCTTCGAGGACGGGCCCCACACCACCCAGACCCCCGAACTCCGTTCCCGCCCCCGAGGCGGGCGGCGCCGTCCCGGACACGGGCCTGGCCGAACACCTCGCCGAGCTGGTCGAGCGGGCCGAGCGGCCGGTCGGGGCCTGGCCGGCCACCGAGCGCCACGCCGAGCGAGGCCGCGCCCGGGCACTGATGGCGAAGGCGGCGCGGCTGCTGGGCAGCGGCGGCCGGGGAGCGGTCCTCGGCGGCAAGGCCCTCACCGAGCAGCTGGTACGGGCAGCCCCGCGGATCCCGATCCGTGACCTCACCACCCTGCGCGCCCAGCATCCCGGCGCCGCCGACCCCGAGCACCTGGCCGACCTACTGGTCGCCGGCGCCACCCGGGCCTCCGGCGCGCTCGGCGCGGGCGTCGGGGCGGTGGCGATGCTGCCCGTGCCGCCCGCGATGCCGGTGGAGGTCGCGGCCGAGACGCTCGCCGTGGCGGCCGTGGAACTCAAGCTGATCGCCGAGCTGCACGAGGTCTACGGCGTCCCGGTACGGGGCAGCGCCACCCAGCGGGCCGCCGCCTACCTGGGTGCCTGGGCCGACCGCCGGGGGATCGACGCGAAACTGCTGATCCGCCCGGCGGGCCTCGCGGCGCTCGCGCTCGGGGCGGAGGTTCGCCAGCGGGTGCGCCGCCGGCTCACCCGCAGCTGGATGCGCCGGCTGCCGTCGACGACCCCGCTGCTCCTCGGCGCGGGCATCGGCGCGATGGTCAACCGACGCGACACCCGGCGGCTGGCCGAGCAGGTCCGCGCCGACCTGCGCACGCGCCTGCCGGCCGACCGCGACTACTGGACCGCAGCGGGCGGAGGCTGACCGCCGGGCGCCTGGCGCCGCCGCCGGGCGCCCGGAACGCCGTTGTGGGGGGGGCCCCCCCCCCCCACCCCCGCCCCCCCCCCCCCCAACGCGGCGGCGGACCCAGAAATAAGCCCCCCCCGACCAGCGGCGCGCGCGGGGGCGGCGGCG
>NZ_JBITZP010000016.1:158224-174303 GCF_044546945.1 Kitasatospora sp. NPDC053057 | reverse complement strand
CCTCGGCTGGAGAACACCTGCTGAAGCCCTCGACAGTCGGCTAAAGTCGCCGGTCAGAGCCTGTGTTGCGACGGCTGGTTGAATTCGAGCTGCGACCCGGCATCCGAGTGATGTATCAACTCGCCTCGCTGATGGGGGAATCCGTCACGGTCGCGCTGCCACAGCGCCATGTCCAGCGCATCCAGGACGAGCCGGGTCTCCTTGGAGGTCGCGGCCGACCAGCCGACGATGCGCCGGGAGAAGGTGTCCACGACGAAGGCGACGTAGACGACTCCGGCCCAGGTGGCGATGTGCGTGAAGTCGGCGACCCAGCAGCGGTTCGGCGCGGTGGCGACGAACTGCCGGTCGACGAGATCCGGGGCGCGTTCAGCGGCCGGGTCCGCGATGGTGGTGATGACCTTCTTGCCGCGGACAGCACCGGTGATGCCGAGTTCGCGCATGAGGCGTTCGACGGTGCAGCGGGCCACCGCTTGGCCTTGCCGGCTCAGCTCCCGCCAGACCTTCCGGGCCCCGTAGACACGGTAGTTGGCGTTGTAGACCTCCTTGATGAGAGCCTTGAGTTCCTCGTCGCGCACGGTGCGGGCGGCGGGTGAGGCCAGGCGCTTGTGGTGGGCGTAGTAGGTGGAGGGGGCGATGCTGCAGCCGTGCTCGGTGAGCACGCGGCAGATCGGCTCGACGCCGCCGAAGCGGCCCCGGTGCTCGTCGATGAACGCTACGAGCGCAGGTGTGGCCGGTCGAGCTCGGCCGCGAAGAAACTCGCCGCGGCCTTGAGGATCTCGTTGGCGCGCTTGAGTTCGGCGATCTCCTTCTTCATGGCCTTGATCTGCGCGGACTCCTCCGTGGTCGTGCCCGGGCGCTGCCCGGAGTCGACCTGGTCGCGTCGCACCCAGTTGCGCAGGGTCTCGGCGGAGCCGATGCCCAGCTTCTCCGCGACGGCCCGCAACGCGGCCGACTCGTTCGGGTAGTCACCGAGGACCTCGGCGACCATGCGCACCGCACGACGGCGCAGCTCAGGAGGGTAGGAGGAAGGACGTGCCATGACTCGAATCCTTACACGAAATCGAGTCCCCACCGAACCCGGGGCGGTTCAGGGACCGCGTCGGCGGACAAGTGAGCCACATCCGTGGCAATGACAGCCAGATAGGCGAAGGTTGCGAAAGTTGCCCCATTGACCAGCGCCGCGAGCGTCAACGCCAACTGCACCGAGCCCGACTTGAGCGCACGCACTTCCTGCCTCACGGAGACGTCGTGCCGCCGGGCCGCACCAGTGGGTGCCGACCGGAACACGAGCGCCAGCGCGGGCAAGCACAGGGCAGCGACTGCCCAGAAAGCCGAACGCCAGCCGGACCAGTTCCCGAGCAAAGCGCCGACAGGCACGCCGACAACACACGACAGCGTGACCCCCGACAGCAGGACAGCGGTGGCCCGGCTCTGCTTCGCAGGGGTCACGAGGGCGGTCGCCACACTCATCGCGACCGCCAGGAACCCGGCATTGACGATCGCGGCAACGATTCGGGTTCCGAACAGCACGGCGAAATCCGTCGTGACCGCACCGATGACGTGCACGATGACGAACGCGGCAAGGAAGCCTGCCAGCGCGCGACGGCGTGGCCGGCGCGCGCTCAGTGCGGCCATCACCGGCGCACCGACGATCATCCCGATGGCGTATGCGGACGTCAGGCTCGCGGCGGCTCCCACCGACACGGACAAATCACGGGCAATACCCGGTACGAGACCGGACAACATGAACTCGGAGGTCCCTTGCGCGAAGACAGCAAGGCCGAGGACGTAGATGAACACGGGCACGGAGTCGACTCCAGCGTTGACGTGTGCGGGCATGAACATCCGCGTGCTGGACGTCGAACTGCGTCACCTGTTGCTGAGACGAGAGCCACAACCAGACCAGACACACGGAGCGCGTGTCCGGTTACTCGCAGCGAAGCCGACCAAGGAACCAATCGATTGTTGGTCAGGCGCCAACCCGCCGCCGAGTGACCGGTGGCTCCGTTCTGTCTGACTCAGGGCTCATCACGTGAGGCACAGTACTCACCGCACGGGGCAACCATCAACCGGATATCGGCGGACCACGACCGTGCTCCGCACAATGTCAGGTAGCGCCACAGGTGTTGCACACGACACTGCCGTCGCCGGCGAGCATGATGTTCGCGGGCGTCGGCGTCCAGGCGCTCGTCGTGCGCCTGCCGGACCCGGCCGAAGCCGCCCTCGGCGAGCGGGTGCCGGAGCCGGTAGCGGCCGGCGATCAGCCGTTGCGTGCCGGACACTTCGGTCAGCGCCGTTCCGGGCGTGGTGGCCGGGTTGGGCGGCGCCACAGCGGTCCGGCCGGCGACCCGCGGTCACCACCGCGGGGCGGCCGGGTCCGGATCGACCGGCTGGTCACCGGCACCACAGTGCGAGTCGGCCGCGGGCAGTTCCACCGTGATTCGGAGCCCGCCGGCAGGGCGCGGGGTGAGGGTGAGTGTTCCATCGTGTGCGTGGGTGATGGTCTTGACGATCGCCAGGCCCAGGCCGACGCCCGCGTGGTCGGTGCGGATGCGTTCGGCGCCGCGCCGGAACGGTTCGGTGAGTGTGGAGACCAGCTGAGGGGTGAGCCGCTCACCGGTGTTCTCCACGGTGAGCACCGCACCGTCGGGGCGCACGCCGGTGCTGACCCACACGGTGCCTCCCTCCGGCAGGTTGTGGACGATCGCGTTGTGCACGAGGTTCATCGTCAGCTGCACCAGGAGCGCCCGCGACCCGATCGTGGGGGTGATGTCGCCGGACGTCTCGATGGTGACGCCGTGCCGTTCCGCGAGGGGGAGGAGTGTCTCGGTGGCTTCCTCCGCCAGGAGGGACAGGTCGACGCGTTCTCGGGTGAAGGACCGCTGCTCGGCGCGGCTGAGGAGGAGCAACGCCTCGGTGAGGTCGATCGCCCGGGTGTTGACGGCATGGAGGCGGTCGATGACTTCGCCGGGGTCGTGGTCCGGATCGGTGCGGGCCACATCGAGAAGCGCCTTGGAGATCGCCAGTGGGGTGCGCAACTCGTGCGAGGCGTTGGCCGCGAACCTCCGCTGTTCGGCGACGTGTGCTTCGAGCCGCGCCAGCATCGTGTCGAAGGCGTCGGCGAGTTCACGGAACTCGTCCCTGCGGCCCGGTAGCCGGATCCGATGGGAGAGCGATCCGGTCGAGGCCTGACGGGTGGCTTCGGTGATGCGGGTCAGCGGGGCGAGCATCCGGCCGGCGAGGAACCACCCTCCCACGAGGCCGAACACCAGGAGGAAGGCCAACACTGCGGCTGCCCTCGGAGCGAAGACGCGCAGGAGGTTGGACCGGATGGGAAAGACACCGTTGGCGGGGACACCCGTGGGGACGATGAGCGTCGCACGATCGGGGACGTAGCGCAGGAGGAACACCCACACCGCCGCGAGCAGCAGGACACCGGCCAGCATGAGGAATCCGGCGTAGCTGAGGGTGAGTTTGAGGCGAACGCTCGCGCCAGGTGCTCTATCCACGCCCGCCTCCCTCCTGCCCGGCTTCCGGTTGCACGTCGATGCGGTAGCCGACACCCGGCACGGTGGCGATGATCCACGGGTCACCGAGCCGCTTGCGCAGTGACGAGACGGTGATGCGCACGGCGTTGGTGAACGGGTCGGCGTTCGCGTCCCACGCGCGTTCGAGGAGTTCCTCGGCGCTGACGACACCGCCCTCGGCAGCGACCAGGACTTCGAGCACGGCGAACTGCTTGCGGGTGAGCGCGACGTAGCGGCCGTCCCGGTAGACCTCGCGGCGGAACGGGTCCAGCCGCAGACCCGCGATCTCCCGCACGGGAGGCCTGTTGTGTGGGCGCCTTCGGTCGAGTGCTCTGAGCCTGAGCACGAGCTCCTGCATCTCGAACGGCTTGGTGAGGTAGTCGTCGGCGCCGAGTTGGAAGCCGGAGACCTTGTCGTCGAGACGGTCGGCGGCGGTGAGCATGAGGATCGGCGTACCGCTGCCGGAGGCGACGATGCGTCGGGCGATCTCGTCACCGGACGGTCCGGGGACGTCGCGATCGAGGACGGCGATGTCGTAGCCGTTGACGCCCAGCAGTTCCAGCGCGGTGTCGCCGTCACCCGCGAGGTCGGCCGCGATCGCCTCCAGACGCAGGCAGTCGCGGATGGCTTCTGCCAGAAAGGGTTCGTCCTCGACGATCAACACGCGCATGCTCTCGATGCTACGAGCCCGGCGCATATCGTCGGCGTATCGAAAATCCCATACGCGACGACGACACCGCGCCGCGTTGACTGGCGGCATGAACCACACGACGACGCAGACGGACACGGCGCAGACCGGACCGGACGGCGCCGGCGGCCGGGAGACCGGCGCCGGGGCCTGGCGCGCGCGCATCCGCCGGGCGGCACGCGCCGTCTCCCGGCCGGGGCCCTGGAAGCGAGGCCGGGTGCTCGCGGCACTGGCGCTGCTGCTCGGGCTGCTCATGCTGCTGCACGCGGAGATCCCGGACCGGGGGACCGGGAACCTCGGCAGCCTGGAGGAGAGCTTCCTGCCGTGGTTCGGTCTGATCGTCCCGGTGCTGCTGGCCGCGGCGCTGTGGCGCCGCTCCGCCTCCGCGGTGCTCGCGCTCATGCTGCCGGTCACGGTGTGGCTGAACCTCTTCGGCGGGCTGCTCGCCGACAAGTCCCACCCGGGCGGCGACCTCACCGTGGCCAGCGAGAACGTCTACGCGGACAACCCCGACCCGGCCCGCACCGCACGCGACCTGGCCGCCTCCGGGGCGGACGTGCTCGCCGTGGTGGCACTGACCGAGCAGGCCACGGGCACGTACGAGCAGGAGCTGGCGAAGGCGTACCCGTACCACACGGTGCAGGGCACGGTCGGGCTGTGGAGCAGGCTGCCGCTGTCGGACACCCGGCCGATCGACATCATGGACTACGGGCCGCTGGCCGACACCAAGCCGGCCGCCGCCAAGCTGGCCTCCAACCGGGCGCTGCGCACCACGGTGGCCACGGACCGCGGGCCGCTGACGGTGTACGTGGCCCACCTGGGGTCCGTCCGGGTGCTTCCCAGCAGCGGCTTCTGGACGGCCTCGCGGAACATCGGCGTGCAGGCGCTCGGCAAGGCCGTCGCCGCCGATCCGAGCCAGCGGGTGGTGCTGCTCGGCGACCTGAACGGCACCACGGACGACCGCGCGTTCGACGGCCTCACCTCGCAGCTGCGCTCGGCCCAGGAGGTGGCCGGGGACGGCTTCGGCTTCACCTGGCCGGCACGGTTCCCCGTGGTGCGGATCGACCAGATCCTGGTCCGTGGCGTGGAGCCGAGGAGCTCGTGGGTGCTCCCGGCCAACGGCAGCGACCACCGGCCGGTGGCGGCCCGAATCAGCTGGTGAACACCGCGTGAAGACCGGCACCCCATCTGCCACGGGCGGAGATTCCTCCGGTTCGGGCCGGTGATCTACTGACATGGCGTCAGATCTCCGGCCCGGCAAGTGAGTCGGGTCAGGGGAGCGGGCCACGTCGAGGTGCCCACCGGTGGGTCCGTCACCGCAAAGCCCGCGTCCGGTTCGGGGGGAACGCCTCAGTCGACATCTCTTGGACACATCAGTCCCGCAAGCGTCCCGCCGGCGTTCACGGCGCCCAGCCCGTCATTCACGCCCGACCCGGTTCCGGGTCCGCACCGGTTGCCGTCACTGATTGTTCAACCTGCGTATACGCGTGTTCGCGGTACCCGTGATCCCGCGCGAAGGCCGCCGGGCGGAGCGGCAGGGGCCGGAAAACGGTCGATCCGTCCGGCGAGCCCTAGCGACCTGCTGCGTTCAGGAAGATAACGAAAAGGTCCAGAGCGGCCTCGTTTTGGATTTACTTCTTGACTCTAGACGGCCCAGGCGGATTGACTCCCCTCAACTCCGCCGCGCCGTCGCGGCGACGTCAGGGAGGCACCCCCACCATGAACGCAATGATGCGTCGCGCCGTCATCGCCACCGCAGCCGTCTCGATGGCCCTGTCCATGGCCGCCTGCGGCAAGGCCGGCGGCGACAAGAAGGACTCCGCCGCCTCCGGCGACAACAAGTCCATCGGCCTGCTGCTGCCCGAGAACGCCTCCTCCGTGCGCTACGAGTCCTTCGACCGGCCGTTCATCGAGGCCAAGGTCAAGGCCCTGTGCGCGGACTGCAAGGTGCTCTACAACAACGCCGAGGGCAGCGCCGCCAAGCAGAAGCAGCAGTTCGACACCCTGATAGCCCAGGGCGTCAAGGTGATCGTCCTGGACGCCTTCGACGCCACCTCCACCCAGGGCTGGGTGCAGGAGGCCGCCGCCAAGGGCGTCAAGGTCGTCGCCTACGACCGCCTGGCCACCGGCCCGGTCGCCGCCTACGTCTCCTTCGACAACGAGAAGGTCGGCGAACTCCAGGGCCAGGCCCTGGTCGACGCCCTCGGGGACAAGGCCGCCGACGCCAACATCGTCATGATCAACGGCGATGACGCGGACCCGAACGCAGGCCAGTTCAAGGCCGGCGCCCACAAGGTGCTCGACGGCAAGGTGAAGAAGGTCGTCTACGAGCAGTCGGGCGAGTGGAAGCCCACCGTGGCCGGCCAGAAGATCGGCGCCGCGATCACCCAGCTCGGCAAGGACGGCTTCCAGGGCGTCTACTCCGCCAACGACGGCATGGCCGGCGCCATTATCACCCAGCTCCAGGGCGCGGGCATCAAGGTCCCCGTCGGCGGTCAGGACGCCGGCCTCGACGCCGTCCAGCGCATCGTCAACGGTGACCAGGCCTACACCATCTACAAGGCCTACAAGCCGCTCGCCGACAACGCCGCCGAACTGGCCGTCGACCTCCTGCAGGGCAAGGACGTCAAGTCCGTGGCCAGCTCCAGCATCGACAGCGCCACCGACAAGGGCATTCCGGCCAAGCTGCTCGACCCCAAGATCGTCACCAAGGCGAACATCAAGGACACCGTGATCGCCGACGGCCTCTACAAGGCCTCGGACATCTGCACCGCCGACTACGCGGCCGCCTGCGCCGCCGCCGGCCTGAAGTAGCACCGCCCGGGCGGTGCTCCCCACCTCCCCGGGGGGCACCGCCCCGACCGCGCGGCGGGTCCTGCCCGCCCCGGCCCCCCTTTCGACGCTCACCCGCCCGCCCCGTACGGCGCGGGCCAGCCCGGCTGCCGACCCACCATCACGGCGCGCACGGGAAGAAGGAGATGGTTCACGTGACAGGCGCACCCGTACTGGCGTTGCGCGGGGTCTCCAAGCGCTTCGGCGCCGTCCAGGCACTCACCGACGTGCACCTGGAGGTACACGCAGGCGAGGTGGTGGCCCTGGTGGGCGACAACGGCGCCGGAAAGTCCACGCTGGTGAAGACCATCGCCGGCGT
Source organism: Kitasatospora sp. NPDC053057 (assembly GCF_044546945.1). Taxonomy (NCBI): domain Bacteria; kingdom Bacillati; phylum Actinomycetota; class Actinomycetes; order Kitasatosporales; family Streptomycetaceae; genus Kitasatospora; species Kitasatospora sp. NPDC053057. Next base: position 166,937 of record NZ_JBITZP010000016.1, on the reverse strand, counting down.
CCACCCCATCGACGAGGGAACGATCGAGTGGGAGGGCAAGGCGGTCTCCATCGGACGCCCGCAGGACGCCCAGGCCCTCGGCGTCGCCACCGTGTACCAGGACCTCGCGCTCTGCGACAACCTCGACGTGGTCGGCAACCTCTTCCTCGGCCGCGAGCTGAAGAGCCTCGGCCTGCTCGACGAGGTCGCCATGGAGAAGCGGGCGCGCGAACTGCTCGACACCCTCTCCATCCGCATCCCGAGCGTGCGCATCCCCATCGCCGCCCTCTCGGGCGGCCAGCGCCAGGTGGTCGCCATCGCCCGAGCCCTCGTCGGCGACCCCAAGATCGTCATCCTGGACGAGCCCACCGCCGCCCTCGGTGTCGAGCAGACCGCCCAGGTCCTCGACCTCGTCGAGCGCCTGCGCGACCGTGGCCTCGGCGTCATCCTGATCAGCCACAACATGGCCGACGTCAAGGCCGTCGCCGACACCGTCGCCGTCCTTCGCCTGGGCCGCAACAACGGTGTCTTCGAGGTGGCCGGCACCTCGCACGAGGAGATCATCTCCGCCATCACCGGCGCCACCGAGAACGCCGTCACCCGACGCCAGGCCCGACTCGCGGAGGAAACGAAGTGACCACCGAACAGACCACCCCGGCCGCGCCGGCAGCGGCCACCCCCGCGGTCGACCCCCGCCTGCTCGTCCGCGAGTCCGGCCTCGCCGGCTACCTCGCCGAGTTCAAGCGGAAGATGAAGAACGGCGACCTCGGCTCCGTGCCCGTCGTCCTCGGCCTGATCCTCATCGGCGTCATCTTCCAGAGCGTCACCGGGGACTTCCTCAACGCCGACAACCTCACCAACATCACCAAGTGGATCGCCGGCCCCGGCCTGATCGCCGTCGGCATCGTCTTCGTGCTCCTCCTCGGCGAGATCGACCTCTCCCTCGGCTCCGTCTCCGGCGTCTCCGCCGCGATCGCCGCCGTCCTGTCCGTGCGCTCCGGCTACAACGAGTGGCTCGCCTGCCTCATCGCCGTCGCCGCCGCCGTCGCCATCGGCGCCCTGCACGGCTTCTTCTTCGCCAAGATCGGCGTCCCGGCCTTCGTCGTCACCCTCGCCGGCCTGCTCGCCTGGAGCGGCCTGCAGCAGTACGTCCTCGGCGACAAGGGCACCGTCAACGTCGTGAACGACGGCGTCCTGGCCAACCTGGACACCTACTTCCTCGGCGACGGCGACATCGCCTACACCTGGGGCCTCGCCGTCCTCGGTATCGCGCTCTTCGCCCTCGGGCAGATCCTCGACGCCCGCCGCCGCACCGCCGCCGGCCTCACCGCGCGTCCCGTCAGTGAGATCGCGCTGCGCACCGGCGTCCTCGCCGTGATCGCGCTGACCGCCGCCTACATGCTCAACCAGGACCGCGGCCTGCCGCTGCCCCTGCTGGTCTTCCTGGCCGTCGTCGTCATCACCGACTTCGTCCTGCGCCGCACGAGCTACGGCCGGCAGATCTTCGCCGTCGGCGGCGGCGTGGAGGCCGCCCGCCGCGCGGGCATCAACGTCGCCTGGGTCCGGATCTCGGTCTTCATGATCTCCGCCGGCATGGCCGCCCTCGGCGGCCTGTTCATCGCCTCCCAGCAGGGCTCCGCCGACAAGATGCTCGGCGGCGGCAACGTCCTGATGAACTCCATCGCGGCGGCCGTCATCGGCGGCACCAGCCTCTTCGGCGGACGCGGCAAGACCTGGTCCGCCCTGCTGGGCATCCTGGTCATCCAGTCGATCATCACCGGCCTCGACCTGGTCCACGTCGACCAGGCCATCCAGTACATGATCACCGGCGCGGTCCTGCTCGCCGCCGTCGTCCTGGACTCCGTGTCCCGCCGCACGCGCAAGACCGCCGCGCGCTGACCCACCGTCACGCGCGACACGGGCCGGCCCGGTATCCAACCCCACGGATACCGGGCCGGCCCCTTCGTCTCGCGGAGACGCTCCAGCGCTGGTGCCACCGCGAGGCGGAGCGGGCGAAGCGGAGGTTCGATGGAAGGGACGTCCGGGGATGTCACCGGCCCGCGTCCGGGCCGGCGGGCGTCCGACAGCGGATGTCCGGTCCTCAGACGGTGAGACGCCATGGGAAGGAGATAGGCCATGGGGAGCCACGAGGAGGTCCTGAACGGTGGGCGATGCCTGCACCCGAACCCGCGACGGCCGGTTCCACCCGCGGCCTCGTCACCCGCAACCGCACCGGGCGCCCGGATGCGCCCAGTGCCGGGCCGGCTGCCGAGGAAGAGGCACGGCAGGCTGATGGCGACCGTCACCGCCCTCCTGACCGGCGCTGTCATGGTGATCGGCACGCCCCCGTCGGGCGCCGCCACCATCGCTGTCCCGGCCTACCAGCAGCAACTGGGCAACGACTGCGAGGCGACCTCCCTGCGCATGGTGCTGGCCGCACGGGGGGTGCAGGTGTCCGACCAGGACGTGCTCGGACACATCGGCGTCGACCTGGCACACCCGCAGGCGGGGGTCTCCGGGCCACTGTCCGGGGACCCGTTCCGGGCCTTCGTGGGAAGCCCCAATGGCTCGGAAGCGGGCGGTACCGGCTTCGGCGTGTACTACCCGCCGGTCGCCCGGGCCGCGCAGACCTACGGCCTGTCCGTGGCGGCGGCCGGACAGGGGATCTCGCCCGCCCAGCTGAGCAGCGCGGTTGCCGCCGGACACCTGGCGATCGTCTGGGTCGACTACGACTGGCGTGACGTCGCGGCGGGTTCGTACACCGCGTACGACGGCCGCGTGGTGCCCTACGCCGGCCCGTCCGAGCACACCGTCGTCGTGACCGGGGTCAGTAACGGGCAGTATCTGGTCAACGACCCGTCCCGCGGGCAGCTGCAGATCAGCGGGGCGGCCCTCGCGGCCGGGTACGCCAGCTACGGCGACATGGCGGTCATCATCGAGTGACCGCTCCGCCCGGGCCGCTCGTGCGGTCGGGGCGGCAGCGGGAAGGTGCCGTACGACGTGGTGCGGGTCACCACGGTGAGGAGGCCGAAGGGGCCGGCCGCGGGGCCGACGCTCCGGCCGACCACGAGCAGGGGCTTGCGCACCGCGGTGGCGCCGGAGTCCGGAGGGTCCAGGTGGCCGCCGCCGCGCCCGGGGTGTGCCAGGCCGTGGGTGGTGTCGTCGGGACCGGCCAGGTGTCGTGTCTCGCCCACTCGGCGCGCGTAGCGGCGGGGCCGGGCGTCCGGGCGGCCCGGGCAAGCCCATGGCTGTTCGTGGTCAGGCAGGTCGCAGTGTTCATGCCACCCTCCGAATGCCGTCGACGGTGATGCCGGTCGCAAGCACGGACGGTCCCGGGGCGCCGGGAGATCGGGCCGAGGCTCGGTGGGACCGTCGGATCCGTGGCCGACCAGCCGTCCTGCCATTCACGCTAGCGGCGGCGCGACGGCAGACCGCGGTACCCGGGACGGAACCTCGCAGGTGCGGCGGTACCTCGGTACTACGCCCGACGGGGCGGCAGTACCGCGCTCCGGGCTCCTCCCCGCGCACGTGGGCCGGCAACGGTCGGGCCGGGCGGGTTAGGGACGGCAGGCGCGCCGGTCCGTACGGGCGCGGTCCGTCAGCGCTCGGCGAGGCGTGCGGCGAAGCCGTCGAGGATTGCCCGCAGACCGAACTCGAAGCTGCTGTCGGGCGCGTCGGCGTAGCCTGTGGTGCCGATGCGTTCGCGCAGGCGGGGGAAGGCGGAGGCGATCTCGGCGGCCCGGGTCATGGTGTCGGCCAGCACCTGTTGGGCGTCCGTGTCGCCGCGGGCCAGTCGGCGGGTGAGGGAGACCTCGGACGCGGGGGCGAGGGCGGCGCCGAGGGTGAAGACGAGGATCGTGGCCGCCGCCTGGTCCGCCTCCGTCGCGGTGAAGCCGGCCCGCTCGTAGAGGGCGAGGCTGTGGTCGTCGACGCGGGCCTTGCCCGGGCCGTAGTGCAGGTAGCTGCCGAAGGCCTGGCCGAGCCACGGGTGCCGGGTGAGCATGGCGTGCATGCCGGTGGCCATGGCGGTGGCTGCCGTCCGCCAGTCGGTCGCGGCGAGGTCGGGCAGGACGACCTCGTCCCAGATCGCGTCGCCGGCGAGCCGTACCAGTTCGTCCTTGGTCCTGATGTGCCAGTAGATCGCGGTCGCGGCGGTGCCGAGCCGTTTGCCGAGACTGCGCATGTTGAGGCCGTCCAGTCCCTCCTCGTCCAGGAGGTCGATGGCCGCGCCGATGATCTGGTCCGCTGTCAGGGTCGCTCGGGGCATGCGCGACAGCGTAGTCGAACTAAGTTCAAGAATCACTTGCACTTTGTTCAAGGCGGCCGCTACCTTCTTCCTGTACATAGTTCAACTCGGGAGGGAACCCCATGGCACAGGATCAGCTGTCAGCGTTCGTCGCCGGAACGGCGAAGGACTTCGACGTCCCCGGACTCGCGGTGGGCATCCTCCTCGACGGCCAGGAGACGTACGCCTCCCACGGTGTGACCAGCCTCGACAACCCGCTGCCGGTCGACCAGCACACCCTGTTCCACCTGGCCTCGGTCACCAAGACCTTCACCGCGACCGCGCTCATGCGGCTGGTCGCCGAGGGGAGGGTGGACCTCGACGCGCCGGTGCGCCGCTACGTCCCCGAGCTCAGGCTGGCCGACGAGCGGACGGCCGAGCGGATCACCGTGCTCAATCTGCTCAACCACACCGCCGGGCTGGACTGGAACCTGATGGACGGTGACGAGGAGGACGGTTCGCTCGCGGGATTCGTCGCCCGCATGGCCGGCCTGCCGCTGATCGCCGAGCCCGACGCCCGCGCCTCCTACAGCCAGGCCGGCTACAACCTGGCCGGACGGGTCGTCGAGAAGGTCACCGGGAGGAGCTTCGAGAAGGCCGTGGCCCAGCTGGTCCTGGAACCGGTCGGCCTGTCGGACACCGTCTTCGACGAGGCCGACGTGATGGTCCGCCGCTTTGCCGTCGGCCACAACCGGGACGAGGGCGGAACGCTGCGCACCGCCCAGCCGTGGAAGGCCTTCCGGCCCGGCACCCGCGGCAACAACCCCGGCGGTGGTGCCGCCTCCTCGGTCGCCGACCTGCTGCGCTGGGCCCGGTTCCAGCTCGGTGACGGCGCCGGGGTGCTGCCCGCCGAGGCGCTGCACCGGATGCGCGAGCAGACGGTCGAGCTGCGCGCCAGCACGCTCGGTGACGGCTTCGGCATCTGCTGGTTCCTGCGCGAGGTGGACGGCGTCAGGACCGTCGGCCACGGTGGCTCGGGCAACGGTCAGTTCGCCGAGCTGCTGATCGTGCCCGAGCGGAACTTCGCCGTCGTCGCGCTGGCCAACGCCGGCCCGGAGGGCTACCCGTGCAACCAGTCGGTGGTCCGCTGGGCGCTGGAGCACTACCTGGGGGTGGTCGAGGAGGACCCGGAGCCGGTCCCGTACGACGAGGCGCGGGCCCGAGAGGTCGCCGGCCGCTACGAGATCGACGCGATGAACCTCGACATCGCCGGCGACGGCCGCCGGCTCACCCTCGCGGTCGGCATCAAGCCGGAGATCCGCGCCGCGTCCGACACCGAGATGCCCCCGGACTACCCGGCCGCCGAGATGGGCTTCCTGACCGGCGACGGCGACGAGTACATCATCGCCGAGGGCGGCCTGAAGGGCCAGCGCGGCTACTTCAGCCGTGACGCGAACGGCGCGGTCACCGGCGTCGACCTCGCCGGCCGCCTCTTCACCCGCGCCCGTCAGCCCAACTGACGCACTATCAGCGGCGAGTCCCGGCAGGACCGGGCGGGCCTGCGCAAGTTCCCAGGACCTGGGCAGCCCGCCGTTGGCCCGTAACCTCTCCGGAAGTACGGCGTTCATCCCATAGTCCGACCGCCCTATGGTCTGAGGAGATAGCACTATGGCCGCCGTGCCGTACCAGAGTTCCGCTGACACCGCCGAGCGGCTGATCGCCGAGGCGATGAGGCAGGGCACCAGCCATCTGGCGACCGGGCTCGACTCGCCGCCGGGCACGCACCTGCGGATCGGAGGCCGGGATCTCGTCAACTTCGGGACCTGTGGCTACCTCTCGCTGGAGCAGGAGGAACAGGTCCGGCGCGGCGCCGTGGAGGCGACCGAGCGCTTCGGCGTTCAGTTCTCGGTCTCCCGGGGGTACGTGGCGTCCGGCCTCAACCTCGAACTCGAAGAGCTGCTACGGGAGATGTACGACGGTCACCCCGCCCTGGTGTACTCGTCGACGTCGCTGTGCCACATGTCCGTGATGCCGGCGCTGCTCGGAGCCGGCGACCTGGCCGTGCTGGACCAGCAGGTCCACTTCAGCGTCCAGACGGCGGCCCAGCTCGGGCGGCAGCAGGGGGTCGAGCTCGCGATGGTGCGGCACAACGACCTGGACGCGCTGGAGCGCAGGCTCCTGCGCGCGCAGGGCACCGGAGAGCGGGTCTGGTATCTGATCGACGGCGTGTACTCGATGTTCGGCGACGTCGCACCGGTCGAGGACCTCGTCCGGCTGATGGCGGCGTACCCAGCCCTGCACCTCTACATCGACGACGCGCACGGCATGAGCTGGTACGGGCGGCACGGCGCGGGCTACGTCTTTGAGAAGCTCGGCCGGCGTCTGGGCGATCGGGTGGTGCTCGTCACGACGCTCGCCAAGGGCTTCGGGACCATCGGCGGCGTTGCCGTGCTCCCCACCGAGGAGGCGTTCCAGCGGGTGCAGGTCAACGGCGGACCGCTGATGTACTCCCACCCGCTGCCGCCGCCGATGCTCGGGGCGGCGATCGCCTCGGCGCGGATCCACCTCTCCTCCCGGATCGAGGCCCTCCAGGCACAGCTGGCGGAGCGCCGGGAACACTGCAACGAGCTCCTCGCCGCGGCCGATCTGCCCGTCGTCTCCGATCCCAGGACGCCGGTCTACTTCATCGGACTCGGTGAGCCTGAAGTCAGCTACGGCATGGTGCGACGGGTCCTCGACGAGGGGTTCTACGTGAACCAGTCGTCCTTTCCCCTCGTCCCCCTGAAGAAGTCCGGCCTGCGTTTCACCCTCACCCGGCACGTGGACCGTGATCACATCCGGGGACTGGTCGAGGCGGTGGCGCACCATCTCCCGCAGGCGCTCCGGGAGGCCGGCCGGACGATGGCCGACGCCCGGGCCGCCTTCGAGTCCATGCTGCCCAGGGCCGGCGCGGCCCCGGCTCGGACGGACTGATCGGCCGGCCGGGCCGGCCGCCCGCGCCGGTCCGGCGAACGCCCGGAAGCGGCGTCAGCGCCCCATGATGTCCGGCGGCCGCTACCGGCCGGGGGCGGTCGTCGGCGGGGCGTCCAGCACGCGGAAGGAGATGCCGGCCGCGATCAGCCGGTCGATCAGCGGCCGGCCCATCGCCACCGCCGTGGTCAGCTGCCCTGCCAGGGGCGGCAGGTCGTCGTACGCCAGGCAGAGCGCCGACTCGGCCAGCATCTTCGCGGTCTCCTGGTAGCCGGGGTCGCCCCCGGACACCTCGGCGAGGACCGTGCGCCCGCCGCCCGCCCGCGCTACGAACCGGACGGCGAACCAGGAGCGGGCCCGCTGCTCCGCGCTCGGCCCGTCGCCAGGCTTGCGCAGCCGCCCCAGGGCCCGGCGCAGCAGGGGCAGTTGGGCGGCGACGGCGACCGCGGTCACCGCGGCGACACCGCCGAGGGCGATCGGCAGCCGTCGAACCGCCGCGTAGTGCGCGTAGCCGAAGTCCGGGCCGTACGCGTCCAGTGCGGCGGCCGAGCGGGACACCACCTGCGGGTCGATCGAGGGCAGTGGCAGCGCCCAAGCCCGGGCCGCCCGTGAACGGTGCGGCCGGCCGGTCGGGGTGCGGACCAGCCGTCCCTTCGGCCGGGGCTCGACCGCGCGGCGCGCCCGGGCGGCCCGGGCCATCGCGCGCGGTCGGGAGAAGGCCGTCATCGCCGAGGCGAAGGTGCCGCCGGAGATGGTGCCGCCGGCGCGGACGAAGCCCTCGACCGAGACCCGGGCCGCCGGGCCGCCGCGGCGCAGCAACTCCTCGACGGTGAACAGCACGCCGAGGTCGTGCGGCACCGAGTCGAAGCCGCAGGCGTGCACCAGCCGCGCGCCGGTGGCCACCGCCCGCTCGTGGTGCCGGAGGTACATCCGGTCGACGAACTCCGGCTCGCCGGTGAGGTCCACGTAGTCGGTGCCGCTGTCCGCGCAGGCTGCCACCAGCGGCTCGCCGTGCCGCAGGTACGGGCCGACCGTGGACACCACCACCCGGGCCTTCGCGGCCACGGCGCGCAGCGCCTCGCGGTCCGCGGCGTCCGCGATCAGCAGGGGGAGGCCGGCGCAGCGCGGGTCGATCTGCGCCAGCTTCGCCCGGACGGCGGTGAGCCTGCGCTCGTCGCGTCCGGCGAGTGCCCAGCGGCAGCCCTCGGGCGCGGTCCGGGCCAGGTACTCGGCGGTGAGTCCGCCGGTGAACCCGGTGGCACCGAACAGGACGAGGTCGTACGGGCGGGGCTCGGCCATCAACAGTCCCTACTCGCGGGTGATCGACTGCGCCACGCTAGGAGCCCGTCGTGGCACTGTCAACGCGGGAGAAGAGGCGAGAAGGGGCCCGGCCCGCGGCAGCCCGTCGTGACGACCTGTGCCGACGGCGGGGGGGGGGGGGGGGGGGGGGGGGGGGGGGGGGGGGGCGGGGGGGCGGGGGGGGGGGGGCGGGCCGGCGGGGGGGGGGGGGGGGGGGGGGGCGGCGCCGGGGGGGGGCCG